>DAOTXM010000208.1:0-16366 GCA_034435215.1 Anaerolineales bacterium
GCGCCTGCACCGTCATTTGACCGAGGCGGCGCAGGAATGGGAGTCGTTGGGCCGCGACCCGGGAGGCCTGTATCGCGGCGCACGGCTGGCTCAGGCGCTTGAGTGGTCCAATACCCATGTCGATGATATGAACCTTCTGGAGCGCTCGTTCCTTGATGCCTCCCAGGCATTGGCTAACCAGGAAGCAGCCGAACGGGAAGCCCAACGCCAGCGTGAATTAGAGGCAGCCCGTAAATTAGCCGAGAACGAGCGCGCTCGTGCTGAGGAGCAAACCCGATCCAACCGTCGTTTGAAGCAGCGCGCAATCTATCTAACCATCGCATTCGTCGTCGTTGGCGTTTTAGCCTTAGTGGCTTCCGTTTTAGGGCAACGGGCAAGCCAGGCTGAACGTCTTGCTTTTTCACGAGAATTGGCCGCGGCGTCGGTCAATAACTTGCAGGTGGACCCCGAGCGCAGCGTGCTTTTGGCGTTGCAGGCACTCGATGAAGTCGATACGTTGGAGGCGCGCAACGCCCTGCACCGTGCCATCCCTGAGTTGCATATGCTGTTGAACATACCCGCCTACCCTGGCGGGGTTCCAAGCGTGGCATATAGTCCGGATGGCAGATGGATAGCCAGTATGGGTGCCCAACAGGAGGTTAAGTTATGGGATGCGAGCTCCGGTGGGTTAGTGCGCACATTTCTTGGAGCGGATGAATTTAGCTCGAGCGTTGCTTTCAGCCCGGATGGGAACACCCTGGCTGCAGCGTTCGTCACCCAGGTAATTCTATGGGATACAACCAGCTGGGAAAAAATCGCTACATTGTCTGGAGAATCAGTTGGCACCACGATTGGCTATAACCTGGGTGTCGGACAGATCAGCTTCAGCCCGGATGGGAAATACCTGGCGACAGCCAATATGGATGGCAAGCCCACAATCTGGGACCTCGACACATATCGTAAAGTTATGTCCCTTGTAGCTGCGATGCTGCCACCTAAAGGAATCGACTACAGCCCGGATGGCAGATTTCTCGCCACGGGCGGGGACGAGGGTATCGTGCGAGTATGGGATGCAAAACAGGGTACAGAATTACTCACCCTGAACCTGGGAGGCATCATACATCGGGTTTCTTATAGCCCGGATGGAACCTACCTGGCCGCAGCCAGCGAAGATGGCAGTATCAAAATCTGGGATGCGGTGACAGGGGAAATTGTTTCCACGCCGCCACGCCAGTCGGGTATGTATGATGTTACTTACCTGGCAGATGGCAGGCTCGCCACTGCTGGTCAGGATGGTACAACCCGTGTTTGGGATCCGCTTTCCGGTCAGCAATTACTCGTTTTGGCAGGCCCTACCAGCACCGTAATCAGTGTGACGGGCAGCCCGGATGGGGAGCAGATTGCAACGGGTGCCTATGATGGCAGCCTGCGTATTTGGGATACTGCCCCTGGAAGGGAACTACTCACAATACAGGAACACGATGACATCGTATGGGATGTCGAATACAGCCCGGATGGCAAGCGTATCACCTCAGTCAGCATGGATGGGACCGCAAAGCTCTGGGATGCGGATTCGGGCCGGTTGCTACTGAAAATGGTAAAAGGTAACAATCCTACGGATGGACTTACCAGTCTCGCTTTTAGTCCAAATGGGGAACAAATTGCCACTGGAGGTTTGGATGGAACAGTGATACTTTGGGACAGCCGCTCTGGGAATAAATTGAATACTTTATCGGGTCACAATAGTTTAGTGTTCGACATTGCTTTCAGCCGAGATGGTACACGCCTGGCCAGTGTCGCTTGGGACGGGACCGCAAAAGTCTGGGACCTCCTATCAGGAAAAGAGATCACGACTTTTACAGGCCATCAGGCAAACTCGTTCGTTTCGGGAGTCACCTTTAGTGCAGACGGTAAACGCCTTTATAGTGGTGCTGATGACAAATTCGTACGCATTTGGGATGCAACCAGCGGGCAAGAGTTAGGAGTTATTTCTGGGGAGGGGAAAGAAATTTACGGCGTTGTTCTCAGTCCGGATGGCAATCTCTTGGCGGTGAGCAATCAGGATGGGGGCATCACGCTATGGGATCTGAATTCCGGTAACAAGGTGCACACCCTGACTGGCCATGCCGGACTTGTAAATCGTCTCGCCTTCAGCCAGGATGGTACACGCCTGGCTTCAGCCAGTTTCGACCGTCTTGCTAAAGTGTGGGATGTCGCTACTGGCGAGGAATTGGCCAGCCTGTATGGCAAT
Source organism: Anaerolineales bacterium (assembly GCA_034435215.1). Classification (GTDB taxonomy): domain Bacteria; phylum Chloroflexota; class Anaerolineae; order Anaerolineales; family Villigracilaceae; genus JAABUE01. Next base: position 2,231 of record DAOTXM010000208.1, read on the forward strand.
ACTGGCAATATCTTTGGGGTTTCGTTCAGTCTGGATGGGACCCGGCTGGCTACTGCAGGGGCCGATGGTACCGTACGCACCTACACCCTTCGGTTGGATGAGTTGGTCACTCTGGCGCGTTCACGCCTGACGCGTTCATTGACCGAGGACGAATGTCGCACATTCCTGCATATGGATCCCTGCCCGTGAGAGTGTGAGCCAATCGCTATCTAGAAAAAATTCACCTCTCTACGGCCGATCACTGACAGGACCATGCATGCAATTACCGGATGTAAGCCTCCGCCTGGCATGTGAGCGCATCTGCAATGCGATCTGTGTGACGGTCGTGCAGGGGCATGGTTTCGATCTCGGCCAGGGAAAAATACCCGGCTTCGAGCGTCTCGTCGCTCAGACCAAGGTTGCCTCCCACAACTTCTACTTCAAAATTAAGGACAACGAAGTGTGCCTGCCCGCCGTCCGGATAGATGACCAGTTGGTCGGGGTTGCTGTACACGCCGGTCAGGCGCTTCACCCAAACTTGCAGGCCGGTCTCCTCGAGCACTTCACGTGCGCAGCATTCCTGCACGGATTCACCAGATTCCATATGGCCGCCTGGCAGGCACCACAGGCCATTGTCCCTGCGACGGGTGAGCAGTACCTTTTGGCGGGTTTCATCGAAAATGATGGCGGAACAACCGATGCGCAGCGCCCCGTTCTTTCCCAGGCGTTCGCCGTATAGAACCTGTGTCATCGTCCTCCTAACCTGATCGTAATTTCTTTCAACAATGATGGAACGAGCCGGGTGTATCCTGGGTCGTTTTCGGTGACGTCCACTTCCAAGGTGCGGCTGGGGTTCAGCGTAACCAGCCACTCGTCCAGGAAGGATTCAAAATGCGTATAATCATCGATGCGGGCGATGTTGATCCGCTCGCGTGCGGACAGGCGGCCTGCCACCGTATCCCGATCCGCTCGTAGCCGGACGATTAGTTCCGGTAATGGGAGCAAAGCCCGCAGAGTTTCGTATAACTGTCGGCACAGATCGAACTCGGGACCGGTCAGCAGGCCGCGGCTGTGGAAGAGACGCGTAAAGCCGTGATAGTCCAGGTCGAGGCCGCCGTCGATCAATCCCACTTGTGAGACGGCGCGCAGGGAGCGTTCCTGTTCGGCGCGCAGCAGGAAATAGTCGACCTGGTTGGCCAAGCCGTAACGCGCATCCTGCTGGAACAGCCTCTGGAAGGGACGCGCGTCATGCCCCTCGAGGGCGGTCGCGAAACCTGGTTGCATCGCCAGCACACGCACCAGAGTGGTCTTGCCCACTCCGCTGGGACCGATGACGGTAATAAGCTTTCCCATATCCGTATTCTACCCGGGAAATTTTTTCAGGCGGGCAACATCTTTATGATGTCATTGCGCGTGAGTATTGTTTTCAAAAACTGTGTGCGTTCCTCATCATACTCCTCCTGCTCCAAATGCTGATTTCCATCCAATTCGATGATGAGTTTCTCTTCGATGCAGACGAAATCGGGGATGTAGTTGCCAATGGCGTGCTGGCGGCGAAACGTGACGCCTAACTGATCGTTTCTAATCTTTGACCAGAGTTTGCGTTCGGCGGGAGTTGGTTCTTTGTGTAGTTTGAAACATTCTCAGCGTTCATAAATAATCTCAATTTTCAATTCTCCCCCAAATTCGACAGCACTATCATCGCATTTGGGGGAGATGTCCAACGGACAGAGGGAGCTATGCCCCAAAACTCTCACTCAACAAAGACTCAAACATCCCCTCGATGCTTCGACAGACTCAACACGGCGCCTACCTCCCCGCTTCGGACATTATCCCTGAAGGGGGCATCCTCCCCTGCAGCGACTTGACACTTCGACGGGATTCAGTGACCGCCCGCGCCACTACGCCCACAAGGACAACGTCCCGAAGGTTGCACAGAAGGGCGTAAGGTCTGGCACAAAACCTTCGGGGCGGTTTTATGAGAACGCCTCCGCCAGCAGGGAATGGAACAACCCCTCCACCTGCCTCCCCACCTTGGACATCCTCCCCCTGAACGACTCGACCTGCACAAAACCAACCATCCACGAATAAGACCCCAAATATTCGAAGCGCGAGTCTTCGATTCGTTTATTCGTGAAAAATTCGTGGACGGTCTTCACCCAAAACTCTCCGCCAACAACGGTTTAAACAACCACTCGACCTGCATCCCCGCCTCGGACATCCTCCCCCGCAGCGACTCGAACCGCGCCACCACGCCCGTAAACTCTTCTTGCAGGCTCCGCAGTGGGACAGGGATTGCCAAGCCGCGAAGAATTTCCAGGTTGATATTCTTTTGTGCGGATTCAGGAGCAGTATCTTCAAGTTCTTTCTGCTTGAATGAAAGCCAATATTGAACAAACTCAACATTCGTTTTTTTGTTTCTCATCAGATTTGTGGGTAAGGTGCTGGCAAGTTGCCATGTTCAACCAGGACATGTATGCGGAAATGTTCGAAGCGAAGATAGCCATAGGCGTGACGGATAGTGCTGCGAATAGCATTGTTCAAACCTTCAACTACGGCGCTGGTGAAGCCTTCGTTGAAGTAGTTCAAGAATTCTTCCCACCAATGTTGCAAGGTTTGGGTGAACTTTACCAACTGCACCAACCCAGAAGCCTGTGCATAGTACACCCAGGCGCGCAGGAAGCGTTCCGCTTGGGCGCGGTCTTGGATTTTATCCGCAATGGCCACAAGACGTTCCTTGAGCAGATAGGCCGTGCGTAATGGTGGGAAAGCGTCCAGAGCGGTCTGGAGTTTGGCTTCTTCTTCGGGTTTCAAGTCCGCCCGCCTGCGGACCAAGAGCCAGCGAATGCCTTTGAGCAGTTCATAGGAGGCTGGGTCGGAGGTTTGTAAGCGGCGGCGGATTTTGCCCAGCGCCTCGTTCAACTATTTCATCACATGAAAGCGGTCTGCCACAATCTCGGCGTGCGACAGTTTGGAGCGCACCACACCCCGATAGGGACCCCACATATCCATGGCCACCAGACGAATGGCCTGACGCTCGACTGCGCTCAAAGCCTCCAGCTAGGTTTCAAAGGCTTTTTGACTGCGTTCGGGCAACACTGCAAGCACGCAATGGCGCTCCAGGTCGCTCAATACCAGTGCAAACTGCTGATGTCCCTTGCGCAATGAGATTTCGTCCACGCCCAGACAGCGTACCAGCCTGGGTTCACGTCGTTGTTCGGCTCGTCTGGCCCAGCGTTGAAAGATGCTTCTCACTGTCTCAGGATGTAATCCTTCCCGTTCTGCTACCGCTGCCTGATCCGTGTGCTGACATTGTTCATACACATGCAACTCATAGGCCGTGCTTTCGCGCCGCTTGCTTTCTACCCATGCCAGGCTTTCCGTGAATGGTTTCTTGCAATGCTTACACTTGAAGCGTCGTGACGGAAAATGCACGAAGGTTGCCTTCCCCCATATATCCAAATGACGAATGGCGCGTTCTTCCTGCTCATGCAGCGCATCACACACTTGACCGCAACGTGGGCAGATCGCTACCTCATGCTCATGTCGGCAAAAAAGATGCAACACTTCTTGCTCGCCTTGTCGCTTCAATGCGTATTCGCTCACCACCAGACCGGGTAAGCCTAACAAAATATTGAAGGTCCCAATGCTCACTTTTTGGATCATCAGATTTGCCGTCCGTTTCACTGCTCGGGCTGCATCCCGTACAACTTTCTCTGGGTCGTTTGGTTGTAGTGGTAACATTTTCATGGCCCAAGGATACTCAATTTATCTCTTCATCTCCCCTCTAATCTGAGGAGAACCGAAAGACTTTAGATTCTCAGCTGGACTTTATCCATTTGAACCTTAACAAAAAGCAGAGTAAGCTAAGACAAATCTCGGCCAAGAGAGGAGTCCCATGCTCACCCTGCCTGACGAATATAACACACTGTATGCATACAACCGCGGATCATGGGATTGAGTGCGGAGCGGCATTTTCAAAAATACCATCGGGTGCTGAACCGGGCAGTCTGGTCGAACTTGGCACTCAGTCTTGTTTTGTTGCGTTTACTGCTCAACACCTACCTTCTCGGATGCAATCGCTCTTGTACGCAGACGCATTTGGATCCACTGGGGTTTTTGTATGTCGGGGGCAAGAACCGACATGCAAAAAACTCGACCAGATTTGCTCGAGCGCCTGTTTGAAACAGTGTGTTATTCAACTTGAAAGGTTCTGTATGGATAAAGTCTAGCTAAGGGTCTGACCGCACCATTAGCACTCGCTGAACCCGCAGGCATAGCACTTACGGCAGCCCTCCTCGTTCACCACCGCGGCCTCGCCACACTCAGGGCAAAGGTCGCCGATCTTGAGCATGTACTGTGCGGCCTCGGCTTCTTTTTCCAGCAAATGCCCGCCGTTGCCGGGAACTTTCTCGACGGGGATGTCTTCCACGCCATCCTTTTCCCGTAGGTACATCTCGATCACCTGTCCCACGCCATCGGGCAGCGAGCGCACACGGTTGGGACCGAAGCCCAGCGAGCGTCCACCGCCGATGCCGCTCAACTGGCGCACCACTTCGCGCAGGCGGTCCAGCGGCGCCACCGGCGAGGTCAGCCGCAGGATGTACGAGATCAGGCGGCCGATCGCTTCCGAAACGGCGGCAGTTTCGGAGCCTGCCTTGGCCGTATTGATAAAGACCTCGAAGGGCTGGTCGCCGCCGTTCTCGTTGACGGTCACGAAGGCCTTGCCCAGCGGCGTCTCCACGTTATAGGTCTTCCCGACCAGCGCACGCGGACGCGGCTTCTTGCTGTCGTGCCACATCTTGGTGGTTGCCTGATGTTGTTCAGATTCAGCTGCTTGCTTCTTCTCCGCTGTGGCCTTGGTTTCCAAGACCACCTTATCGCGCGAACCGGTCACATACACTGTAATGCCCTTCGCGCCCAGTTCCCAGGCCAGCATGTACGCCTGAGCTACATCATCCACGCTGGCCATTTCGGGGAAGTTGATCGTTTTGGAGAGCGAATTGTCCACAAAGGCCTGCAAAGAGGCCTGCATACGCACATGTTCCTCCGCACTGATATCGGCGGAGACCACAAAGGTGTTCCGGATGCGCTCCGGTACGGCCTCGATTTGCTGGCAGGAGCCCTCGCGCATCACCTGCTCGATGATCTCCTGGCGTTTCTCCTCGCCCAACCCGGCCTGCCGCAGCGCCGCATCGAAGCGCGGGCTGGCATAGGTCAGTTGCAGGTCTTTGCCCTTGTCGTTGACATGCCGGATGTAGGCCAGCGCAAAGACGGGCTCACAGCCGTAGCCTTCGCATCCGGCGACGGTGGCGATGGTGCCGGTCGGCGCGACGGTGGTCTGGGCTGCGTTGCGGATGCCGTGCGCCCGGATGCCTTCCACGATCGTTTCCCAGCGGACCTCCGGCCTGCCCCAGTCGTGCTGGTAAGGAGTCAGCGCCCTGGGCGGCGCCCAACGCAGGTCGTCCATGTCGTAGAGGCTGCCCTGGATGGCCGGGAAGGGACCGCGCTCGATTGCCAGTTCGATGCTGGTCTGCATGGCGTAATAACGTACGAATTCCATCACCTGCGCGCCGAATTCCTGCCCTTTCGGGGAACCGTAGCGCACACCGACGTGGTACATCAGGTCGCCCAAGCCCATGATCCCCAGTCCGATGCGCCGCGCGCGAAGGGCGGCTTCCTTTAACTGCGGCACTGCCGGGACGTAGGCGTTTGCTTCCACCACGTCATCCAGGAAGCGCGTAGCCGTCACCACCGACTGGCGTAAACCTTCCCAATCGACCGTGCCGTCAGGTCCGCAGTGCTCGTTCAAATTGACCGAACCCAGGCAGCAGTTTTCGTATGGGCCAAGCCATTGCTCGCCGCAATTATGCACGACCAGACCGTTAGCGATAAACGAATGGGTATCAGGCTGGTGAAGATCGTAAACAGGTTCTACGCCATCCGGTTCAACGGCCAGGACTGTTGCAAGGAATGGCTCTTCATAGGGGCCACGCACCATACGGTTGATATAATCCGCTAACTTTGTTTGCTTTACCTCAGTAAGGAAACCGATTTCATCGGCGAAGCGGATCAGGTTATTCTTACTGATCGCTAGATCGTGTTGCGGTTGGTGGAAGTACTCTTTTGTACCGCCTTTGCCATCTGGCATTGGTCGATAACCACCTGTTCGCCGGTTTTCGTAAATACGACTTGCAATCCCAAAGTTCAATAGCAGGCGTTGCACATCTTTCAGTAATGGTAAATGGCTCGAACTCAAGCGTACAGAACAGCCTTTTTCCCCTCCGTCGTTGACCTGTCCATCGGCAGTGAAAAGCGCTTGTAAAAAGCCTTTTTGCATCTCTTCGCTGCCAGTAAATACGGCAGCGGGTACAAAATGCTTTTTCTCTTTCGTGATTCCAAATTGCTCGGCCCAGAGGCGTAATCGGTCAGATGCAACACGCGCTTCGTCGCGTTCTCTGACTTCGGTAATCCCTACCGGATAAGACCTTCCCTGGTCAGGATTGTCCACTAGATTGGTGACTATTTCAGCGAAGGCTGGCGCAAGCTCTCGTTTTTCATTCCCAAAGAAGGACAGCACGGCACGCACTACATTGACAGTGCCATCGCCCACTATCCAGCCGAGTACGCGACCCTCTTCAAGAGTACCGATATTTCCAAACCCACCCTTGCGATTGAGAATATGGAGATGATCACCAGGATGCAAATTTCGTGCCTCTACCCAACCGCGTGACGTCATTACACGATGGTCTTCTGTTAGACGCACTTCATAGCCTTGCTTTGTCATCAAGCGATATACAGGTTTTGTTCCAGTTTGAAAGACATGTGTAGCAGGGAGGAAAGTGTCAGTGCCAAAACGAGCGTCTGTGGTGATAGTGATTTCATTTCCTTCTATCGCTAATTCATCCGCGCGGTACAACCCGTTTTCTGTGTAGACCAGCGTTTCGCCAGTAATACAAGGATTTGTCGCCTCCAGGGGATACAAATGCGGGACGGGATTCTCACGGTTGGCAGTATCCAGAAACAACACACCCGGCTCGCCGTTGTGGTGTGCCTGTTGGACGATCTTGCGGAACAATTCGCGCGCCTTCAACTTTTTATAGGTGCGGATGGGAACACCCGCGGCTTCGGCTTCTTCCAGCGTCCCTTTGCCGTACTCGCGATATTTTGGGTCCTGTACATCCGGGAAGCGCAGTTCCCATTCCGTGTCATTCTTGACGGCTTGCATGAAAGCATCCGTGATGCCGACCGAGATATTGAAATTGGTAATGTGGTTTTCGTTTGTTTTACACGTGATGAAATCTTCCACGTCCGGATGGTCCACACGCAGGACAGCCATATTGGCCCCCCTCCTTGTTCCGCCTTGTGCGATCTCCCCGAAGGCATGGTCATAGACGCGCAGGAATCCAACCGGTCCGGTGGCCTGCCCGGCGGACGATTTGACCAGCGCGCCGGCCGGTCGCAGCCGCGAGAACGAGAAGCCGTTCCCACCGCCGGTCTGTTGGATCAGGGCCGCATCGCGCAAAGTCTGGAAGATGCCAGCCGGGTCGCGGCCCATGTCGTCGGTGATGGGCAGTACAAAGCAGGCCGCCAATTGTCCCAGCGGCGTGCCTGCCCCGGTAAAAGTGGGAGAGTTGGGAAAGAATTTCTTGCTGGTCAGCAAGTGGTAAAACCTGATCGCGTGCTCCATAACATCTCCGCCCCAGGTCTCTTCGACCTTGGCAATATGATAAGCCACACGCCAGAACATCTCCTCCACCGTCTCGACCGGCTGGCCGTCATCGCCGCGGCGCACATAACGCCGCATCAGCACCTGGCGGGCGTTCTCGGTCAATTCGATCTTGGGTAGCTTTTCTGGGATGGGGGGGGTGGGCAACAAATTCTTTTTACCGGGTGTGACTGCTTTGGTTACCATTACATTTTCTCCTAAAAAAAGTATTGTCAGTACTTCACGAAAGTTGAAATAATATCCGAACTTCTCCCAGCCAGTTCGTGATTTACTGATTGTTTATGAGTGCAGACAAATCTTCTCATAAGGAAAGGGGAAGGGCAAAGCGATTTGGATAGGTGCTATCCATCTAAGCGCCTCACGCTCCGTTTTGTCGAAAAGGCATGCACAGACAAAAAATCGGCAGAAATCCAACCTGCCCGTAAAACGGGGATCTCTGCCGAACCGGTTAGCTTTCCAACAAGCGGTCTATTTCATTGCGCAGGGAATGCAGATCATCCAATCTCAGGTAAACGATTGCGTATCGGATATAGGCAATTTGATCCACCTCTTTCAGGCCGGCGATCACCAGATCTCCGACTACCCGCGACGAAACCTCCGCCTTGCCCATCCTCTGGAGAGCGGATTCCACCTGGCCGATCAAACGCTCGATATCCGCTGCGGAGACCGGCCGTTTGGCGCAAGCGATGCGGATGCCGCGTGCCAGTTTTTCACGGTCGAACTCTTCGCGCGTCCCATCCTGCTTGATCAACAGAGGTGTCGCCAGGATTGCGCGTTCGTATGTGCTGAACCGCTGCCCGCAATCCAGGCATTCCCGTCGGCGGCGGATACCGCCCTGGCTATCGTGAGTAGTATCGAGCACTTTAGAATTGTCGTGTTGACAGTATGGACACCGCATATATGGGTCTCTCCATTAGTAGAACGTTTGTTGCCGCCATATATGGGCGTTTCGGCTCTGCATCCCCGTACATATGGCTAATTTTGTAAGATTTTAGCATAGTTATATGTTCCATTCAAGAGGACGTATGGGTGATTTACCTTAAAATATTCAGGTTCTATCACTGACTGGCCTCATTGCTTCTCGAATTATGATGGCCCTCTGGGAATTTCCGTGGTAGATACCCGGACCCCTTCACGGCAAATCCTAAAGAACCAATATGACGGGAAACGTGCCGAATGTACCAAATTCCGGATCTCTTTCCCGTTAAGAGCGGGTAATCATCTATTTCTTACGATCCACTGTAACTTATTTATGGTGTTGATATGCGTAAATGATTAGTATTAGAGTACAGTATAAATATGATGGGTTTCCAGCGTATAATACTATTTGCATCAGTTTGAATTCATTATCTGTTTTCTCCTCCATCCTTGCCACTTGTAATGGAATCCCCCTTACGCAATCTCCCTGACGCCATACTTTTTTTGAACAGCGACAATCAAATCATTGGCATCAATCCAGCCGGGGAAAACTTGCTGAAAGTAACGCAAACTGACTTGATCGGCAAGTCGGTCGATACGGTCTTTCCCCGGCGGGAATCATCTGTGTATCGAAAGGAAATTCTAGCCGATGGCCTGGAAGAAGCCAGTTTGAGTCTTAGCGATGGACAAACTCTTTATGCCGAACTGACGATCTCAACCATCAATGGCCTCGATGGGAAATATCTGGGACAGATCGTAATCATTCGCGAGAGTGCCCGTTCGTACCAGCATGAGATGAACTTGAAACAGGAAGAATCCTTGCAAACGCAGAATTTGATTTTGCGTGCACTACAGGAAACTACCTATGATTTGCATTCGAGCCTGGATTTGAAGATCGTCTTTCAAAATATTGTCGAGCGCGCCTGTCAGTTGCTTAAAACCCCGCATGGCTATCTGGATATTCTGGTAGATGAAGAAGATGAATTGGTACCCATGGTTAGTACTGGCATTCTGGAGGATACCCTTGGGGAGAGGGTTAAGCGTGGGGATGGTATTTCTGGAACCGTTTGGGAAACTGGCGAACCCCTTGTCATTCCGAATTATGATCAATGGTCCGGACGTAGTGTTGGGTTTCGCTATGGTGTCATTCGCGCCATTGTAGGAATGCCTTTATTCTTGAAAGACAAGGTGGTTGGCGTTTTGGGGGTGGCACATGGTTTTGACAATGAGCTTGAATTTTCGGAAGAAGACGTATCGATTTTGAAACGCTTTGCCGACCTGGCCGTGATTGCATTACAAAATGCCCAATTGTTCGAGAAAGCCCAGGCTGAAATAGAATTTCGCAGGAACACAGAGATCAAATTGCGCAACGCGAACCAGCTCTTGCAATGGCAGATCGAAAGGGTCGAAATGTTGCAGGAGCAATTGCAGGACCTGGCGGTGCGCGATCCCTTGACAGGCTTATATAACCGTCGTTACCTGCAGGAGGCCTTGGAATTAGAATTTGCATATCCGAATCGCTCTGAGAAGCCGATGGCAATTTTGATGTTGGATAGTGATCATCTCAAAGACATCAATGATAAATATGGACATAAAGCCGGGGATGATTTTCTGGTGCACATTGCAAAGGTGACACGCAAAAGGATCCGTGCCGGGGACATTGCCTGTCGCTATGGCGGTGACGAATTCGTGGTGTTGTTGGATAATGTAACGGAGAATATTGCAGTGGAGAGGGCGGAAAAATTGCGAAAAAACATCGCTTCCCACCACATCGTTCATAGGAATGAAAAGGTCAGTATCAGTGTCTCGATCGGGATTGCCATGTTTCCCGCCCACGGTTTATCTGGGGAAGTATTGCTCCAAAAAGCCGACCAGGCCCTGTACAATGCCAAACGGATGGGGAAAAACCGGGTTTGGGTGTATCAGGAGAATCAACAAATCACATAATGCCGGATTCCCTTATCCTAAATTCAAGTCGTCTAGAAAATCAAACAATTTTTTGTTGAAGTCCTTTGCATGGCATTGGTGGGGCACATGTCCGCAAACGGGCATGATGGCGCTGCGCGCGTTGGGCAATTGTTCGACCAGCAGCGGAAAGGTCTTTGGGTCGATGGTCTGGTCGCGTGCTCCCCAAATGACCAGAGTCGGTTGCGTGATGCGGGGCAGGTCTGGGGTCAGGTTGCGAAGCGTGCGAGGAATGTTGTAGATGCCGGGGGCGGCCCGTTTGTAATCCAGCGCGGTCTGGATGCGTACTGCTTCCGGCAGGGAATGTAATTTCTCATTGCTACTGCCAAACTGCAGGCTGGATACGTCGATCATAAGACGAAAAAGCCAGTAAGGGGTGCGTTCGATGATGACGGTATTTAGCAATGGACGACGCAGGACAAAGCGTAGAACCGGCGGCAATTGGCTTTGTGTGTAGAACGGATTGACCAGGACCAGGGCGCGTACACGCTTTGGATTCTCCAATGTATATTGCAGCGCAAGATAGCCGCCAAGGGAATGGCCCACCAGAATTGCAGGCTCGTTCAAGTGGAGCGAATCGATCCAGTCCTGCAAGTGCACGAAAACAGTATCACCGGTATATTGGTCCAATTTCTGTGGTTTCGCACTTTCACCATGACCGAGCAGGTCAAGGGCATAGCCTGCATACCCATGGGCGGCAAGTTCAGGCAGGAGCGCATCCCAATCGTGCAGGGAAGCCGCCAGTCCATGTACCATGATGATCGGTGAACCTTCACCAGTGCGAACACTATTCACTATAGAGTTCACAGAGACCGCGGGAGAATTATTCGTTATTTTTCCTTGGTGATCATCTTTCTGAAACATGTTTTTCATAGCGTTTTGCCAACTCGCGGCGCAAAACCTTTCCGATGAAAGTCCGGGGAAAATCATCCATGAAGATTACAAAGCGCGGGACGAGATGCGGCGGCAGGCGGCGTTTGCAATAGGCGAGCACGGCTTCGGGTGTGGGGCGTTCCTTCCCGGCGATCACAAAAGCGAACGGGTGGCCTGCCACGGCCACCACGGCTACTTCCTTGATCTGGGGGATCTCGTAGATCACTTCTTCCACATCGCGCGGGAACGCGGGCGTGCCTGGCCTGGCCGGGTACCACATGTCGGCTTTGCGGGCGATGATGCGGAAGTAGCCGTCCGAGTCCATTTGCGCCACATCGCCGGTCAGCAGCCAGCCATCCCTGGTGATGACTTCCGAGGTGGCTTTTTCATCCTTCCAATAGCCCAGCATGACCTGCGGGCCGCGCACAGCCAGTTCACCGATCTGGCCGGGTTCCACTTCCTTGCGGCCTCGAACCAGGTCGACGACGACGGCTTCGGTGGACGGCAGCGGGATGCCGATGCTGCCAACCTTGCGCTCCCCATTCAGCGGGTTGGCGTGTGTAACCGGCGAGGCTTCGGTCAGGCCGTAGCCTTCGACCAGCCGCCCTTTGGTCAGTTTCTCGAAGGCTTCCTGCACTTCCACCGGCAGGGGCGCGGAGCCGCTCAGGCAGGCCTTGATCGAACGGATGCCATACTTGCGCGCGCCCCGGAAATTGTTGATCGCCATGTACATGTTGGGCACGCCGGGGAAGATCGTCGGGCGGTATTTCTTGATGGTTTCCAGGATATCTTTGATCTGGAACTGCGCCTTCAAGATCATGGTCGCCCCCAGGGTGACCGGGACGGTCAGGGCGGTGGTCAGGCCGTAGGAATGCGAGAAGGGCAGCGCGCACAGGAAGCGTTCTTTGGCTTCCTGCGCCTCCGGCATCCAGTGGCGCGTTTGCAGGGCGTTGGCAACCAGGTTGCGATGCGACAGCATGACGCCCTTCGCGGCCGCGGTCGTGCCCCCGGTGAACTGGATGACGGCCAGATCTTCAGGCGAAATCTCCTGCGTTGGCGAGCGCTGGCTTTGGCCCGCCAGCCAGGGCTGGAAGCGGATCGCCCCCGGAACGGCCAGCCCGCGGTTACGCCAGCGCGAGATCCATTTCTTTGGGAGCGCGAGATACTCGCCCGGGTCGGTCAGCACGATGTGGGGTAAGTCTGTGCTGCTTTGTATCTGGCGCGCCAGGCCGGCGGCAGGCTTGATGGTCACCAGGACGCTGGCCTCTACATCGCGGACGATCCGGATCAGTTCTTCCGGTTCGGTCAAGGGCGGGATGAAGACAGCAGCCATGCCTGCTTTGAGCGTGCCGAAGAATCCGATCACCATCTGCGGGAGGTTGGGCATCATCAAAACCACGCGCGCGCCTTTGCCGAGTCCCAGCGCGAGCAGGGCATTGGCGAAACGATTTGCCTCACGGTTGAGTTGGCGATAGGACAGGCGGTTGCCTTCGAAGATGACTGCGCTCTGCCTTGGGAAACGCCTGACTGCCGAACGCAGCAAGTGATGCGCTGGGATGTTTGGAACGCCGATCGTGTAGGGCACGCCCGGTTCGTAATGTACCAGCCAGGGACGCTCCCGTTCCAGGGCCGCACGGCTCGATTTATCGGTAGCAGGTCTGTCGTCCCGCCAGGAGCGCTGGGATTCGCCTTCGAGAAAGCGCTCGATGGCGCGATTGACCGCTTCGCGGCGTTCGAGCATGACCATGTGTCCGGATACCCTGATATCGACATCTTCAGCACCCGGAATGGATCGCGCCACCTTCTCGAACAGCGGGCGTTCGAAGACCAGGTCGCGATGCCCGCGAAGCACCAGCGTGGGAACCTGCAAATTGGCGAACTTGTCCCAGCCGGTCCATTTGGACAGGTTGGTGTGATAGAAGGGTTTGAGCGCGTGGGGCGGGGCGGAGAGCCAAGAACGGGTAAAGGGTCCGATGAGGCGCAACAGCCAGACGGGCAGATGCAGACCAAGCCGGAAGAACGGATTGAGCTTGAACTCCCCGGCGGTTGCCATGAGAATGAGGCCTTCGATGCGTTCCGGATGGTCGAGGGCATACTCGCTGGCGATGGCTCCGCCAAAGGAATGCCCGACCAATACCAGTTTCCCATCGACCTTGAGCGTATCCAGCGCAACTGCAAGGTCCTGCTGGATGCGCGGCATGTCGTAGCCGCTGGCGGGTTTATCCGAAAGCCCGTGACCGCGCAGGTCGAGGGCGATGACGCGATTGTCCAGCGAAAATTTTTGCAGCTGGTAAACCCATTGCTTGGCCTGCCCCCCGAAACCGTGCAGGAAGACAAACGTCCGCTGCGGCCTGTCGGGAGAAATGCCGATTACCGAGAGGCGCACCAGCGGATCCGTGGAAACGCGCACTTCATGACGGTAGAGATCCAGGTCTATGTCCATGGGAGAAGTTTACAGGAGTTGATACTAAATGTCAATTTATCATGGGTGTGTTTCATTTGAGTTGAAGGAAGCCGGAAAAACGGGTGTGCGGGGGGTGTACACCCTCCGCACACCCGTTTTTCCGAAACTTTTCAACTTGTTTGAAACGCACCCAATTGACTAAGTCATCTGCATGAGTCGTACAGTTCATATCTTCGAAACGTCCCGAAGGCGCTGCCCTGAGCTTGTC
>DAOTXM010000209.1:0-20250 GCA_034435215.1 Anaerolineales bacterium
GTGATGTCGTCCTGCTCTCACCGGGTGGTACAAGTTTCGACCAGTTCAACGATTTTGCCGAGCGAGGAGAATGGTTTAAAAAATGGGTACAGGAACTGTCGTAAAAGACCGCAATTACACCTCATCGCACAACCGGGAAAAAACAGTTGCCCCCACACGCAGCTTTGATATCCACCTGCTCCTGACAGTAGCAACGTTACTGGTATTCGGGTTAGTGATGCTCTATTCTGCCTCCTGGGATTTTTCCCTGGGCGCGTTCGATAACCCGATGCAAATGTTCAACCGACAGGTACTTTGGATGGGTTTGGGCTTGCTTGGCGCCGCCTTCCTGGCCTACTTCGACTATCATCGCTGGCGCAAGCTGGCATTGTTGACCATGGCCTTAACCATCTTTTTGCTTATCAGCGTATTATTGCTGAGCGAAATGCGCTTCAATGCCAAACGCGCCTTCTTCGAGGGCTCCGTTCAACCATCAGAACTGGCAAAGCTTGTTTCGATCATTTACCTGGCAGTGTGGATGTTTTCCAAACGCGAGCACCTGAAAGATATTCAACTCGGATTGATCCCCCTGGGTATGATCCTGGGGATCGTCGGCGGCCTGATCTACCTGCAGCCCGACCTGAGCGCCGCGGGGACGGTGCTCATCTTGGGCGGCCTGCTGTTCTTCCTGGCAGGCGGCGACTTGAAGCAGATCACCCTGTTGCTTATCGCCGCGCTACTCATGGGTTGGTTGGTGGTGCGAGTCAGCCCGACCGGCGCGGAACGCGTGGGCGACTTTCTCAATGGTATCAAAGACCCAACCCAGGCTTCGTATCATGTACGTCGTTCGTTCGAGGCCATTGTCAACGGCGGGATCCTGGGTACGGGGATCGGCCTCGGTAAAACCAAACTGCTCGGCCTGCCCGTCCCGCCTACAGACAGCATCTTCGCGGTCATCGCCGAGGAACTTGGTCTGGTCGGCTCAGTGGCCTTGATCGGTCTGTACGCCGCGCTGGTGTGGCGCGGCATGGTCATCGCCCGCCGCGCGCCCGACATGTTGGGCACTTTGCTGGCTTCAGGCCTGTCGCTTTGGATCGGCCTCGAAGCATTGATCAATATGGCTGTGATGGTCGGCCTGATGCCTTTTGCAGGCAATGCACTGCCGTTCATCAGCGCGGGCGGTTCAAACCTGGTGGTCTCGATTGCAGCCATCGGAATATTGTTGAATATCTCACGGCAGTCCGGTGTGACTGTCGAGGAAGGGAACGACTGGAGGTCATTCGGTGCGGTTGTTGATTTGCGCTGGCGGAACCGGCGGCGGCGTATATCCCGCGCTCGCCGTCCATAGCGCGCTCACGTCCCTGCATGCGGACGTGGAAACGCTATGGGTGGGCAGCGAAGGCGGTATGGAGGCAGACCTGGTGAAACGGGCAGGGCTACCTTATCGCTTGATTCCGGCCGCCGGCCTGCACGGTGTTGGACTGCGGGTCTTGCCAGGCAACCTGTTGCAACTGGCGCGGGGTGTGCTGGCCTCCCAACGCATCCTGCACGGGTTCCGCCCGGATGTGCTTTTCTTTACCGGCGGTTATGTGGCTGTCCCGATGGCGTTTGCAGGGCAGCGCATCCCCACGTTGCTCTATGTGCCGGATATCGAGCCTGGCATGGCGCTCAAAGCCCTGGCGCGCTTTGCAGACCGCATCACCGTGACCGCACCGGATTCGCAACGGTATTTCAAACAGAAAGTGATCGTCACCGGCTACCCGCTTCGCCCGGACCTCGCGAATTGGGCACGCTATCAGGCGCGTACTGCGCTGGGACTTTCCTCCAATAAACCTACGGTACTGGTATTCGGAGGCAGCAAGGGCGCGCGTTCCTTGAATCAAGCTATCCTGGCTCACCTGCCTGCCCTCCTGGAACTGGCGGAAGTGGTGCATATCAGCGGCCAGCTGGACTGGGATGAGGTCGAAGAAGCGGAAGCAGGCTTGAAGTCCGCGCAAAAGAAGCGCTATCACACTTTCCCTTACATGCACGAGATGGGAAAAGTGCTGGCAGCTGCCGACCTGGTGGTCTCCCGTTCAGGAGCGTCCTGCCTGGGTGAGTTTCCTTTCTTCGCGCTGCCCGCCATCCTGGTCCCTTATCCCCATGCCTGGCGTTTCCAGAAAGTCAATGCCAGTTACCTGGCCCAGCATGGCGCAGCGGTGATCCTGGACGACAGCCGGCTCCAGGAGGAACTGCTGGACACTATAAAAGTTTTACTCGACAACCCTGGAAAACGCGAAAGTATGAAAGCTGCCATGCGCTCCCTGTCTAAGCCGGACGCTGCTCAGACAATTGCCAGCCAACTCATGGAACTGGCCGGAGTAAAAAGCCTATGATGAGTATCGTTTATGTCTTTTGGATGTATGTTGTCCTGTTTGCCGTCATTGGCGCGATGCGCGGCTGGGCGAAGGAACTTTTGGTAAGCTTTAGCGTAATCCTGGCTTTGACTGCAAATCATATATTACGACGCTATATACCGATCATCATCGCCCTGCCTGAAGACAGTTCTTCCCTGTTCTGGATTCGCACCATGATCGTCATCACCCTGGTTTATTTTGGCTATCAAACCGTCATCAGCATTGCGCGGCTGGCCGCACGAGCCGCGCGTGAACGCTTGCAGGATACGCTTTTCGGCATTTTTATGGGTGCGATCAACGGTTACTTGATCTCCGGGACGATCCTGTTTTATTTGCACCAGGCCAATTATCCGTTTACAAAAGTTGTCAGCGCGCCAACGGGTGATGTCTTGACAAGTATTCAATTATTGATGAATTACATGCCGCCACACTTGCTGGGCGAGCCGCTTATTTACTTTGCAATGGTCCTTTGTTTCATTTTTGTGATTGTTGTATTCATCTAGCATGATCAGATAGATGATGAACTATGGCTAACGTTCACTTCATCGGCATTGGGGGCAGCGGTTTATCCGCAATCGCCCGTCTCCTGTTGGAGCGCGGTGATACCGTCACGGGTTCCGACCGCGTGCTCTCCCCCTTTGCCAGCGAACTACAAAAAGCCGGTGCAACGGTCTATATCGGTCATCATCCGCGCAACATCACAGGCGCAGACATGGTGATACGGTCATCGGCCATCCCCGATGACAACCCTGAAGTCAGAGCCGCGATGATGGCCAACATCCCTGTCTATAAACGTGCGGATTTCCTCGGTCAGCTCATGGACGACAAAGTCGGAATCGCCGTGGCTGGCACGCACGGTAAGACGACAACCACAGCCATGCTTGCCTGGGTTCTGACCGAACTCGATCGCGATCCATCCTTCATTGTCGGCAGTACTGTGAAGGACCTGGGTGTCAACGCCCATGCCGGCAAAGGCAATACGTTCGTCATCGAAGCAGACGAATACGACCGCATGTTCCTGGGGCTCAAACCACGTATTGCGGTCGTCACCAATCTCGAACATGACCACCCGGATTGCTATCCCACCTACGAGGACATGTACGCCGCCTTCGAATCATTCGTCGACCTGCTGCCTGCGGATGGCACCCTGGTCGCCTGCGCCGATGATAGCGGCGCTGCCGCGCTCGTCAACCGTGCCCGGAAGGGTGGAAGAGCCGTGGTTGGTTATACGATACAGGGTGAGATGACTATCAATAGCCCACAATGGATCCAAGCGCGCACACTCAGAGTGAATTCGTTGGGCGGCTTCAGCTTTTATGTGACTTCGAGCCTGACCGGTAGCCTCTCATCAGTCAAAGTAAATTTACAAGTCCCGGGCATACACAATGTCCGCAACGCGCTGGCAGTCCTGGCAGTCATAGAAATACTCGGTCTGTCCGCAAAGATTACAGCCGAGGCATTGGAAAATTTCACCGGAACCGGTCGCCGGTTCGAGATACGCGGCGAGGCGAATGGCGTGACTGTGATCGATGACTATGCCCACCACCCCACCGAGATCATGGCAACATTATCTGCAGCGAGGACGCGTTACCCGGGACGTCGTATTTGGGCTGTCTGGCAGCCACACACTTACTCGCGCACGCAAACACTCTTCACGGAATTCAGCCGCGCCTTCAAGGATGCGGATGAGGTCATCGTCAGCGAGGTATATGCCTCCCGCGAACCGAAGCAGGAATTCACCTCCGCTGAAATCGTCAGCGCCATGCCGCATGCCTCCGCACGCTATATCGGCACCCTGAAAGAAATCAGTCATTATCTGATCAAGCAACTCCAATCCGGCGATGTCGTACTGGTGCTCTCCGCCGGCGACGCCGACCAGGTCAGCACGGATGTACTGACCGGTTTACAGGAAAGGTAGGAGTCCATGCGCAAGGAAGACGAAGATCGCACATTCGAATCTGAAACTTTGATCCTGCCAGCATTGAAAATGATCCTGGTCGAGACCGAAAAGGGCACGATCAAGCAACCAGTCAAGAAAACGAAGAAAGAGGTTGCAAAAGATTTCAACGAAGAAACCGTTTTGCGGATCATCGATAAGTTGATTGCAAAGGATTGATAGTTCTGCACTGAGTGGAACGATAGCGCAGTCGAAACGCTGCCAACAAAGCCTACCGACTTCAGGCTACGCCTTCCGCTCAGGGCGAATGAGACGATGTCAATGACCACCCTGCCCATCCCCGCCCTGCGCGCCACCTTTGGCGACCGGCTGCAAGAGAATGTGCTGCTTGCGCCATATACCAGCGCGCGCATCGGCGGCCTGGCGGATGCGCTCATCACCGTCACATCGGGTGACGAGTTGGCAGAAACCGTTTTCCGCTTGTGGGAGCTGGAGGTTCCCTATTTAATACTGGGGGGCGGCTCAAACATGCTGGTCAGCGACCGGGGTGTGCGTGGAGTGGTGGTGCTGAACCGGGCTAAGGCTGTTCGCTTCCATAAGGGAGGCAGGCCGAAGGTCTGGGCGGAGGCGGGGGTGGTCATTGCCAACCTGGCACGCCGGGCTGCATCGCATGGACTGGCGGGCCTGGAATGGGCAGCAGCCGTCCCCGGGACCATCGGTGGGGCTGTTTATGGCAACGCTGGCGCGTTCGGCGGCGATATAGCCGGCAACCTGATCCAGGCCGGATTGTTGACTGAGCAGGGCAGTGAAATCTGGCCTGTCGAAAAATTTGAATATGACTATCGCACGTCGAGCTTGAAACGCCAAAGCTTAAAAGTTGTAGTACTTTGGGCTGAATTACGTCTTGAACACAGCACAAAAGAGGCGGTGTCTGTTAAAATCGGTGAGTTCAGCGAACGCCGAAAAGCCACACAACCGCCGGGCGCCAGCATGGGTTCGATGTTCAAGAACCCGCCAGGCGATTTTGCCGGACGTTTGATCGAGGCAGCCGGCCTGAAAGGGAGGCGCATCGGCAATGCTGAGATCAGCCCCGTGCACGCCAATTTCTTTATCAATCACGGCCAGACCAAAGCGGAGGATATCCGCGCGCTCGTGACTCTGGCGCAAAAGACAGTTGCCGAGAAGTTTGGCGTTAACCTGGAGTTGGAGATCGAACTGATAGGCGAATGGTGAAGGAAAAACTATGATAGACAACACCCACCCCAAACTCCGCATCGCTGTCCTCTTCGGAGGGCGCTCGGGCGAACATGAAGTCTCGCTCATGTCCGCGCGGTCGGTGTTGTCTGTTCTGGATGCGGACAAATATGAGGTCACGCAGGTAGGCATTACCCATGATGGGCGCTGGTTTACCGGCGCGAACGCGCTCGAAGCGTTGGAGAAGGAGACAACCGATGGCCTGGAACAGGTCATCTTCAGCCCTGACCCGTCGGAGCGCGGTCTGTATGTATTACGCGGTACGCAGTACGTAAAACTAACCGACATCGACGTTTTCTTCCCCGTCATGCACGGGACGTATTCCGAAGACGGCACCATGCAGGGTTTGCTCGAAATGGCAGATGTCGCCTATGTAGGTGCGGGCGTGGTCGGTTCTTCCGTCGGCATGGACAAGGGCATCTTCAAGGATGTGATGGTTGCCAACGACATCCCGGTGGTGGATACACTGGTCGTGCTGCACCGTGAGATCGAACAGGACATGGAAGCTGTTATCCGCAAGGCGGAAGCCATGTGCGGCTATCCCATCTTTACCAAGCCTGCCAATTTGGGTTCCTCTGTCGGCGTGACCAAATGCAACAACCGTTCCGATTTGCAGGAGGGTTTGTTCGAAGCTGCCGCTTATGACCGGCGGGTCCTGATCCAACGCGGCATCGCAAATGCGCGTGAGATCGAAGTCAGTGTGCTGGGCAATGACGACCCGCAGGCCTCCGTTCCGGGAGAAGTGCTGCCCAGCCGCGAATTTTACTCTTATGAATCCAAATATGTGGACGGCACCTCCGGGCTGCTCATCCCCGCCCCGTTATCCCCGGAAACAAGCGAGCTGATCCGCCAGATCGCCGTCCGCGCTTACAAGGCTATCGATTGCGCTGGCATGGCACGGGTGGATTTCCTGCTCGAAAAGGATACGGATACCATCTACCTGAACGAAGTCAACACCATTCCTGGCTTCACGAAGATCAGCATGTATCCCAAACTGTGGGAAGCAAGCGGCTTGCCATATGCCAGGCTGGTCGACCGCCTGATCGAGCTGGCGCTGGAACGCAAGGCCGAACGCGACCGCACCAAGCATGAATACCGGAGTGGAGGATGAACGAAAAGAGGACATCCTCCCGCTCCGAAAGCGTGCGCCAGAGGCGTCGTTCAGGAACGCAACCGTCGCGCCCGCTGAGGAAAAAATCCCGGGCGAGCAGCAAGAGCGGCTACCGAGAATTGCCGCCCATCACCGCGCGTGGTGTGGTCAATGATTTTGCCATCGAGCGCCGCAAGCAGGCCGGGAAAAGGCGTTTCAACGCGGTTTTCAGCCTGCCGCGTCCCGCTGTACGTGCGCTCTCCCTGCCACACATCCACCTCGGCTGGCGGTTGTTGTCCTTTTTGCTGGTACTGCTTCTCGGAACTGGTCTCTACTTGTCCTGGACTTTACCCCAGTTCCGTGTGAATACTGCGCATGTAATCGGCAACCAGCGCATCTCAGTTGACGAGATCAACGCCGCACTGGAATTGAACGGGAATCCGGTTTTCCTGCTGACTCCCGCCCGGCTCAGGGAGCAGACGATTCGGGCTTACCCCGAGCTTGCTTCCGTGGAAGTGACCATTGACCTGCCGAACATTGTCACCGTTTATGTGACCGAACGAAAGCCGGTCATTCAGTGGCAACAAGATGGCGGTTATACATGGATTGACGAAACGGGCAGGGCTTTTCGTCCGCGCGGAGAAGCGCAAGGTTTGATCGTTGTCCAGGCGCTGGGCACACCGCCGTCTTTGATCGTTCCGGAAGCAGATCCATCACTCCCGGCGCCGTTCATTTCAACAGAGATGGTCAAGGCGCTTACCGTGCTGGCACCCTACGCCCCGGCCGGGACGCCCATTTTGTACGATCCAGCTACCGGATTCAGCTGGACCGATGGTCGTGGCTGGCAGGCCGTCTTCGGTGCCGGTGGAGAGGATGTGGAAGTCAAAATCCGCGTCTACCAGGCCATGGTCGATTGGCTGTTACAACGCGGCATACGGCCTATCCTGATCAATGTGGCTTATCCGAACGCTCCCTTTTATCGCGTGGAGCAGGTTGAAGTGCAAGTGGAAGAACAATAGCCATGGAAGAGATAGTTGTAGGAATCGATGTTGGTACCACCAAAATCTGCACCCTCGTCGGGCGGATCGAGGATGGGAAGACCATCCGCATCCTGGGCGTGGGGATCGAACCGTCAGAAGGCATCAGAAAAGGGACGATCGTCGATCTGGATGCAGCTTCCCGGGTCATCACGCGCTCTGTGGAACGCGCCGAGAGCACCTCTGGACTGGAAATCACCACGGCGCTGGTCAGTATGGCAGGTGCGCATGTCTCTTCAGTCAATAGCCGTGGCTCCGTAGGTGTGAGCAATGGTCTGATCGATGAATATGACGTATTGCGCGTGCTCGACCAGGCGCGTGCGGTGGCCATCCCTCACGACCGCGAGATCGTGCATGTCATCCAGCGCGGTTTCACGGTCGATGGCCAGGACGGCATCCGCATGCCAACCGGGATGCACGGATATCGCCTCGAAGTGGAGGCGCACATCATCACTGCCGCCAATGCGACCGTCGACAACTTGCGCAAGTGCATTGAGGCGGCAGGGGTGCAGATCCAGCAATTCGTGCTCAACCCGCTGGCTTCGGCGGAGGTGGTGCTCACCGACCAGGAGCGCGAGATGGGCGTGGCTGTCTGCGACATCGGCGGCGGCACCACCGACCTGGCCATCTATGTAGATGGCGATGTGTGGCATACCATGGTGCTGGCTGTGGGCGGAAACCATGTTACACAGGATATTGCCCATGGCTTGCGTCTGCCAGCAGCGCAGGCAGAAGAAATCAAGAAGCAACATGGCCATGCCGTTCGCGGCGAGGTTGGCGCAGACGAATATTTCGGCATTCGTCCCTTTGGCGAGGAACTCCCGGTACAGATCAACCGTCAGGACCTGGCACATATCATCGAAGCGCGTATCGAAGAGATTTTCCGCCTGACCCTGCAAGAGATCAAGCGCTCTGGCTATGATGGTCTCCTGCCGGCCGGCATGGTTCTCACCGGTGGCACCAGCGCCCTGCCCGGTATCCGTCGGATTGCCAGTGAAGTGCTGGGCCTGCCTGTCCGCACAGCAAGACCGGAAAATCTGGTTGGGCTGGTTGACCGGCTCAATTCGCCAGCATATTCGACAAGCGTGGGGTTGTTGCATTGGGCAATGACCATGCACTCTCACGAAATGACAGCCGGACAAAAACGCCCAAAAGGAGAGAAGCGTATGGACTTTAGTTTTGTGAAGAAATGGTTCAGCAGGTTAATCCCATAGGTTAGAAAATTCCGCATAAGAAACGGAATTATTTATTGCAAGGAGGCACAGAATGGACTCGACCAAGAAACAGCAAGCAGCAAGTGAAACCTTCGCCCGGATTAAAGTCATCGGTGTCGGAGGTGGCGGCTCGAATGCCGTCAATCGTATGATCGAAGAGGGTATACAGGGTGTCGAATTTATCGCCGTCAACACCGATGCACAGGCCCTGAATCTCTCGAAAGCACCCATCCGTGTCCGCCTGGGTGACAAGCTAACGCGCGGACTGGGTGCGGGCGGCGATCCCGAAATCGGGCGGAAAGCCGCAGAAGAATCAGCGGATGAACTCTATAACGTGCTCAAAGGCTCGGATATGGTTTTCGTCACTGCCGGCATGGGCGGCGGCACAGGTACCGGCGCTGCTCCCGTTGTTGCCCAGGTTGCCAAGGAGTGCGGTGCATTGACCATCGGCGTGGTCACTCGTCCCTTCACGTTCGAGGGCGGCAGGCGTATGCAGTCTGCGGAAGCCGGGATCGGCAAGCTCAAAGAGCACGCCCACACCCTGATCGCTATCCCCAATGACCGCCTGTTGCAAATTGCGGACAAGCGCGCCAGCCTGCAAGATGCCTTCCGCCTGGCGGACGATGTGCTCCACCAGGGTATCCAGGGGATTTCTGAACTGATCACGACTCCCGGCCTGATCAACCTGGACTTCGCCGATGTCAAGACGATCATGTCCGAAGGTGGAGCAGCTTTGATGGCAGTCGGGACCGGCAGCGGAGAAGACCGGGCCAAACATGCCGCCGAACAGGCTATTTCCAGCCAGTTGCTGGACATCACCATCGACGGCGCGCGCGGCGTGCTGTTCAATGTGACCGGCGGCCCAAGCATGACCCTGTTCGAGGTCAACCAGGCGGCTGCCATCATCCGCGAGACCGCGCACCCAGACGTCAACATGATCTTCGGCGCTGTCATCGACCCGAACATGGGCGATGACATCCGCATCACTGTTATTGCGACTGGCTTCGAGCGCAGTGGCGTGCCGCGCCGGATGTTGGAACGCACCAGCACACGCACACCTGAACAGCGGCCTGCACATTTCATTCGTCCGAGCGAACCGGTCAGCGCAAACGTTGACGTGGTTTCCGGCGGCGAGTCAAAACTCAGCACACCGCCAGCGATCAACAGCGACGATCTGGACATCCCAACCTTTTTGAGAAACCGCCGGTAGTTTGTAACGCAAGATAGAACCTTGCGCCACCTGGTCGGTCCATCCCCCTTTTGCCGGGGCGGTCACCGCGTGTCTGGGCGAGACATGCGGACCGCCCTGTGTGACCTCCAACCCCACCCGCCCTATCGGGCACCCTCCTCCATTTTCGCTGAAGTTCGCATTCGCTAATTTTTATCACGACATGAAAATGGGGGAGGGTTGGGGAGGGAGCCGGAGGGGGTTTTTATGTTAAAATAGAATCGATGAAATCCGAACTTCCCGGAAATCACTCCTCATATCAAAACCATCGCCGCCAATTCTGGTTCCAAATCTTTCTGCCGGTGATCCTGGCAGTTGTTCTCATCATTGTCGTCGCAGTCATCACAGGCGTGGCTGCCTTTGGAGAGGGCGGCGATTCCCCCCGTTGGAGCGCCATTTCTACCATCTGGCTGGTCATCCCGGTCATGGTTTTCGGTCTACTCTTCCTTGCTCTTCTAGTCGGTCTCATCTACCTGCTGGTACGAACATTACAGGTGATCCCGCCCTACTCGTCCAAGGCGCAATATTATGTAAACCGCGGGGCCAGTGAGGCCAAACGATTCTCGGACATGACAACCAGGCCTGTCCTGTTTCTCGAGGGGATCAAAGCCAGCCTGAAGGCAGTATTTGGACGAAAGTAGATCCATGTCTAAGGAACTTATCAAGATGGAAAATAAAAGCAAAACATTGATTACCGGCGCATTGGTTGGCGCCCTCGTCGGATTGTTCGCCGCCATGCTGCTCCAACGCCGCGCCGAAAAAAACGAACGGGAAACCACCCTGACCACTGGGGAAGGTCTCAAACTTGGCGTGCTACTGCTCGGTCTATTGAGAGCGATCGCATCGCTCGGTGATGATTAACCCGGCAGGACTATCGAAACCTGCCCCTAGAATTTTAGGCACACCATTCCTTTCAAATACGCCCCTTCAGGAAAATTGAGCGCCACAGGATGATCCGCCGCCTGTGACAAATGCTCCACGATCTGCGCCTCCACACCCGCATCCCGGGCAGCGGAGGCGACGATTTTCTGGAACAAAGTTGCATCCACCCCGCCCGAGCAAGAAAACGTGACCAACAGCCCGCCCGGCTGCAGCAGCTTGAAGGCCAGCAGGTTGATATCCTTGTAACCGCGCGAGGCCTTTTCTGCCTGTGCCGCTGTGGGTGCGAACTTTGGGGGATCGAGGATGACCATGTCGAAGAAACGACCTTCATCCCGGAACCTTCGCAACACTTGAAAGACATCCCCTGCGCACCATTCCACGCATTCGGTCTGCATGCGGTTCAATTGAACATTTTCGCGCCCCAGCGCAAGCGCCTCCGCGGACGTATCCACAGCCATGACTGATTTCGCGCCGCCTGCCAGTGCATTGACGGTAAAACCGCCCGTGTAGCAGAAACAATCCAGCACATCCCGTCCTTTCGCAAGCGCGCGCACGCGCAGACGGTTTTCCCGCTGGTCGAGGTAGAAACCGGTCTTATGGCCAGATTCGAGGTTGACGTTGAATTTCAAACCGTTCTGGAGGATGGTTAATGGACCATGGGTGATTTCACCGCGCAACAAGCCCACGTGCGGTTCGAGTCCTTCCAATGCACGCACATCAGCATCGGAGCGTTCGTAGATGGCGTTCAAACCCGTCTCTTCGAGCAGGAGGTCGGCAAGGGTCTCTTTCCAGAACTCGGAACCGGCGGTGAGCGATTGCAGGACGAGCGTATCGCCGTAGCGGTCGACGATCAAGCCGGGCAGGCCATCTGATTCGGCGTAAACCAGGCGGTAGGCGTTCGAAAATTGGCGTCCAACGCCTCCCGACATTGGGTCCAAAGTCTGGAGATTTTGGACTCCGCTCTCGCCCTCGCTTATAAAACCGAGCATTGCGCGGGCCCGGATTGCAGCGCGGATGCGTGCCCGGAAAAAGTCCGAGCCGACCTGTTCATCAGGATCGAACGTCCAGACGCGCGCCCGGATCTGGGAGTTCGGAGAGTAAGCTGCCCAGGCCAGGAAGTCGCCTTCGAACGAGAGCAGGCGTAAAGTCTCGCCACGAGCGGGATCTCCATTCACGTGATGGACCGCGCCGGAGAATATCCAGGGATGGCGGCGCAATAAAGATTTCTCACGTCCAGGTTTGAGGATCAGGTCAGCCATCGAATCTCATCATCCAACGTTCGGGCTGTTCAAGGAGAGTGTATCCGAATTGGTGGTAAAGACCATGCGCGTCGTTCGTTACCAGCATCCAGCGGCGTACATTTTCGAGATCAGGGTGGCTGTGGATAACGCTTATCAGCCATTTGCCCAATCCCTGTCCACGATAGTCTTCGTGGATGATCACGTCGCACAAGTATGCAAATATGGAATAATCGCTGACAACGCGTGCAAGGCCAATCAGAATCGTGTCTTTGTACAACCCAAAAACGAGCGAATACGCCAAGGCGCGTTCGAGTTGCTCGCGGGTACGCGTGTTCGCCCAGTACGAGCGCGAGAGCAGGTCGGCGATGGCATCCACATCCAACCGGGACGGGTCGGTGCTGATGGTGAATTGATCGCGATGAGCTTCGAGAATTTGCAGCATGGACTGAGTCTAACACACATGATATGATGCTCACTTACGTGGTACCGCGTAAATATTTGAACCAGAACCCTGACTTTTATCGGTGATTCTCTAGATGCAAAACTCAATAAATCATAGAAGAAGTGGTATGTTAAAACCTGTCAGGTGGAAAGCATTTCACCGTGATTTTTTCGTAATCCAGATCGGCTTTGCCCTCTATGGGCTTTCGATCGCCTTGGCCATCCGCGCCAACCTGGGGACCGGCACCTGGGCAGTTTTGGATGTGGCGCTCGCGCAGATCACCGGCCTGACACCCGGAACCATGACCGTGCTGGTCGGGTGCACTGTGCTGGTTTCCGCGTTGCTGATGCGCGAGCAAATCGGCTGGGGCACGTTGGGCAACATCCTGAGCATCGGTCCCTGGCTGGACCTGGCGCTTTATTTTATCCCTTCGATTGAGAACCATTGGCCGAGCCAGTTGCTGATGCTGCTGACAGGCATCCTGATCCAGGGCGTGGCCACCGCCATCTATATCGGTGTGGACGCAGGCGCGGGCCCGCGCGACAGTTTGATGCTGGCCGTCAAGCGCACCACGGGCGTCAGCTACCGGATGGCGCGCGGCATGCTCGAAGTCAGCGTGTTGGTCATCGGGTGGCTGCTGGGTGGTCCGGCCGGGATCGGGACTGCCATCCATGCGCTGCTGATCGGTACAGCCATGCAGTGGGCTTTCAAAGTATTCCATGTCCAGCCACATCGGAATCGGGAAAGCAGATCTGCTCCGCTGGAAGGCGCAGCGGACTGAAAAAACGTTGTTGAGGCTGAGAGCCTTCGGCTTCCCCTCAACCTTCGAAAGGTTCTTATCAGAATTGTTATCTGTTTCGCAGGAAAACAGGCATATAATTTTCCAGAGGTATCGTTATGACGAAAACGAACATCGAATTTCCCGCTAAAGTGGACCTGGAAGAAAGAATCTCCGTTTGGGCGCATGACCTGCGCTCACCTTTCAATCACGTGCTGGGGTTCACCAAAATGGTTCTAAATGGCCAGAGCGGCCCCCTGACCGACCTGCAAAAAGAGGATCTGACCACCGCCTATCGCAGTGCACTACGGGCCATGTCGCAAGTCAACAACCTGATCGAGATCGCCCGCCTTCAGCGCGGTGAAAAAGAAGTCAATCGCGCGCCAGTGGACTTGCAGGCTTTCCTCGACCAGACCATCGCCCAATGGCAGAAGAACAACCCAGGCATAGAAATACCCATCGCCACCCTCCTGACCTCAGGTTTCGCTGCTGTGGAATTGGATAAACTGCAGACCGGCTGGATCCTGAATGGTTTTTTTTCCTATCTGGCCGCCTACTCGGATGGTACAGGCAGTTTGACATTGGAAATCAGTGCAGAGACAGATATGTTGGTCTTTACGCTGCATCAAACAGGGATTACCAAAAGGGGCCATGATGAGATGATCATGGAAATGTTCGCCACAATCTGTAAAGCATATATTGCGTTGCAGGGCGGGGAAATCCGCCAGAGCGATTTGGATGAAACCGAGGCTGTGATCCAGTTCAGTCTTCCAAAATAAGAGAGAGCAATTCCATACAATCCAGATCCGGCCCGGTCGACTTCATGAACAAATCCGGTTTATATTACCCAGAACTCGACAGTCTGCGCTTTTTTGCATTCCTGCTGGTTTTGGTACATCATAGCCCATATGTAAAATCGATTTTCTTTTGGCGCACACTATCAAAATATGGCTGGATAGGGGTCGACCTGTTCCTGTGCCTGTCTGCGTTTCTGTTTGCCAGGTTGTTATATGTAGAATACCAGGAAAAAGGCAACATCAACATAGGGTATTTTTACCTGCGCCGGGCGTTGAGAATCTGGCCACTTTACTTCTTTTTCTTTGCAACCATGTCCATGATCACCATCCAGCAGGATGGTTGGACGCCCTACATGTTGAAACGTTCCATCGGTATGTTGACTTTTACAGATAACCTTTTCGCAGCCTGCCTCAACTACAACTTTGCCATCTGGTTTTCCGACCATCTGTGGACCATTTCATACGAAGAGCAATTTTATGGGATCATCCCCTGGGTGCTAAGAAAATTTTATCAAATTAAAAAATCAATTACTATTAACATCCTAGCCGGAGTTATGTTGATTGGGATGTTGATCAGAGCAATCCTTATCTATAAGCAGGTGGAACATCCTGCTATCTGGGTCCTGCCCTTTACGCATTTCGAATCCATTTTGGGGGGATTGGCAATCGGACTTGGCTTGTTCGACAAATATTTGCAGAAAATCTCTAATCGGATTTTGTTCCTAACCGGTGTAGCTGCGCTCTATCTGGTCACTGTTTTGCCAAACCTTGAAGAAATCAAATGGAGCTTGATGCTAACATATCCCCTCATCGGTATTGGAACATCCTTAATCCTATTTGCTGTCATGCAAGGAAACCTTTGGCTGCTATCCTATCTGTTCAAACATAAGGCGCTGGGTTATCTGGGCAAAATATCTTATGGATTATACATATATCACCTAGTAGGTATTTGGCTCGCTTCTCAAATCACAAATGCCCTGATTTCATCAGACCGTCTCCTGGCCTATCCGCTCACAGTTTTGCTCCTTGCATTGATCATCACTGCAATGTTATCCATCGTCTCGTATCAATTCCTGGAAAAACCCTTCCTGCGCCTCAAGGAGCGCTTTACTTTTATC
The DNA here is from genome assembly GCA_034435215.1 of Anaerolineales bacterium. Taxonomy (GTDB): domain Bacteria; phylum Chloroflexota; class Anaerolineae; order Anaerolineales; family Villigracilaceae; genus JAABUE01. The sequence continues at coordinate 15,354 of DAOTXM010000209.1, forward strand.
CAATCACGCCCTATTTGATAGGGGGTATTTTTTCAATAAAGCGGGGGGTGGAGTGTTCACTTCCTCTTTCTTGTTTAGAAGATGAGAGACAGATGTCAACGCTTCGCGCTAAGAACCACCCGGCAGCTTTCTTTCCTCGTGGGCTATAATTAGCGCATGACCACATACGACCGCTACGAAGAACTCAAAGTGCAGGTGAATCTGCACAATTACCGTTATCACGTGCTGGATGCGCCGCTGATCAGCGACCTCGAATACGACAAACTGCTCAACGAACTCAAAGCCATCGAAACCGAGCATCCTGAGTGGGTTACGCCCGATTCGCCCACTCAACGCGCCGTCGCGGGCCCGCTGGACAAATTCGAGAAGGTGCGACATCCAGCCCCGATCCTGTCCCTGGCGAATGCCTTCGGCGCGGACGATACCCGGGCCTGGTTCGAACGCATCAAAAAACTGGACCCGCAGGTTGCTACCGCTAAATTCGTCGTCGAACCGAAAATCGACGGTTTGTCCGTTGTCCTGCACTACCGCGACGGCGTCTTCGTGCAGGGTGCCACACGCGGCGATGGGGAAGTGGGCGAGGACATCACGGCCAATCTGCGCACGGTGAGGGCGATCCCGCTGCGGATCCCTGTAGAAAGAGGAGAACATAGAGCAGAGAGCGGTTTGGAAAATCTGCCGCTGTTCTCCAATCCTCCAGTTCCTGACTATCTTGTAGTCAGGGGTGAAGCCTTCATCGAGATCGATGACTTCGAAGAATTGAACAAACAGCTCGAAGAAGCGGGGATGAAAACTTACCTCAATCCGCGCAACACAGCGGCAGGTTCTCTGCGCCAGCTCGATCCCTCATTGACAGCTTCACGTCCCCTGACGCTCCTGGTCTACCAGATCGTGGCATCAGAAGGTGGCCAGGTGCCCACCTCTCAATGGGAGGTGTTGGAATATCTCAAGGCGCTTGGCTTTCCAGTCACGAATGTGGCCCGTCGTTTCGACGACCTGGAATCCGCGATTGCCTACACCGAAACCTGGGAGGCCCGGCGTGACGAATTGCCCTACGAAGCCGACGGCATGGTCATCAAGCTCGATGACCTGGAACTGGCCGCTGAACTGGGTTTCGTGGGCAAGGACCCGCGCGGTGCGGTCGCGTTCAAATTCCCGGCGCGCGAAGTGACCACCCGACTGGAAGACATCCGTGTCAACGTGGGACGCACAGGCATACTGACGCCCTACGCCGTACTGGAACCGGTCGAGATCGGCGGCGTGATCGTGGAGCGCGCCACGTTACACAACTTCGACTTTATCGCAGAGAAAGACATCCGTCCTGGCGACCGGGTGCTGGTCAAACGTGCGGGGGAGGTAATTCCTTATGTCATCGGTCCGGTTATAGACGCACGCACGGGCAACGAAAAACCTTACCTGCCGCCGACCGTCTGCCCCGCCTGCGGGCAGCCGGTGGAGCACTTCGAGGGCGAGGTGGCCTGGTATTGCGTCAACGCCGCCTGCCCGGCGCAATTGGTCCGCAACGTGGAGCACTTCGTCTCGCGCGGTGCGATGGACATCGTCGGGTTGGGTATCAAGATCGTGGAGCAGTTGATCGCTGCCGGCCTGGTCAAGGATGTGGCGGATCTGTTCATCTTGAAAAAGGAGCAATTGCTTGCGTTGGAGGGTTTTGCGGACAAAAAGGCCAAGAACCTGCTCAATGCGCTGGAACAGGCCAAAGGTCAGAGCCTGAACCGTTTGCTGTCTGCACTGGGCATCCGCGGCGTGGGCGAAGTCATGGCGGCCGATCTGACCCGTCATTATCCCGATCTGGATGCGCTCGCGAAAGCCACGGTGGAGGAACTACAGGAAATCGAAGGAGTGGGCCCCAACATCGCCGAGGCCATCGTGGATTGGTTTGCGCGGCCTGCCAACCAGAATTTGCTCAAGAAACTGAAAGCGGCAGGCGTCTGGCCAACTGCATCGTCCGTCGTCGGTCGTCCGTCGACCGGCTTATTAAGCGGCTTAACTTTCGTTGTAACGGGAACGCTGGCCAGTTTTACGCGCGAGGGCATCAAAGAGTTCATCCAGCAACATGGCGGCAAGGTAACCGATTCCGTTAGCAAAAAAACCAGCTATCTGGTGTTGGGCGAAAATCCCGGCTCGAAACTGGATAAGGCGCAGGAGTTGGGGGTACCTGTAATCAGCGAGGAAAAGTTACGTGAATTGACTGGTCAATTTTAACCACTTTATGCTAAACTAAATCTATGGATCGCTTTACCAAGCTGCGAAATACTGTCACCCCGCTTCTGCAGCCATATGCCAGACGCATTTCCGTTTTTGGCTCGTTTGCGCGCGGGGAACAAACGAAGAAAAGCGATATCGATTTATTGATTGCGTTGAAAGCTCCTGGCAAGCGTCCTGTTCTTGGTCTGTTCGAATTTATCAATCTGGAACAGGTGCTGGAACAAAAACTGGGATGTGAAGTAGATCTGGTAACAGAAGAGGGATTAAATATTCACCGTAAATCTATTATCGAAAAAGACAGTGTAGTACTCTATGAAGAGGAATGACGATCTTTTGCTCCTGAATGATGTATTGGATGCAATCAATCGTATTGAAATCTATGTGCAGGGGGTAAGCAAGGTTACCTTTTTCGAGAACTTGATGATGCAAGATGCTGTTATGCACCAAATAGAGATTGTCGGAGAGGCATCAAATCATATTTCTGATGCGTTTCAAGATGAGCATCCTGAACTTCCCTGGATGCAAATGCGAGCTGTCCGCAATAAAATCGTCCACGACTATAGAGGGATCGAGCTAGAAATTATTTGGGACACAGTCAAAAATAATCTACCAGACCTGAAAGTACGGGTTGAGAAGTTGTTGAGAAAATAACAGTTCGAGACGCTCGCTTATGCCAAGTGAGTTACGCTCGAATTTGAAGACAGTGTAATCTGAAATATTTCTATGGGTTTTAGCATTTTCAATCCTTTCTTGATAAGTTTGGTAACCAAAACCATTCATGAAAAACACTTGAGGAGATTGTTGGCATGAATTCAAAGGCACTCAATTGGGGCCTGCTTTCCACCGCACGTATCAATCGCTCGCTTATTTCACCGCTACGCGCATCAAAACGCAACCATCTCTTGGCTGTGGCCTCCCGGTCGCAAGAATCCGCTGATGCGTATGCCGCCCAGTGGAAGATCCCGCGCGCGTATGGCTCTTACGAGGCCCTGCTGTCCGACCCTGAAATCGACGTGATCTATAACTCGCTCCCCAACCACCTGCATGCCGCGTGGACCATCAAAGCTGTGGAGGCGGGCAAGCATGTCTTGTGCGAAAAACCCCTGGCGCTGAGCGTGGACGAAGTGGACGCCATCGCTGCGGCCGCGCAAAAACACGGACGCGTGGTGGCCGAAGCCTTCATGTACCGGCACCATCCGCAAACGCTCAAAGTGCAGGAACTGGTCCAAGGCGGTTCCCTCGGGACCCTGAAACTGCTGCGCGGATCCTTCAGCTTCGAACTGAACCGGGAAGGGGACGTTCGTCTGGACCCGGCCATGGGTGGCGGCAGCATCTGGGACGTGGGCTGTTATCCCATCAGCTATATGCGCACCCTCGTCGGCGCGGAACCGCTCGAGGTGTTCGGCTGGCAGGTGACAGGTCCGACCGGCATCGACGACACCTTTCTCGGACAGATGCGTTTTGCGGGGGATGTCTACGCTCAGTTCGACAGCAGTTTTGTCATCCCCTTTCACACCTACATGGAGATCGTCGGTAGTGAGGCAACCCTGATCGTTCCCAGTCCATTTAAACCTGGTCTGAACGAAAAGATTTTCCTGGTGCGGGAGGGCAAGACAGATACGCTCAAAATAAAGGGGCAGGAACTATACCTGGGCGAAGTGGAAGATATGGCCGATGCGGTTTTGCTGGGGAAGCCGCCGCGCATTTCCCTGGCGGACAGCCGCGCCAATGTCGCTACGATCAAGGCTTTGCTCGAATCGGCGCGAACGAACGGTTCTATAAAATTATAGGGACCTTGCGAAGGTTCATCCTTCGCAAGGTTTTTCCGAAATTCGAGAGGATGAAAAATGAATAAATCCCCTGTTCTTGCCATTGCCGTTCTCATCGCCGCCACGCTGGCCTGCCAGGCGATCCTTCCCACCCAGCCACCGCCGGAGACATCCGATCCGGGTTGCCATGAGACTATCGCCGGTGTCAATGGACTGCAGAGTGGTTTGAAGCTTCCCCAGTACTTTGCACAGGAAAATCCAACCAAACAAGGCGGTGAGTTCGATCCCAATCGCTATTTCGAGGTTTTCAAACATTTGCGCATGCAAGAGGGTTATACGCTGGATTATGTTTACCACCAGGATGGCATGGGAGGTTACCCGCTGCTGTATGCGCGCCCGGTAGACCAGGCGCCTTATGCGGACGAAGCCGAATTCGCTGCCGCCTCCGGCCAGCTGGATTATCTTTCATTTGTCATGCCGCAGGACAGCCCCGAAGGATATTTCGAGTATGCCGCCTTTGCCATGCTGGCGAACCAGTTCTACCTGGACTGGCACGCCAATTACAACGATTGGCAGGTGCTCTGCGGCAAGGATGACATAGAAAAAATCATCCAGGAACACAGCAGCCAGGATACGTTTGGCATCCCAATGACCGCCGCGCAAAAACGAGGGGCGCGTGCAATCGAGAACCCACAGCCTTCCGTGGAGTTGACTGCTGAGACCGCTACGGTCAGATTGTTGGTCTTCACCAAGTGGGGTGGTTTTTACCGCCGTACCCTGACAATCCAACGTGCCGATCATTCTATTGTGGATGAGCAGGATGAATTGCTGGTCGAATACGATTGCGGGATTGCTTTTTAGTGAATAAATCGGGGTGTGGGGTATTGTGGGCGGGCTGCGCC
>DAOTXM010000210.1:0-13460 GCA_034435215.1 Anaerolineales bacterium
CGCCCCCCCCCCCCCCCCCACCCCCCCCCCCCACGCCCCAATCTATTGGTATGCTGCGATAATTGCCTTTCCCAACAGAGACCAGTTGTTGAAGCGGCACGGTATTATACCGTAACGCCTATCAACGGTCAAACTTGAATTTGAAATGGTGTGCACGCAAAACATGTCAAAGGGTGGGCGTGCGAAACACGCCCACCCAGCGGTGCTTTCTGACAACCTTTGCATGCACGCTTGAAATCTTTATTTGCTGGCAGGAGCCAGCAATGCCGCCAACTGGCGGGCGCCATCGGGATCAGTCACCGCCAGAACCTCGTCGTCTTTTTGGAAAGTGGTATCCCCGCGTGGAAGGGTGACCTTGCCATCGCGAATAATGGCGGCGATGACGCACTCCTCCGGCAGACCAAGGTTCTTCAAGGCCACTCCGATCGCTTTCGCCCCAGCCGGAACTTTCTCTTCGACCAGTGAATAACGACCGCGGCGCAGTTTGAGTAGAGTCATCATATCGCCCAGCGACATTTCCTCCTGGATCAGGCTGGCAAACACGTTGGCCTGGTTGAGTGCCACGTCTACATGGAATTTTCCGTTGAACAGCCAGGCATTGCGCGGATTGTTGACGCGCGCGATCGTGCGCGGTACATTGAACATTTTCCGCGCCAGGAAACACAGCGCCAGGTTGGCTGTATCATCCGACGTACAGGCCGCTATTACGTTTGCTTTCCGAATGCCAGCATGTTCCAAAACCGCCGGGTCCGTCGCATTTCCTTCATAGATTACCTCTGTAGGCAATTCTTGATGCAGGCGAGTCAGCATTTCTTGGCGATGTTCCACGACCAGCACCTGGTGCCCTCCGGAGAGCAGCACCAGCGCCAGTTGAGAACCTGTCCTTCCACCACCAGCAACAATGACGAACATCTTATGCCTCCACTTCTGCATTCAGATGGGAACGCAACCTTTTGATGCCAGTAAACGTGGCGCTGACATTGAGCAGGTCACCCGCCTGTAGGATCGTCTCAGAATTCGGCAAAAGGGCGCGACCAGCCCGGGTCAACGCAGCAGGCAGACAGTCCGGGTTGTCCCGCAACAGCTCCCCCAGGGATTTTCCATCCCAGGCAGGAGGGATCAACATCTCGTAGATCTCCACTTCGCCATTCCCGGCCGAGAAGATCGAGCGGAAGGATGGATCGAGCAACAATTCCTGGATGCGCTGCGCACCCCAACTGGTGGAACTGACGACGTTGCAGCCGAAGGCTTGAAGCACCGGCAACATCGCAGGGTCGTAATTACGCGTGACAACAATCGGCACGTTATAAATCTTGCTTGCAATATGTCCGACAACCGCATTCAACGTGTCCGAATTCGTTACAGTTGCCAGACCATCTGCTTCAGCGATGCCGGCGCGTTCCAGCATCTGTTCCGCCAGCACGTCGCCTTCTATGGTCCTGCCGCGGAACTCAGGAGGCAGTCCATTGAGGGCTTCACGGTTCTTATCGATCACGACAACTTTATGCCCGTTTTTATACAGGCGGAAGGCCAGTTCAGAACCGACCCGTCCGCATCCAATCACAAAGAAATTCATAAACGTTCTCCTTCGAAAACCACCAATCCCTTAGAACACCTGATATGGCACACTGGTCACCACCACGCCCGGTTTGGAAAGCAATTCGCTGCGCAACAGTTTTGCAGTGCGCATGTGCAGGAAATTGTGCCAGCGTTTTGATGGAACGAACTCAGGCACGATAATTGTAATAGTCTCGTTGGGTTGTCGCCGGGCGATGATCTCCTCGAGGTAGGCAAGCAAAGGTTCCAGGAAGAGCCGGTAGGGGGAATCCACGATTACCAGGCGCGTGCCCTCTCCCCATTTTTCCCATTTCTGTTTGACCTTCTCGGTCTCGGCAGGTTCAATCGAGATATGGACTGCCGTGACATCATCCGAAAGTAAACGCGCGTAGCGCAGCGCTTCGAGCGAACCTTGATGAACGCCGCTGATTGCCAGGATCACACGGTGACGCGTGGCCTGCGGAGGCGGTCCCCCGAACTTTTCCAGCGAGAGACGATCGGCCAATCTCCGATAATGGCGGTTGACCAACTGAAATAGCACAATCATCACAGGGATCAAGATGAGCACTACCCAGGCGCCATCATGGAATTTCGTGACAGCAAAAATGACCATGACAATGGCCGTACAAAATGCGCCAAACCCATTAGTTAGCATCTTTGTCAGCCAGTTCTTCTCGTAACGGAGTGTAGAGCCTGCTCCAACCAACTCTTTGCCGGGTTCCAATTGTCCACTCTTCCACCAGCGGCGCGCCATACCGAACTGCGCCAGCGAGAAGGAAAGAAACACACCAATTGCATAAAGCGGGATCAAGCGCGTAACACTGGCTTGGAAGATCACAATCAACAGCGAAGCGATTAACGCCAAGCTAACAATACCGTATGAATAGACCAGGCGACTACCACGATAGGTCAACTGGCGGGGGAGGAAACCGTCCTTTGCCATGAGAGCTCCCAAACGCGGGAACCCGGCAAACGCTGTGTTGGCTGCTAGGATTAGAATCACGGTCGTTGCAAAGATAATAGCCAGGTACATGATACCTTGTCCGCCAAAGATTGTGCGCGCCAATTGCGAGATGACTGTCTCCTGCTCAGAAGGGACAGCATGCACGTGTCCCGTCAGGAAAGAAATGCCGGCGAACAGAGTACTCAGGATGGCGGCCATCCAAATCAAGGTAATGCCAGCATTCTTACTACGCGGCTCCTTGAAGGCCGTGATCCCATTAGAGATGGCTTCGATACCGGTCAGTGCGGCAGTGCCGCTGGAGAAGGCATGTAAGATCAGAAAAGGCGTGATGGCTGCTAATGGTTCCAGCGTCTCGAGGTGCGGCGGATCAACCACTGCACCGAGCGTGCCCAAAAAATGACGCACCATGCCAGTCCCAACTAGTGCATAAAGCACGACGATAAAGAAATAACTTGGTACTGCAATGGCTGCTCCGGATTCGCGCACCCCACGTAAATTGATCAGCATGATCATGAATACCGCTGTAACCGCCATGGGGACTCGGTATTGAGCCAATATCGGATAGGCAGAGACAATTTGTGCCACACCAGATGAAATTGATACGGAAACCGTCAAGATGTAATCTGTCAATAACGCAGCAGCTGCGATCAAGGCATAGAACTTGCCCAGGTTATCATGCGCGACGATATATGCTCCTCCCCCATCAGGGTAGGCATGAATAACCTGTTCATAGGAAAGAGCAACAATGACCAATAAGGCCACAATGGCTAAGGAAATCGGGAACACATAACCAAAGGCAACCGTCCCTGCTGCGGCCAGGATGACCAAAATCTCTTGGGTTGCGTAAGCAGTCGATGAAAGTGCATCAGATGCAAAGACAGCCAGACCAATGGACTTCCCGATCGTTTCGTGCGGCGCATCAGCCGTGGAAAGCGGACGCCCGATCAGCCAATGGCTGAACGAGCGGGGCGGCATCGAGCCCAGCTCGCGATGCATAATCGATTGTTGGGTGGGTTCTTCTAAGTTTTGCATACAGCCTACATTCTAGCGATTTGACGTTTGTTAATCGTATCAGCACTTCACGAAAGTTGAAAGATTACTCGCAATCAGGGGGCAACTTCTTCCCAGTCAAGTCGTGAGTTCCATGTATCACAAAAAGACGCCCCCGCATGGCGAGAGCGAAGGCGAATTATATACCAAAACTGTGTGGTTATGCAGCCGTGCTCTCTACCTGCCGTTTGATTGGAATTTGCAAATAGAAAGTACTTCCCTTGCCTTCTTCACTCTCGACCCAGACGCGCCCACCATGTCGTTCGGCAATCGACCGGACGATGGCCAATCCCAGCCCAGTGCCGATACGCGTACGGGCTTCACGCGCTTTGCCGCGATAGAACTTTTCGAACAAACGCGGCATATCTTCGGGGGCAATTCCGATGCCGGTGTCCTGGATCTCAAACACCAGTTTGTTCGGGGAGGTGCGCACACGTACAAAGACCTGCCCGCCTTCGGAGGTGTATTTAACGGCGTTCTCTACCAGGTTGTAAATTGCCTGGTGGAACAGAGCAGGATCGGCGTCGATATGTTCCGGTAAGTCCTTTGGCAGTTCCAGGCTGAGTTCGATGTCTTTCTGGCTGGCCTGCATCTGCAATGCACCAACCACCTTTTCCAACACATCCAGTACAGCGACAGATTCGACCTGTAAATCCACACCCAATTCGATGCGACCCAGGTCGAGCAGGTCGTTGATCAGGCGCGCCATATTCTCCACGCCGGTAATGATCTTGTTCACATAGCTTTGTTGCTGTTCGTTCAGATCCCCGACCATGTCCAGCATGGTGGCATAACCGCGCATCAACGTGAGTGGGGATCGCAGGTCATGGCTGACAGTGGATACGAACTCTGACTTGAGCGTATCCAATTCCTTGAAATGCGTGACATCCCGCATGATACATACGCGCCCTACACGATGCCCATCGGCCAGGACGGAGGAAGCCGTGGCCAGATACGTCCGTCCGTCAGGCAGGAGCACTTCCACGGATTGTTTTTCGCCGGCTGCGTTCAACAACTCGAGCAAGGGCTTTTGTTGGATCAGGCGCTGCGTGGGTTGGCCTTCGCTCCTCCCCAGCCGGGTACCAAGCGCCTGCTCGGCGGCTGTATTCGCCAGAAGCAGACGACTCTTCGGATCGGTCACCAGCACCGGATCAGGCGTGGAATTCAGAATTGCTTCCAGTTGGCGGCGGCTGACCTCCACGTTGAGGAATAGATGCGTGTTCGCAGCAGCCAGGGCAGCCTGCCCGGCCAGGGTCGAGATGAACCGCACATCGCCTTCCGAGAAGGCATGTGGCAGTTCATATGCAACCCATAATACACCATAGTAGCGTTTCTTGTGACGCAACGCAACCGCCATCAGCGATGCCGGTTGGGGTGCATTCTCGGTTAGAACCAGGTTGCGCGCACGGGGAACATTCGCCAAGACAACGCGCTCTTGTTGTTCCGCCAGGGTCAGGATTTGTTCATCCAGGTATGCAAACACCTCGCTCGATTCCCCTGCCGAGAAACAGGAAGGGGACTCGATCGGCGTCTCAGGCAATAACTGTGGTGACAGCACTACACGCGCCGCACTAGCTCCCCCGGCCAGTGCCGCGTCCAAGACTGGTTTGAACGCTTCTTGCATTTCCAATGTAGATGCAACATCCCGGCTCACGACCAGCAGCCTGTTCAATTCTTCCAGGCGATCTCGCAGGCTGATGCGCATCTGCTCGAAGGCGCGCCCCAATTGCCCGACCTCATCTTCCCCCTCCACCTGCAACGGCCGGTCCAATTGACCTTGAGCAATGCGGTCGGCTTCACTGGCCAGTTTTTGTAATGAGCGTGTGATTACCCGCAAACCCAGGCGCAAGCTGATCAAAGCAAAGAAGGCCAGAAAGACCAGCATTACCGAAAGCGGCAGGGCGATTTCGAGCGCCAGTTGCTGCGACTCCTGCGCCGGAACGGTCAGCACGATCGCCCAGGCACGCCCGGCAACAGGTTGGTAATAGACCATTTGCCGGGTGCCATCCGGAGCAGTATCATCATAAAAAAGCGCCCGGTCGCCGCGTTGACCGGAATACGTGGTTCGGATCAGGGTAGCATCCGGATGATATAGGATCATCCCGTTGTCATCCAGTAAGATGCCCGCTCCACCCATTTCTGTCATCGCGCTGAGACTCTGGATGAGCGGCTGGGTGAGCGGGTTGATGCCCAGATCCGTGCGGCTGAGCAAAACCCGCCGGGTCTGGTTGGTATTGTCTTTGATCGCCGTGAGGAAGGAAACCCGCGCAATTCCGCCCGCCTCACCAGGAGGAATGGCGTAAATCTGGCTTGGCACACCGCTCAGGGCAAAGGATACCCCTGCATCTTCCTCTGGGAACAAGGCGAACGACCCGCAGGCAGAGGCTGGATAACACCCTACTACCGTTGTACGATCAGTGGCATCCAAGACAAAAGCCTGGTCGAAATACGGCACCGCCTGGATTTTCTCGCCTAACAGGACGGACAAGTCCGGATCGACTGCCTCCAGCAACTGCTGGCTCGATGCGATCTGCTCGGCCAGGGTTTGACCGGTCTCCAGGAAAAACGGGACACTTTGCGAAGCCATCTGCGCCGTGCTGCCCAAACGGTCTCTCAACATATTGCGTGCGGCGCGACCCGCCACGATCCAATCGCCAATCAATAACGTGATCAACAACAAAAGAATGAAAACCCCCGTGCCAAACAGAAAACGTGCCTCCAGGCTGCGTTCTGCCGGTGAAGGTTGCACCTCGCGCTGTCCACCCCATGACGAGGGGAACGACATGGAAACAATCTGTGCCACAAGCCCGGCCACCAGCATCTCCGCAGCAAAGGTCATGGTTACCGCGCCGACATTGCTCAACGCGTAATCCAATCTGGCCGTAGCCTCGCCTGCAACAGTAAAATACACCCCCAATACGTACAAGACAGACCGTAGCGGGATCAAGCCCATCACGGCCAACAAGGGTTGTCGCAGTACCCGGAACAGAACCGTCCGGTAGCGCTGGCGGATGGCCGCCGAAAATACCGCACCCAGAAACGCCATTTCCAGCACGGTGAACAGGCTGTGCGTATCCCATAAACCGCGCAACAGGCCGGTCAACCCACCCACCAGGGCCGCGCCAAGCGGTCCGAGCAGGCCGGCAGCCAAAGTCCACGGAAGACCTGCAAAGGGCAACAGGGCCGCACCGAACTGGTCGGTGGGAATACCAGGAGTGGGCAACGCTGTACGCGTGGCAATATGAAAACCGACCAGCAACACTGCAAAAGGAACCAAAACCAGCAGGCCCAGAAAAATCCCCCATTGGCGTTTCTGCCATGGCAGTTGGTACCGTCTCCAGACAGACAGGCTATAACCCGTCACGCCCAATAATAGCAACCACACCACCCAGCCGAACAGGGTCGGTGCGGTCAAATAAGGCAATGTTTGAAGGATTGGGCTCAAAAAGGACATGATTACATGTTAAATTATAGTCGCAAAGCAAATCGATAAGATTGCTAATGACTGACAGTTCTGTAAGCGCCGCGATAGGCTTCCGGCAGCAAAATTGCCAGCGCCTCCATGATTTGACGGGTTCCCTCCCGCACCGTTTCCCGACGATCTGCCTGCTGGCTGAGACGAAAAGCCTTCCCCACCCTGAGCGTGACCGGCGCGCGCTGCAGCCGCTTCAGGTGCCCGTAAATTTGCGCATTCTCCGTGCCGATCAACCCCACCGGGATGACAGGTACATCCGCTTTGAGGGCCAAAAACGCGGCACCCTGTTGCCCTTCCTCCAGGCCGCCGATCAGGCTGTAACGTCCTTCCGGTGCGATCACGATGAAACGCCCCTCAGCAAAACCATCCAGGGCGGCTTTTATGGCACGCCGGTCTGCCTGACTGCGATGCAGCCAGATGACGCCGTACCAGTCCATCAATTTTCCTAGAATGGGGAAATCATACAGCTCGACCTTGCCCAGTGCATCCAACGAGGCGGGTATGGAGCCGACCAGCAAGGGTGCATCTGCATCGCCCAGGTGGTTGACCACCACCAGCGCCGGACCTTTCCGTGGGAAATTTTCCAGCCCTTCAATGGTTCGCTTTGTACAAACGGTGATGACCAGTCTGCACAGGCCGCGCACAAAAGCACGAAACCAGCGCCGCGCCCCGTGCAAACGCGGCAAACGCGTCAACTCTGGCCGCCAGAGCTCACTGATCGGTTTCGGCGGAGAGGATGGCTGAGTCGGCATAGACTCCCCTGTACTCCTCCGGCAACAGGCCGGCCAGGTGCCGCATGACCAGGTCGGCGTTGTGTTGGCGGGTTTCCCGTCGCGCTGCGCCTTTCGCGGTGATCGGCGGTAGGTTGATTGGTTTACCGATCCGCATTTCCAAATACGGCCTTTCGCCCCGTTTCGCCCGCTGCCAGAAATCCTCCGTCGTTCCAAGCAGGCCAACGGGCACCACCGGCACGCCTGTCTTTTCGACGATGTAAGCAACACCCGGGTAGGCGCGCCGCATGGCCGGAACATGAGAGCGTCCTCCCTCCGGCGCAATCAACAAGGGACAGCCGGCCTGGATGGCCGAGACAGCCCGCTGCAGGACAACCCGGTCGTACTCGCCGCGATGCACGGGGATGACGCCATACAATTTCAATAATCGACCCTGGCCTGGTTTCGCAAACACATCTGAAGCGCCAATGATCTCCAATACCTCTGGCCAGAAGGCAGCGATCAAGGGCGGATCGAAGATGGAAATGTGGTTCATTGCCACCACATACGGTTTCCCATAGGGGACGTTTTCCTTTCCAATCACCCTGACCCGTCCCAGAATGTGGAAAATCAACCGAAAGACGGCTTTTAAAAGCGGACGGGACAAGCGAAAACGGAAGGGAACGCGATACGTTCCAGGCATGAACATTACCTACGAAGGTGTCGAATTACACAAACGATGGATAACCTGAAACACTTCTTCAGCGTCCAGGTTGTCGGAATCCACTACAACGGCATCTTCGGCTGCTTTAAGGGGAGCAACATCACGGGTCGAATCGATGCGGTCACGTTCGATGACCTTAGCCAGTATCTCATCATAATTCGCGCTTTCACCACGCGCGATGATCTCAGCATATCGTCTGCGGGCACGTTCCTCGGCAGAGGCATCCAGGTAGATTTTCAGATCGGCTTCCGGTAAGACGACCGTGCCGATATCGCGTCCCACCATGACGACCCGTCCGCGCTGACCAATGCGACGCTGCTGAACCGAGAGCGCGCGACGTACGCCCGGATAGGCAGAGACCACGGACACGTTGGCGTCCACTTCAGGACGGCGTGTTTCCCAGGTGATGTCCACCCCTTCCACAAGCACGTCACAGGCGCGGCCATCGGCTCGTGAAGGAGGTTGCACATCGACCGGAACGAATTCCGCCAGCCTGGTTATGGCGACTTCATCGTTCACGTCCACGCCGCGTTGGAGCGCCAGCCAGGTGATGGCGCGATACATGACGCCGGTATCGAAGAACAGGTATCCCAATTCGTCGGCCAGGCGCTTGCCGATGGTGGATTTGCCCGAGGCCGCGGGGCCGTCGATTGCAATGATGGAAGGGGGAATATAGGGAGGCATGATGAGAAAACGTTTATTCCTGTTTCTCTCCGATGACACAAATATCAGGGCGCACTTTGACTCGTATCGACGAATAAATCATTCCTTACCCAAACGATGACTGTCTCGGTATCATAAGGCAGATCACGGAACACAGACCATTTGATCCACTCGTAAAACCCTACAATATCCCAGAAGGGCTCCTGCCGCCAGCTGAAATCCTGTCCACGATAGGCGATGGGCAGGCCGATGGCTTCAGTTTGCGGGGAGATGACGATTGCCGGCGCCTCCTGCAAGTCCAGCGCAGCGACCTTATGCAAGCGACGATCACGCAGCAGCCATTCCAGGGCTGGCGAGTCGACATTCAGCAGGGTGACATCCTGCGATGTCTCGTCTCCTGTACTCCACTCCGATTGTTCGTTAATGGTCGCCAACAGCAAACCGGCCTGGGCCGGCCGTTTATCCGGCCACCACAGTTCCCAACCGTTCGGCGTCCGCAGGCCGCTCGCACCCCAAGCCATGCCCAACGAGTAAATCCCCAGCGCAAGCGTCAGGCCCCATACCGCTCCCAGGCGGGCGATCCGCGCCGACCAGCCCAGCGCAACCATCAGGACGCTGACAACCAATAACAACAAAACGCTGATCAACAACACATAACGGGTCGGCGGAAGGTTTTCGAACAGGATACTGCCTCCCACCTGAATCGCGTTCGATGTCGTGTTGACCGGGTTGAGCGGGTCGAGCGCGATCCCGGTGTAATTCATCCAGGTAAAAGTCAACAGGATGAAAACCAGGGCAGCCATCCCGGCCACTTCGCGGCGCTCTTCGAGGAAGATGCGGGTGTGGCTTGAAAGTTCCAGCGCCGCCAGGGTCCACAACGGTATCAGCGTCCAGGCCAGGTCGCCCACCTGTCGCGCCGGGTAGAACAAAGCCACCAACAAGGCTGTTAACAGCCACAGGCTCAGGCGCATGTAGCGTTTGCGTCGTTGCCACCAGCCACGAATCACAGCCACCAATCCGAACAACACGGCCAGGGGTTGGTAGGTCAGCAAAGCAAACAGCAGACGGCTGGCCGGCACTCCCGAAGGCTGCCCCCAACCGCCCAGGTAGACAGGTAAAGCGTTCAACCAGGCACTCAGTCCATTGGGAGATAACAGGAACAGGGTGCCGCCGAGCAGGATGGTCCCCCCCCCGAAGATCAACGCTGCTTTCAGGTTTTCGCGGTGGATGCGATCCACGCCCTGGCCTGTTTCCCCTGTATCGGCCTGTTCCCCACTCTTCGCGCTGGCAGTCGGATTCTTCTGCACGGCATGCCACAGAATCCAGGCTGATCCCAAGCCCAGCAATCCCGCCCAGAGGGACGGTCCTGAAAGCAAGGCCAGGCCTGCAAAGATACCCGCCGCCCGCGGATGTTTCGCCCACCAGAAGACCCAGGCCAGCAGGAGGAACGTCAGGGCTGGCATCAGGCTGCCCGCCTGGCGCGAGAGCGAGACCAGACCCGGGTCGAGCGCCAGGAAAAAGGCCAGGAGCAGCGCCGGGACCGGTTTGAGGCGCTGGCGGAACAGGTACGGGACCAGGACCAGCGCACTGCCCGTCAATGCTGGGAGGACACGCGCCAGGAAGTTCGAGTCGTCAAAAAGGAAAAATAATAAACTGGTTGGAAGGATATAGACAGGTTGCGGCCCGAGCAGAGGCTGTGTCCCCTGGGCCAAGTTGAGGGCTTGCAAGGCCCATCCGGCTTCGCCGTCGCTCAACGGCAAGGCGCCGAGCTGGATGAACCGCACGGCAACAGCCAGGCTGAAAGCAATCCCATACAGGACGCTTTCATGTTTTACAGGTCGAAATCGCATAGGCCAATTTTAGCATGAGAAACGAGGACACCTATCGGCTTGAAAATTTGTGTCCCGGTGACTTTTGGGGTTCTCAGGGCGACTCATAAATCACAACCATTCCCTGCTGGAACGCCAAGCGCATATGACTCTGGAACTTTTCCTCCTGCAAAGGTTTGCCTCGCTCCAGATTTCCCACGAAAACATAGCGAATATTGTAGCGCGCGATGATATCTCTGGCCGTTTGCCAGTCCGCTGTGGCGTATAGCGTTTCGATATCGCTCTGGCGCGAACCCTGCTCTTCATACCCGCCGCGCCACTGCGACTCGTGTCCCGGCCAACCCAGAACGGTCGGCAGGCCCGTCAGCGTCGAAACGCGCGCATACGCGCTGTAACTGCCGCCAATCGCCTCGGCCACTACGCCATCCGGCGCGGACTGCAACCAGCGTATAGCAGCGGCTTCGTCCGGGTTCTGGCGTGCAAACATGTCGAAGTAGTCCAGCGTCCACAGGGAATCCAGTTCCTGGCGTGCGGCCAATTTAGCAATTTCCTCCTCGCTGGCCCGCAGGGTTTCCAGGAGCGCAAGCGCTCTGTCGATCCGGAAGTTTCCGGTCCGGTTGAGGATGCTGAAGACAGGATAGGTCAGGCCGACCAGCAGCAAGAGGACCAGACCCACACGAAAAGCGATATTCCAACCTTTGCGCAATTGTCGCGCCAGTACGACAATCCCATAGGAAATCGCCAGGCTCCACAACATCCAGGCCTGGTAATAGAACTTGAAGATCGTGTTGATGCGCGTGCCGAACTGGTCGCGTAGATAGAGGAACTCTGGCCCGATCAGAAGCAGGGCGCCGAGGGTGATGAGCAGGAGCACGAAGATCGTAGGGTGCAGGTTGGACAGTTCGGCAAGTGGCGTTGAGTCCTCAGTGTCCGGTTTTTCGACTTTCCAACCAGATAGAAAAGCAAATGCAGGCACCAAGATAGCCAGCAAGGTTAGCAACCCGCCAACGTAGGCAAGCCGCTTCAAGCCAGCCTGTGCAAATAACGTGCTCGTATCTGTCACGCCCTGTATTTGCAGGAACAATGCGCCCAGTTGCGGTTCGGCCAGCCTGATCGACAATCAAAGCAGCCAAGAAATTCCCCACAGCAACAGCACCAGACCCAGTAAAAGTCCAAACGCCAGCCGCCATTTGCCCGCCAACTTTTCTGCCCGCCCCAGGTAGATCAAGTAAGCAAACAACGGCAACAGCAACGTAGCCAGCATGACCCACAGGTGCGCCCCGCGCGTTGGGTAGACGAGATTGGGAATGATCCCACCCAATTGCGAGGAAAAGCCGATGTAAAACGGCAGGTACAGCAGGATCGCCAGAATACCGAGCGGAAGTCCCAAAACGAAAGCATCCTCGCCTCTTTCCCAGCCCCAGCCTGCCTCCCTGACCTGGGACAGCACATACGCCCCGACGATCAACACCGCCGCGATGAGGATATCCCAAGTATTGAGAAAGGCTAGCCCGCCCAGCAATGATCCCAGGAAGGCAAACCCCGCGAAATTGACGCGTAAGCTGAACCCAAACAGGTTTATCTCTCCGCGCCAGCCGCCCAAGAACAGGTTGAGCGCCGCCGCAATTGCCAGCAGACCAAAAGGAACAGCCAACACGTGCGGATGCAAGTCCGCGTGCAGGAAGGAGAAGAACGGAAATTCGTCGATGATCTCTTTGAAACCACCGCTCAGGTCATAGTCCGAGATGATGCGCGAGGCACGCCACCACCACAGGTAACGGTTCGGGATCCAGCCTGGCACACTGGCGGGTGGCTGGTTCAATTCCTGGATATCCAGCCAGGTCCAGAAATTGAACGTCTCGATCCCTTTCCTCCAAACCAACCCCAGCGCGTCCATACTCTTCAGCCACAACCAGAACCCTGACGTGTTTTCCGTCCAGAACAGGCCCAGCCGGTGCAGGATTTCGAAGAAACCTTCGACGTTGGAGACGATGAGCAGAAACAGGGGGGCGAGGAAGGCAGATGACGTGTTACGTACTGCGTGTTGCCGCGAATTTTCCGCGCCTTTTTCGGATGGCTGGTGTAAGGATAGCAAATTATAGAGAATACCATACGAACCGATCGCCCCCAGCGCGAAGATCAGGGAGGTCATCAAGTTATGTGCTGCACTGCCGGGCACGCCGGTCAGTTTGGCAAGCATGGCGGTCATTACATAGCCGAAGTAGTAGTATGAGATGGCATAGCCGGAAAGCCAGGCGTCGCGCGGAGGAAAGGTCGGCGAGCGTAGGATGGCGTTGATGAACATCAATTCCATCGGTTTTTCAGCGCTGGTCAATTCCGGGTTGCTGGCGCGCACAAAAGCCAGGAAGGCAAAGGCCAGGAAGAACAGGATTTCGACGTTTATGACCAGACGATGATTTTGCTTTGCCCAACCGACCACAGACGACAAACCATTGAGGATCCCCTTGTCGTCCGTGGTTTGCTGTCT
>DAOTXM010000211.1:0-3300 GCA_034435215.1 Anaerolineales bacterium
CGCCCCCCCCCCCAAAAAAAACACCCCACACCCCGTATTATTGATAGTTATCTTTTTAGATCCATTTCAAAATACCAAGGAAAATGATCACCAGGATCAAATCCACACCCCAGATCGTCCCGACCGTCCACAGTTTCTTCTTGAACGAATCCATATCATAGATCCAGAAAGCGGCGATGAAGAAGGTCAGGTAGCCGAACAGGAAGATCAGCCAGGGCGCGGAGCGGTTCCACCAAGGCCAGTCCCAAGTCAGGGCGCCGGCGCTGTTGAGCAGGTACTCGACGAAGACGCAGAAAGCCGCCCCGCCAATGGCTACGACCCAGCGGTTGGGCATGCCCAGGATTTTGTCTTCCTTGCGCGGCAGCAGCATCTTGGTCCAGATGATGCCGCTGACCGCGAACATGAACATGATCTCGATGTTCAGGCCGACGAAGATCAAATAGGCCGTGTCGCCGGGCGCGCCCCAGATGGGCGCGTAGCCCGTGACGCGTAGGACCACGCCGTTGATGATCTCGTTGAACCAGTCCATGCCCCAGAAGGCCAGGCCGGCCAGGACCAGGTTCCAGTTGCGCTTTTCGGCCTCCACCACGTAAACGTAGAAGACGAACGCCAGCAGGGGGATGACGTACCATTTGAACTGGTCCCCATCCCGTAGAATGGACAGTGCTTGTAGTGCTGAATCAGACATCGTTCCCTCCGTGTTAGCATGATTTACGAAAATGATTTCTTCTTGGCCATCTCGTACAAAGCATGGATCGTTTTCCAGTTCCTGGTCGTCGCAAGGACGTCTAATTTCTTCTCGAAGAAATTGTTGGACAACTTCGTCTTGCCATAACGGATTTGTTTTTGCCCACTGACGTTGATGCCGCGCAGCATGGAAAGGTATGATTGCATAGGTATAGTATAGACTTGATTCGAATGGAAGGGAAGTAAAAAGTGCCTGCTAGGACGGCGGGCTTAACTTTTTGCGTGTAAACTGCTTTGGGATGAGCGTCAACCTGTTCGTGCGCTGGCGGGATCATCCTCCTCAGCAGTGGTGGTAACAGGTAATGGTGGCAGCCATTTCGTCAGGGATGGTGCGTAGAGTATCCCCAGGCTGAAGAACCAATCTAGTAGCGTATATCCCGTCTCAACCCAACGGGCGGCTTCCGAGGGTGATGTCGGATATCCGACCGGCCATTTTTGGTGGGGAATCAGCATCCACTTGCCGAGGGCCACGATCCAAAAAGCGCCGGTCATACCGAGAATCAAGCTCAGAATGCGCTTGGTATTTCCTTTTCCCCGTAGATACTGCCAGGCGCCCAGCGCCAAGAAGACCCAGGCACCGAATTTCCACAAATCTTCCTGGCGGTATTCTTCGAACGCAATCATGATGTACAGCACAAACCCGCCGTATAGCAGGAAGGAAAGTTGCGTCCAATCGGCGCGGATACGGTCCCAGACAGGGCGGGTATATGGCAACAAGCGCAACAGATTAACCAGAAGCAACGCGCCGAACAGGATCGTCAGCCACATGACGAATTCCGAAATCCCCGTATAAAATATCTGTAGATGGACAGGCCAGTGCGAGCTTGGTCCGAAAGCTCTTAGAAAGTATGGATACACCCAACCCCAAAACGTACCCCAATAGGGATTGAAAATCATACCCAGCATCAGGATAATGCCCATGTATGGGAACGACCAACCCGGCAGTCTTCTAGCCAGCGCAAACCCAAGGGGGAAGAGAATACTACCCCAGAACAAAATTATAAAGATGTAGTTTACCCATTGCGGCAGATCGACCCTGGTGATCGCAACTAGGCTAAACAGGGGCAGTAGAAAAATAACCATCGCGGCAAGCCATTCCCCCTGAGACAATGATTCTTCAGGGTTAATCCCATTCGTTGTCATTTTCCACTTCCTTGCCCGCAGATGCGCTCCCAAGACCGAGCCAGGCCAATGACATAACTCCCTCTAGAAAAGCCTCCAGAGGTGTTTTGTGTCGTCGCGTTGGGATTCCTCCAGCGCCGAGGTGAAGACAGCCTGCATCTCCTCGCCAAATTCATTCCGAAACCTTGGCGGGTAGAGTGCTAACAGAACGCGGTAAAACCTTGTAATCAGGCGCGCCCAACCGCTCATGGGGTTTCCTCTCTGGTTTTGGTTTGAGCTACGCTGACCAACCTTCGCAGGCGTGCAATTTCAGCGTTCAATACCTTCCGCCCTAGTTCCGTGAGATCGTAGGCCTTGCGTTCCCGGTTGGTGCTGTTAGGAAACGGATCATCCACACGATAGATCCAGCCCAGGTCCAACAAACGCTCGAGTGCCCCATATAGCGTTCCGGTGCTTAATTTGACGCGACCTTCGCTCAGGCCTTCAACTTCTTTCAGAATAGCATACCCGTGTCTGGGACCGGGTGAGAGGCTCAATAAAATCAAGAAGGTTGGTTCTCGTAGTGGCAGGCTGGAAAGAAAGTCGACCATATATGTCACCATTCGACATGTCGGTTGACTACATATTACAGGAGAAAAGTATGTTTGTCAAGTGGTTTTGGTACATGCGTTTCGACTAGAGAATTCAGCATATATTTTCAGGCGGGCGTCTGGATTTCAAACCCAGTAATCTGTAATACTCTTTGAGAAACTGTCTGTAATCTTCCCACAGATGCGGCTGCCGTATATCGAACAGCTCAAATAACTTCTTACCGTACGTTTTCCACAGGACGGATTGGAGAACAATGGCATATTTGGGAGAGTATTCCTTCAAGAGTTCCTCTCCGCGCAGCGATTGCCTGAAATTTTTTACGGCGGAGGGTAATTCTTTTTCCACCAGAACTTGTTCGCAAGCCTCTGCGGGCGTCAGGCCATCCAGAAACCGAAGTGGATCGAGGATATTGTGCCAGCAACGACACATTTTGCCATTCCACAGGATGAATGCTTCTTCATTGGGGGCGTGCAAACGTCCATACTCGACCAGGATTTCATCCGTTTCGGGAAAATGCATCCGCGAGAACATGAATTTTATCCGGCACCATTCCGAATCGTAGATGATCTTTATATTTCTTGGTTTGATGAACTTGGTGAAGGTCAGGCGGAAGTTCCAGCGTTTGATTTCCAGGTTCTCTTCGATCAATGCCCGTAAAGCATTACCAACATCTTCCCCTCGCTCAGGCCGGTTGGCATCTCTTGGATACAAATTCATCTCGCCTGCTCCTAGCGCGGTCTAATCCTGTGATCCACTCGTAATGTGGATACCATATTTAGTACTTCACGAAAGTCGAAAGAATATCCGAAAACAGGGGTGGGGGGGGGGGGGGGGGGGGGG
>DAOTXM010000212.1:0-36035 GCA_034435215.1 Anaerolineales bacterium
CACCGGCAAGGGCAACGACCAGGTGCGCTTCGAGCTCACCGTCATGGCTCTCGACCCCCGCCTGCAAATCATTGCTCCCTGGCGCGAATGGGACATCCGCTCGCGCGAGGATGCCATCGCTTACGCTGCCGAACACGACGTGCCGGTGGCCGCCACGGTCAAGTCGATCTACAGCCGAGATTCGAACCTGTGGCATCTCTCCCACGAGGGCGGCTTGCTCGAAAATCCCTGGAACGAACCGGAAGAGTCGATGTACCAGATTTCAACCTCGCCCGAAAATGCCCCGGATGAACCCGCCTACGTTGAGATCGATTTCGAAAGCGGCACACCAGTGGCGGTCAACGGCGAGAAAATGTCCCCGGCGGGGATCGTCACTTATCTGAACAAAATCGGTGGCGTCCACGGCATCGGCCGGGTGGACCTGGTCGAAAACCGGCTGGTTGGGATGAAATCGCACGGCGTTTACGAAACCCCCGGCGGCACGATCCTGCTGGCGGCTCATAACGAACTCGAAGAATTGGTGCTCGACCGTGAAACCCTGCACTTCAAAGAGGTTGTTGCCCTTAAGTATGCCGAATTGACTTACAATGGTCTTTGGTTCACCCCACTGCGCGAGGCGCTGGATGCCTTCGTCGATAACACCCAGGGCCCGGTCACTGGCACGGTGCGGCTCAAACTGTTCAAGGGTAACATCATCAGCGCCGGACGCAAGTCCAAGTTCAGCCTCTATCGCGAGGATTTCGCCACCTTTGGCATGGACGATGTGTACGACCAGTCTGATGCCGAGGGCTTCATCCACCTGTACGGCCTGTCGCTCAAGGTGCGGGCGCTCAACAACCTGCCCATCGCTGGCATGAACCTGCCCAAGCCGGATTATTCACGGTTTAAGAGAGATTAGTGTAGTAGCGACTTCAGTCGCGCTCGAACGGCTAAAGTCGTTACTGCGACAAGGAGTTTAGATGACCAGCTTATGGGGCGGCCGCTTTCGCGGCAAACTCGACGAGCAAGCCTTTCTGCTTAATACCTCCCTGCCATTCGATAAACGACTGGCGATGCAGGATGTGCAGGGATCGGTTGCTTGGGCGCAGGCCCTTGCCGGAGCCGGAGTCCTGACCGCAGGCGAGTCCAGGCGGATCATTTCTGGACTTCGGGCTGTTGAGGCGGAATTCGAGAGCGGTTCCTTTGCCTTGGCCGCCTCCGACGAAGACATCCACACCGCGATCGAGCGGCGATTGGGCGAGTTGATCGGCCCCCTGGCGGGAAAGCTACACACCGGGCGCAGCCGCAACGACCAGGTCGCCACTGACTTCCGGATGTGGATGCTGGAGACCCTGCCGAAACTGGATGACGCCATTAATATAATGCAATCCACGCTCCTGTCGCTGGCCGAAAAGCACCTGTCCACGCTCATGCCGGGTTACACCCACTTGCAACGTGCCCAACCGGTTACGCTGGCGCACTGGCTGCTAAGCCATTTCTGGGCTTTGCAGCGCGACCGCGACCGCTTGGCCGATATGCGCAAGCGGGTCGCCGTCCTGTCTTTGGGCTGCGGCGCATTGGCCGGGACCGCTTTCTCCATTGACCGGATCGCCCTGACCGAAGGGCTTGGCTTCGACGCCCCCGCCCCCAACAGCATCGATGCCGTCTCCGACCGGGATTTCGTGGCCGAGTATCTCTTTTGCGCCGCCATGACCGGCGTACACCTGAGCAAGTTGAGTGAGCAGATAATCCTGTTCACCACCGCCGAATTCGGTTTCTTCGAGCTCTCGGACGCCTTTTCGACCGGCTCCAGCCTGATGCCGCAAAAGAAGAATCCCGACCTGTTCGAGCTGGCGCGCGGCAAAGCCGGGACGTTGATCGGCCTGCTGACCGGGATGATGGTCACGCTCAAGGGGCTGCCATCCACCTATGACAAGGATTTACAGGAAGACAAGGTTCCTATCTTTCAAGCCACCGATATGCTTTTGGCAATTTTGCCCGTCCTGGCGGGTGCGCTGGCGACGATGACGGTCAACGAAGGCCGGATGTTGGCGGCGATAGACGCCTCGGTGCTGGCGACCGACCTGGCGGATTATCTCGTCCGCAAGGGAATGCCGTTCCGCGAGGCGCACGGGGTGGTGGGTAAAGCCGTCCAAGCGGCGGCGGAGAAAGGCATCAGCCTGGACCAGCTCCCGTTAAACGAGTGGCAGGCTCTGGGTCCGTTCGAGGCGGATGTGAAAGATGTCTTCGATCCGCTGAAATCGGTCGAGAGGCGAGACGCCATTGGGGGCACCAGTCCCCAGGCTGTCGCAAAACAAATTCGAGTGGCAAGGTCAATCCTCGAATAAAGCTTGACACATTTGTCCATCTTACGTAGAATAACGCCCAATATGCAAAACTTCCAGCGCTTCTTTTTTGGCTACTATTTTTACGGCTCCCGACTTCGGTTGCCGTCCGTGGCGCTTAAGAAGTAAGCAGTGTTCCTGCACATCTTATCAGAGCGAGCCAGACGGCCCGCTCTTTTTGTTTCCCTTGCTTCCCCCTCGCCTTGAAAGGGAAAGGGGCGGGAGATGAGGGTGAAAAAGGAGTTACCATGCCAATTCGCGGCCTCCGTGGGGCAACGACCGTCAGCGCGGACGAAAAAGAACAGGTGCTGGTCGTCACCCAGGAATTGCTCACAGCCATCCAGACAGCCAATCCCGGCCTGCGGACGGAAGATATGGCTTCTGTGCTGTTCACCGTTACGGACGATATCACTTCGACCTATCCGGCGCTGGCTGCCCGGCAATTGGGCTGGGATCTGGTCCCGATGATGTGCGCACGCGAAATTCCCGTGCCGGCCGGGTTGCCGTTGTGCATCCGTGTGTTGATCCATTGGAATACTGATTGCGACCAGCACACCATCAATCACGTCTACCTGCGCAATGCAGTCAAGCTGCGGCCGGATTTGGCTCCACGCGCATAAGTGTTTCGTTGGTCTCGATACGCCCTGCTGCGAGCTGCACGGCTACTCGACCACCGAACAAAGGAGAACTTACTATGATGATCATTATGAAACCTACCGCAACACCCCAGGACGTCGAACGCGTGATCGAGAAAATCAAGTTAGTCGGTTTGGCCGTTCATCTCTCGCAGGGCGTCGAAACCACCATCATTGGTGCCATCGGCGAGACCCACAGCATGCCCACCGACCAGTTCGAAGTGCTCGAAGGTGTCGAAACCGTCCAGCGCATCACCCAGCCCTATAAACTTGCCTCGCGCCAATTCCATCCGGAGAACTCCATTTTCCCGCTGGATGGTTTTACCGTTGGCGGTGACGAGTTAGCGCTCATCGCAGGGCCATGCGCGGTCGAATCCCGTACGCAGATCATCGAAACAGCACACGCTGTTAAAGAAGCAGGTGCCAACGCCCTGCGCGGCGGCGTGTTCAAGCCGCGCACGTCCCCCTATGCCTTCCAGGGATTGGGCGAAGAAGGCCTCGAGATGCTTGCCGAAGCCCGCGAACAGACCGGCCTGCCGGTGGTGGTCGAGATCATGTCGCAGGTGCAGATCGACTTGATGGTCAGGTATGTAGACGTGCTGCAAGTTGGCGCGCGCAACATGCAGAACTTCAACCTGCTGCGCGTCATTGGCGAGACCCGGACCCCGGTTCTGCTCAAGCGTGGTCTCTCGGCTTCTATCGAGGAGCTGCTCATGTCCGCCGAGTACATCCTGGCTGGGGGGAACAAGCAGGTCATGTTGTGCGAGCGCGGCATCCGCACCTTCGAGACCGCCACCCGCAATACCACCGATATCAACGCCATCCCGGTGCTCAAGAGTCTGACCCACCTGCCGGTGCTTCTCGATCCCAGCCATTCCACCGGTCATTTCGACTACGTGGCCGCCATCGCACGCGCGGCCGTTGCCGCCGGGGCTGACGGTCTGATCGTAGAAGTCCACCCCGATCCCGCCCACGCCCTCTCCGACGGACGCCAGTCGCTCAAGCCGGATAAGTTCGCTGCCATGGTCAGGCAAGTCAGCCAAATTGCCGAGGTCATGGGCCGCCGCCTTGCCACCGCAAAGCTTCCTCTCCGACTGGGAGCGGGTTGGGGTGAGGGATAATGGACGAACCTGGCTTTTTGCTCAAAGATGCCAGCATTGCTATCATCGGATTAGGGTTAATGGGCGGTTCCCTGGCGCTCGCCCTTAAGCCACGCTGCCAGCACCTGAGCGCTTACGATCCGGATCAGGCTACGCTCGAGCTTGCACGCCGTCAGGAGATCGTCCACCTGGCTGATGGGGATCCTGCCAGAATCCTGGCCGATACCGATCTCGTTGTATTGGCCTGTCCGGTCCCTGCCATCTTGGAATGGATCGTTCGCCTGCCGGAATATATCCAACATCCGTGCATTGTGCTCGACATCGGTTCCTCTAAACGGACGATCGTAGCTGCGCTCGAGTCCCTGCCCGCGGTCTTTGACCCCATCGGCGGACATCCGATTTGCGGGCGTGAGCGACTCTCGCTCGAGAACGCTGAGCGCTTCCTGTACCGTGATGCGCCTTTCGTGTTGACACCGCTTTCCCGTACTGGCTCGCGCGCCCGGTTTGCCGCATTGCAACTCGTCGAAGCCCTTGGGGCCAATCCTATTTGGATGGATGCCGGTGTTCACGATCACATCCTTGCCTCCACCAGTCACTTACCTTACCTGCTCTCGTCCGCTCTAACGCTGGCCACTCCTGAACATGCAGCGTCGCTGATCGGCCCGGGATTCCGTTCCACAGCGCGACTGGCAGGCACCCCATCCAGTATGATGCTGGGTGTGTTGCAATCCAACCGTGACAACATTTTAAATTCCATCGATCGTCTGCAAGCACAAATCACGGTTCTTAAATCGGCTATCGTCACCGGTAATTTCGATTCGCTTCAGACGATTCTCGATAGCGCTCGAAGCCACTACCAACGATTGACAACCGACGATTGATAATTTGGTACTGGTTACTGATCAATGGTCTGATTTATGTTCATTACCCCTATCTCTCATCCTCTCCACGCTATCGTCCGTCTTCCCGGCTCCAAGTCGCTGACCAACCGTGCCCTGCTCATCGCAGCCCTGGCGGAAGGGATAACCACGCTCACCAACGCGCTCTTTTCCGATGATTCGCACTATTTTGCC
Source organism: Anaerolineales bacterium (assembly GCA_034435215.1). GTDB lineage: Bacteria > Chloroflexota > Anaerolineae > Anaerolineales > Villigracilaceae > JAABUE01. Next base: position 5,133 of record DAOTXM010000212.1, read on the forward strand.
GGTGCCCTGCAAACCCTTGGCTTCGGGGTTTCCCTCGATCCCGAAAATTCCGGCATGGCGGTTGCCGGCCTGGGTGGGCACATTCCAGCGCAGCACGCAGAACTCTTCATCGGTAATGCCGGCACCGCAGCGCGATTCCTGGCGGCCTTTCTCACACTGGGGCACGGTGATTACCTCCTTGACGGCGAAGCCCGTATGCGCGAACGTCCCATTGGGGACTTGGCAAATGCCCTAAATCAATTGGGTGCCAGTATTGAACCTGCGAACACCCCTTACGAATTGAGGCATACGCATTTTGCTCACATTTGCCCGCCACTCGAAATCCAAGCCAATGGACTCCCAGGCGGCAGGACAAAAATCGCCGGGAACATTTCCAGCCAATTCCTGTCTGCACTGCTGATGGTTGCCCCCTATGCACAATCCCCCGTCGAAATCGAAGTCACTACTGAACTTAATTCCAAACCCTATGTAGATATGACCCTGTCTATCATGCACGACTTTGGTATCATTGTTGAACGAGAAGGTTACAACTTATTTCGCGTATTGCCCGCTCGCTACTCTCCAGTTTCTAATTATCTGATTGAATCCGACGCCTCCGCAGCCTCCTACTTCTTCGCTGCCCCGGCCATTTGCGGTGGGACGGTGCGTGTCGAAAATATTTCGCGCAGATCAGTGCAGGGCGACATTGCTTTTCTCGATGTGCTGGTCCAAATGGGTTGCATCGTTACCGAAATGGATCACGGCATACTGGTCACTGGCCCGACTGAATTGCACGGCCTCGACGTCGACATGCGCGATATCCCCGATACAGCCCAGACCCTGGCGGCCATTGCGCCCTTTGCCTCCACACCCACCCGCATCCGTGGAATCGCCTCGGCCCGGGTCAAAGAGACCGACCGGATTCATGCCACCTGCACAGAACTAAGCCGCCTTGGTGTCCGTGTGGACGAGCACGAAGATGGCATGAGGATTTATCCATGCGATGACTTTCGCCCGGCGACCATACAGACCTACAACGACCATCGCATGGCGATGGCTTTCTCGTTAATCGGACTGCGCGCGCCTGGGATTACGATTGAAAACCCCGGCTGTGTTTCGAAAACGTTTCCCAATTTTTTCAACATTCTGGAAAGCTTATATATCCCCTCTCCGATTGAGAGAGGGTCGGGGGGAGGCAAATGAATTTCCAACTCGGGCTCATCGGTTATCCCCTCGGTCACAGCCTCTCGCCCAAAATCCACAAGGCGGCATTGAGATCCTGTGGCTTGGAAGGAGATTATTCATTATTCCTTGTTCACCCTGAGAATCACCAAAGGCTGAAAAGTCTGCTGGCTCGCGTCCGAAGCGGCGAACTCACAGGATTGAACGTTACCATCCCGCACAAGCAGAATGTCATCCCATTATTAGATGAATTGACTCCCACAGCGAAAGCGATTGGCGCTGTGAATACGATCTTCATTCAAAAGGACAAATTGACCGGTGACAACACCGACGCACCCGGATTTCTTGCTGATTTGCGAAGGTTTTTAACCGCGGAGACATGGAGAAACAGGAACACGAACTGGGCTTTGGTGATTGGAGCAGGCGGCGCGGCGCGTGCTGTGTTTTATTCCTTAGCCAACTCCGGCTGGAAAGTCACTGTCACTGCCCGCTGTCCTGAACAGGCCCAAGACCTCATCGCCCAATTTCCAATTTTCGATGATCGCTTATCGAATATCAAGTACCATCCCAATGCGATCTGCTCTCTAACCTCAGACCTCTCACTGATTGTCAACGCCACCTCTATCGGGATGTCACCTGATATCCATTCATCTCCCTGGCCTGATGGGTTGGCTTTTCCTGAAAATGCTTTCGTTTATGATCTCGTTTACAATCCACGTAAAACAAAATTATTCAAAGACGCCTGCAATGCCGGGCTCCCTGCCGCCACCGGCCTGGGGATGCTGGTCGAACAGGCCGCCCTGTCCTTCGAAATCTGGACCGGCCATACCCCACCGCGTGATGCTCTAATTGCAGCTGTCCACTGATCACTTTTTGCTGATGCGAGGAGACCAAAATGCCGTTACGTTTTCTAACCGCCGGAGAGTCCCACGGCCCTGCCTTGACCGCCATTTTGGATGGGATGCCTGCAGGCCTGCCGCTCGACGCGTCCATCATCGACCATGAACTTGCCCGTCGCCAGAAGGGCTATGGTTCTGGCGGACGGATGAAAATCGAGAAGGACGTTGTCCGGATCCTAAGCGGCGTTATGGCCGGGGAGACGACCGGCGCGCCCATTGCCATGCTAGTCGAAAACGCCGACCATGAAAAATGGAAGGGCAAAGCAGTCGAGCCGCTGACGACCCCACGACCCGGTCACGCTGACCTGACCGGTGCAGTCAAGTATGGCTACCGGGATTTGCGCCCCGCGCTGGAACGGTCATCTGCGCGCGAGACGACCATGCGCGTGGCGGCAGGGGCGATCTGCAAGCATTTCCTTGCGCAATTCGGTATCGTTGTCGGTGGGTACGTAAAATCTATCGGGGAGATCGATGCTGATTTTGGCGGAAGCAGTTATCCGGTCCGGTTCGAGGCGGCGGAGGAGAATGATGTGCGTTGTCCCGATCCCGTTGCCGCAGAGAAGATGCGCGCCCGCATCGAAGAAATCATCCATGGAAAGGATACACTGGGCGGAATCATCGAAATCGTCGCCCTGAACCTGCCTGTTGGGCTGGGCTCCTACGCCCAGTGGGACTGCCGTCTCGAAGCCCGGCTGGCGCAGGCGGTATTGTCTGTGCAGGCCATGAAGGGTGTGGAAATCGGTGATGCCTTCGAGAACGCTCGCCTGCCAGGAACGAGAGTCCATGATCCTATCAGGTTACATAATTCTTATTATATAACACGTGATACCAACCGCGCCGGGGGCACGGAGGGCGGTGTGACCAATGGCCAGCCGCTCGTCATTCGCGTCGCGATGAAACCAATTGCCACAACGCTTACCCCGCAAATGACGGTCGATCTGGCCACCGGGCAGCAAAGCCTTACAAAATACGAGCGCTCCGATTTTTGTCCTGTACCGCGCGCTGTGCCGATTTTGGAAGCAATGGTGGCCTTCGTGCTGGCTGATGCGCTGATCGAGAAATTGGGCGGAGACTCGCTAAAAGAAATGAAACCGCGCCTCGAGACCCTGCGGCAGACCCGCTTGGAAGACCTGCCCATGGACGACCATCCGCACATCTGGTGGGAGTGAACATGCACTTTTTTCTTTATGGGCCATCCGGCTCAGGTAAAACCACTACCGGAAAACTCCTGGCGAAGAATCTAAACCTGCCATTTTTGGACCTGGATGCCGAGATCGAACGCACAGCCGGACAACCTATTTCAGACTTTATGACTGAAAACGGGGAATCGTTCTTTCGGGACCTGGAAACTGCTGCCCTTAAATCGGCTGTTTCCGGCCCAGAGGCGGTTATTGCTTTGGGAGGCGGAGCTTTATTGCGTAACGAAAACCGTTCCCTGGTCGAGGCTGCAGGGCAAGTTATCTTCCTTGAAACCGACCTGCCCACATTGATCGGGCGGCTCTCGCAAGATGAAAACGAACGCCCCTTGCTGACCGGTGAATTGCATACCAAACTGCCTGCCTTGTTGGAGCGCAGAAGGGAACATTATGCTTCCTTTTCCAAATGCGTGAACGCATCCCAATCGCCGGAGCAGGTAGCCTGGGAAATCCAGCGTCTGGTAGGCTGTTACCACTTGCGCAGCATGGGAGCGGGATATGATGTGATCGTGCAAGCAGGCGGGTTGAACCGGCTCGGCGAATTGCTGAAATCCCGTGCTTTAGGTGGACCAGTTTTAGTGGTAAGTGATGAGAATGTCTATCCTCGCTATGGTGATAAAGTTCTGAAATCCCTGCAAACGGCAGGATATAGAACCAACCAACTGATCCTCCCGGCGGGTGAAGCCTTTAAAAATCTGGAAACGGTCCTGTCTATATGGCGTGGTTGCCTTGATGCAGGGTTAGACCGCAAGAGTACAGTCTTGGCGCTGGGCGGTGGCGTGGTAGGGGATCTGGCTGGTTTCGTGGCCGCCACTTATATGCGTGGCTGTAACTGGGTAGCTGCGCCGACCACGCTGCTAGCGATGGTGGATGCCTCCCTTGGAGGCAAAACTGGCTTCGACCTGCCCGAAGGCAAGAACCTGGTTGGCGCCTTCCATCCGCCGCGCCTGGTGCTGGCTGACCCGGACGCCCTGGCCACACTCCCAGAACGGGAACTGCGCGCCGGGCTGGCGGAAGTGGTCAAGCATGGCGTGATTGCCGATCTTGCATTATTCGATTTGTGCTCCAAAGGCTGGGATACGGTCATTGCCTGTCTACCGGAAGTGGTGCGGCGCGGTATGGCAGTCAAAGTGAAAATTATCGAAGAAGATCCGTATGAAAAGGGCGTTCGCGCGGCGCTCAACCTGGGTCACACGATCGGGCACGCGGTCGAACTTGTCAGCGGATTCAGCCTGCTGCACGGCGAGGCCGTAGCAATTGGGATGGTCGCCGAAGCGCGGCTGGCGGAACATTTAACAGTGGCAGAACAGGGTTTGTCCGAAGCGCTGGCAGGGACGCTTATGGCACTTGGCCTGCCTGTCCAGATCCCTGTATATCTGGATCGCGGGCACCTCGTCCGCGCGATGCGTGTAGATAAAAAGAGAGCAGCCGGCATGATCCGGTTTGCATTGCCAGTGCGGATCGGGGAGGTAAAAGTGGGAGTGGAAATGCGAAATTTGGAGAAGATTTTTACCACAAAATCATTTGCGTAATTCGCGTTAATGAGGAGGTTTTTGTGAAAATTTTAGTCTTACACGGCCCAAACCTGAACTTGCTTGGTATGCGCGAGCCGGATGTGTATGGTCCGATGGCACTTGATGAAATCAATACCCGGTTGGTCGAGCAAGGCCGTGAACTTGGGATTGAAGTCACTTGCCAGCAGTCGAACCACGAAGGCGTTTTGATCGACATCTTGCACGAGGCGCGCGCCTGGGCGGACGGCGTGATCTTCAACCCCGGCGGGTATACACATACGTCGGTGGCGCTACGCGATGCGGTGACAGCGATCGGCATCCCTGTGGTAGAAGTGCATTTGTCGAACGTCTATGCGCGGGAAGAGTTCCGGCACACGTCATTGCTCTCGGCGGTCTGCAAAGGAAAAATCGTCGGTTTCGGTTGGGGTTCGTATATTCTGGGGTTGTATGCGTTCAAATTTATGACCGATTGAAACCAGGCCGCATTGGAAATAGCACCAATACAGGTGCATGTCATTTATCATAAAGCTCACTGAGCATTGTCATAAATCTATGTGGTGATCAACATTTCTAACCCGTTGCTAATGAAATATTTTACAATTCTCCATCGAAGATTCTCGAAATTTGCACTATAGTTGGCCCGATCGACAGGACTTGAGTCAATCATGCATATCCATTGCCTGGGCATCAATCACAAAACCGCTTCGGTCGGCCTGCGCGAAAGGCTGGCTTTCACAGAAGATAATTTGCGTGCTGCGCTAGCTCGTTTGGGTTGTGGGGGGGTGAGGGATACTTGTAGCGAACTGGTTATTCTCTCGACCTGTAACCGCATCGAATTCTATGCTGTTTCTGCCGGTCTCGATCCGGATGATTTGAGCCTGCTCCTGTCTGAAATGCGCGGGGTGCCCGTCGAGGAATTCTGCCCGCATCTGTATCACTACCTCGATGAACAAGCTGTTCATCATTTGCTGCGAGTGGCAGCTGGCCTCGATTCACTTGTCCTGGGCGAACCACAAATTTTGGGGCAGGTGACCAACGCCTTTGCGCATGCACGCGGCGCGGGATCCAGTGGACCGCTGCTCTCGCGCCTGTTCCAGAGCGCCATCCATGCTGGAAAACGCGCACGTACGGAGACGCGCATCGCGCGTAATCCAGCTTCGGTTTCATCGCTGGCGGCTTCGCTGGCGGAGAGATCCGTCCGGGATCTGGCTCGTGCGCAGATCGTCATTTTAGGTGCCGGGGAGATGGCTGAGTTGGCTGTCGAGGCCTTGCGCAAACGTGGTGTGGGGAAAATTCTGGTGCTCAACCGCACGCTTGAACGGGCGCAAAGGCTTGCACAACGATGGCAGGCAGAGGCATCTACATTCGAGCGCATGGAGGAGGCCCTGTCTGTTGCTGATGTTCTGGTATCATCTACCAGTGCGCCCCACACAGTTATTAATCCCGGTATGATAGCCCGCATCATGGCGGAGCGTCCATCTCGCCCGCTGGTAATGATCGACATCGCCGTGCCACGCGATATAGACCCAGGTTGTAATGAATTTCCCAACGTAAGGGTCTATGATATGGACGATCTGCACGCGCGCTTGGAACACTCCCTGGCCGAGCGGGAGGCCGAGGTGCCAAAAGTGGAGGCAATCTTAAACAAAGAACAGGCCAGTTTTATGGCATACTTCAACTCATTGGACATGCTGCCGCTGATCGCAGACTTGCGCCAGCATGCTGAAGCTATTCGGCAGGTTGAACTGCATAGAACCTTGCGCTACCTGCCCGACTTGAATGAGGCCGAACGAGCCCGCATCGAAGCGCTGACCCAGGCACTGGTCAAGAAATTGCTGGATGTGCCCACCAATCATCTGCGTGCGCAGGCCAATACCCCAGCAGGGCCCGAGTATGCCCAGGTGGCGCGAGCATTGTTTGGCTTATCTGCCAGTGAATGACCCTGTACAGGCCACCAGAGACTGATTGTTGGAGACTGATTACTGGTGAAATTGATTTTTGCAACCCGCCCGTCCCCCCTTGCCCGTTGGCAGACCCAGTGGGTGATGAATGCTTTGCAGGAAGCCCATCCCAGGCTGGTTTGTGAGGAAAAGGTCATTACAACGCAGGGTGATAAAATCCTGGACAAGCCCCTGCCCGAGATCGGTGGCAAGGGCCTGTTCACCCAGGAACTTGAATGCGAATTGCTCTCCGGCACAGTCCATTGTGCCGTGCACTCACTCAAGGATTTGCCAGTCGAAAATACCGAAGGCTTGACGGTGGGATGTATACCGACTCGCGCCGAAGTGCGGGATACATTGATTTCAGCCGAGGGATACACTCTCGAATCCCTCCCCCCCGCATCTGTGGTTGGAACCTCCAGCCTGCGTCGCACAGCCCAGCTCTTGTTTGCTCGCCCGGATCTGACCACCGCCTCTCTACGCGGCAATGTGGATACCCGTTTGCGTAAGACACTGGACGGGCAATATGATGCCATCATCCTGGCAGGCGCTGGTCTGACCCGTCTGGGACTGGAATCCCACGTTACCCAATGGCTACCGTTGGATGTAATGCTACCCGCTCCCGGTCAAGGGGCGCTGGCGGTACAGTGCCGCGCTGATGACGAAGAGACGCTCTCGTTTTTGTCTATTTTGGAGGACGTTCCCACGCGCGCCGCGGTGACCGCCGAGCGACAGTTCCTGCTCAGCCTGGGCGGTGGCTGTAGCGTGCCGGTGGCAGCCTTTGCATCTGGAGTCAGTGACCAATCGCCGGCTATCCGATTAACAGGTTTGGTTGCTTCTGTTGATGGCATACGATGCATCAGAGTGACTGGCGAAGGGATTAATCCGGTTGCCCTCGGCAAAGATCTTGCACAACAGGCAATATCTCAAGGAGCCGGCGAAATCCTACAACTGGTCACTGAAAAATGATAACTTTTGCCATGAAGGTACTGATCACCCGCCCTCGCTCCCAAGCCGACTCATTTGCTGACGCCCTGGTCGGCGCTGGCTTCGAGCCGGTATTTTTTCCGGTTATTGAGATCTGCTCATTTGAAGAAAATGTGGCCCTGGACCGGGCGATTGCAAAAATAAGCTGCTATGACTGGATTGTGTTTACATCGGTCAATGGTGTGGAGGTGTTCTTTGAACGTGCAGGTTCCCTCTCTCCCTTGTGGAGAGAGGCTGTGGGGAAGAGTGTAAAAGTCGCTGCCATCGGTCCTAAAACTGCTCAACGGCTCGAAACTCATGGCATAACGCCCGATTTCGTTCCCGAAGAGTATGTGGCGGAAGCCATCCTGCCCGGCCTGGGTGACCTGCGTGGACGATGGGTGCTGCTGCCACGTGCTGAGATTGCCCGAAAGGCTCTGCCTGAAGCGATCCTGGCGGCAGGCGGCGTGGCGCACGAAATTGCTGTATACCAGACCGTTCCGGCGGAACCTGATCAGCAGGGGCTGGCAACCCTGAAGTCCGGGGTGGATGCGGTCACGTTCACCAGCCCGTCGACAGTAGAGAATTTTGTCGAGATCGTTTGCCGGGCAGGACTCGACCCTTTGCAATTACCAGGGAATCCGAAGATCGTTTGCATAGGCCCGATCACCCAAAAAGCCGCCCAGGAAGCGGGCTTTACTGACGTTTTTGCGGCGGAAGAGTATACAACTGAGGGACTTGTTGAATTGCTAAGCAAGGGTGTGTAGGAGGTAAGATGACTTTTACTGATCCCATAAAACAGGTTGCAGGTAACCTTCCGGAGCAGTCCAGGGCAAGCCGATCTCTGATTACTCGACCGAGACGCTTGCGCCAGACAGAAGCCCTGCGCTCCATGGTGCGCGAGACTGAGCTAAACGCCCGTGATTTGATTTACCCGTTGTTCGTCCGTCATGGCCAGGGACGCACGCCGATCGCCTCTATGCCCGGCATATCCCAGCTCTCCGTGGACGAGTCCGTGCGGGAAGCTGAAAGCGCAGCAAGCCTGGGTGTCCCGGCGGTCATCCTGTTTGGCATCCCGCTGGAGAAGGACCCGGTCGGGTTGGAAAACTTCGACCCGGATGGCATCGTGCAGCAGGCTGTCCGCGCCATCAAACGCGAACTCCCTGAAATGATCGTGGTAACTGACGTATGCTTATGCGAGTACACCGATCACGGACATTGTGGCATCCTGAACACGGGCGAGCATTTTCAACCGTCCCTGCCCGAAGGTTACGTGCTCAACGACCCAACCCTGGAAGTGCTCGGCAGGGTGGCCGTCTCGCATGCGGAATGTGGGGCCGACATCGTCGCTCCCTCGGGCATGATAGACGGCATGGTGGCGGCTATTCGGGGGGCGCTGGATGAGACCGGTTTCGAGACGCTGCCGATTTTGTCGTATGCGGTCAAGTATGCCTCGTCGTTCTATGGTCCGTTCCGGGAGGCGGCCGAAGGTGCGCCCAAGTTCGGCGACCGCAAGTCTCACCAGATGGATCCCGCCAACGTCCGGGAAGCGCTACGTGAAGCCGCCCTGGACGTAGAAGAAGGCGCGGATATGTTGATGGTCAAGCCGGCGCTGGCTTATCTGGACGTCATACGCACCGTGAGAGACGCCTTCCCTGAACTGCCGTTGGCAGCTTACAACGTCAGCGGCGAGTATGCCATGGTCAAGGCCGCCGTCCAGAACGGCTGGGTCGATGAGGCCAAAGTCACGCTCGAAACGCTGACTGCCATGAAGCGTGCCGGAGCAGATCTGATCATTACCTATCATGCGCTGGATGCAGCGAGGTGGTTGAAATAACCAGAGGTCATTGCGGGCCGTCCTGAGCGGAGCCGCGTTCGTTGTGATGCAATCGAAGGAGGGCGAAGCAATTTCCTGTAGATTGAGGAGACCATCACGGATGCTTCGCATCCTCGCGCTGACATGAAATTTTAGGAGTAACGATGACGTTGCCAGTTCATTTATCGAAACGCGCCGCCGCTGAACGACAATACCAAAACAACCGCATGGTTCATGCCGACTTCGACCAGGCTCCCTTTACTATTGCCTGGGAAGTAACGCGTGCGTGCGCCTATGCCTGCGTCCATTGCCGCGCAGATGCCCAGCACCGGCCCGATCCACGTGAGCTTTCCACCAAGGAGGCTTTTACCTTGATCGACCGCCTCGCGGACTTTGGCAACAGCCCGATTTTGATATTCACCGGCGGCGACCCGATGATGCGCCGCGACCTGACCGATCTGATTGCCTATGCTGCCCAGAAAGGACTGCGCTGTTCGCTAACCCCTACCGCTACCGCCTTGCCGACCAGGGAGCGTCTCGAACAAGTGCGGGACGCAGGCATCCGGCGGGTTGCGCTATCGCTTGATGCGCCCAGGCCAGAGGTCCATGACGAGTTCCGCAAGGTTCCTGGCTCTTGGAAGCGTACGATGGACATCTTGTACCGGGCGCAAGAAGTCGGCTTGAGTGTCCAGGTTAACACAACTGTCGCGAAACACAATGTAAATATCCTGCATGAGATGGTGCCATTCATCCAAGACGTTGGCGCGGTGCAGTGGTCAGTCTTTTTCCTGGTCCCTACCGGACGGGCGATGGTCGCGCAAATGATCAGCGCCGAGCAACACGAGCAGGTCTTCAACTGGTTATACGACCTATCGCAGAATGCTCCCTTCGATATTAAAGGCACGGCTGCCCCGATGTATCGTCGCGTGGCCATTGAGCGTAAGAAGGCCGAAGTAGGGGACAAGCCAGTCACCTTCCAGGGCGCGGGCTTCCAGTACGCTGACGGTCTGAACCGTCCGACCAAAGGCGTCAACGATGGCAATGGCTTCCTGTTCATCTCGCACATCGGCGAGATCCAACCCAGCGGATTCCTGCCCCTTACGGCTGGTTTAGTACGCGAAAATGATGTGGTCGATGTTTATCGCAACCATCCGATCTTCAAAAATCTGCGGAATTACTCCAAACTCAAAGGCCCGTGCGGAGTCTGCCAATACCGGGATGTCTGTGGCGGCCAGCGCGGCCGCGCCTACGGCGTCACCGGCGATTATTTGGCAAGCGACCCAGCATGTGTGTTAGTGAGCAGAGCGAATCTATGACCACCCCTGAACCCGCTGTTCATCATTCCCCATTTTCTGAGCTATCCTCGCGATTCCTTCGCGCTTGTAAGCGCCTACCTGTCGATACCACCCCCGTCTGGTTTATGCGCCAGGCCGGGCGTTACATGGCCGAGTACCGCGCTATCCGTGAGAAGTATAGCTTGCTCGAAATCGTCAAGCAACCCGAACTCGCTGCCGAAGTAACCCTGCAGCCCGTGCGCGCCTTCGACGTGGATGCCGCTATCCTCTTCGCCGACATCCTGCTTCCGCTTCATCCGCTAGGAGTAGATTTCGGATTTACCAAAGGCGAAGGACCTGTGATCCACCACCCAGTTCGGACTCAAGCCGATGTGGACGCACTTCGCCCGCTTCATCCTGAAGAGACGCTTGCCCACGTTATGGACGCCATACGCCTGCTCCGAACCGAACTCGTTAATACGCCGCTGATTGGTTTTTCCGGCGCTCCGTTCACGGTCGCCTCTTACATGATCGAGGGCGGAGGCTCTCGAGAATACAAGAACACCAAACTGATGATGTATTCCGCCCCCGAAATCTGGCACTCTCTCATGGACAAATTGTCCACAGCGTTGGCTGAATACCTGACTGCCCAAATTCGCGCCGGGGCGCAGGCCGTGCAACTGTTCGACTCGTGGGTTGGCGCGCTCAGTCCGATGGATTATGAAACCTTCGTCTTGCCCTATTCCAAGAAAGTATTAGATACGGCGCAGGCAACGGGCGTCCCTGTCATCCACTTTGGCACCGGGACGGCGACTTTGCTCCCGCTCATGCGCCAGGCCGGTGGTGACGTGATCGGTCTCGACTGGCGTGTCCCGCTCGATCGGGGTTGGCAGGTCATCGGTCACGATCGAGCCGTGCAGGGTAACCTCGACCCGGTGGCGCTGTTCGCTCCCGTCCCCGCTATGAAAAAACTCATCCATGATGTCTTGTGCCGCGCTGAAGGCCGCCCAGGTCATATCTTTAACGTTGGCCATGGCATTCTCCAGCATACGCCGGAAGAGAATGTCAAAGCGGCAGTGGAAATTGTTCACGAATTTTCCCTTCTACATCGCGAGAGAACCCAGGGGTGAGTCATGCAAATTAATCCCATTGGCCTCATCGCAGCCATCTCTGCCTTCCTCGGCATCTGGCTCGGTCACGTCTCCGTGCGCGCTATCGAACGCAAAATCACAAGACTCTGGCCGCCCATCGTGATTGCCCTTGTTCTCGGCCTTGCCCTCGAAATCTACTCACTGTCTACTGGCAACCGTCCATTGTCTGTTGCTTCTGGCATCCTCGGCATCACTCTCCTCTGGGACGCCCTCGAATTCGCTCGTCAGGAAAAGCGCATCAAAAGGGGACACGCCCCTGCCAATCCGGACAACCCACGCCATGCCCAAATCCTGGCCACACACCCTTCTGCTACCACGTTAGATATGCTCAAGCGCGACCCTGTTGGTCGCAAAGTGAGCCCAGGGGAGGCCATCCACTTGGTTGCCGGACACTGATTACTGGTCACTTCTTGCTTATTACTATGAACTCTTTTGGAATCATCCTCGGCTTCATCACCTTCCTAATCATCGGTCTCGGTTTCGTCTGGGTCATCCGCGGCGAGCGTTACTTTGGCTATCTATGGTGGCCCTACGTGATGGGATTGGGCACACTGGTTTTGTTTAGCTCGCTATTTATCCGGTCGGACTGGGGATCTGCTATCTTGGGTGCCTTTGGGGCTTCCTTGATCTGGGGCTCCACCGAACTCAAGGAACAGGCTATCCGTGCAGAGTTGGGTTGGTTCCCTTTCAATGGAACGAAAATCCAACCGCCCTTTGCCAAATTTATCAAAAAATGGAAAGCGCCACATTTATAAACTATGGAGCATTTACCATCTTCTATCGTTATCATCGGTGGCGGCATCACCGGACTCTCCGCCGCGTACTTCGCACTCCGTACCTCGCACTTCTCGCGAATCACAATGTTGGAATCATCCTCCCGTTGGGGCGGCAAAATCGCCACCGAACGTGTGCCATCTGAAGATGGGGATTTCATCATCGAAGGCGGACCGGACACCTTCCTGGCTACCAAGCCCTGGGGCGTGGCGCTCTGCAAGGAGCTTGGCGTGGCCAACCGCCTGCATGGCACCAACCCCCATCAGAAGAACACCTATGTTTTGCACAAAAACCAACTCCGGCCGCTGCCCGATGGTCTGGCATTGATGATTCCCACGAACATCCCTTCCATCTTGAAATCTCGGCTTGTTTCCTTGCCTGGCAAAGTCCGCATGGGGTTGGATTTTCTGCTCCCGGCCCATAACGGTCATCATGATGAAAGCCTAGGCCATTTTGTCTCCCGACGCCTCGGGAGGGAGGCCTACGAGAATTTAATTGAGCCCCTTATGTCTGGCATCTATGCTGGCAATGGCGACCAGCTCTCGCTTCGCTCTACCTTTCCATACCTTCAAGACCTAGAACACAAATATGGCTCGCTTGCCCGCGGTGCACTCAAGATGCGCAAGCAGTTGGCTGCCCGTGGAGGGTCTACGCAAGGATCACGTTCGGCATTTCTGACCCCCATCACCGGCCTGGTCGAAATCGTCGAGGCGCTGGTTAATGTTCTGAAAGCGGATGGCGTAACATTAGAACTCAATACTGCTGTAAAATCTGTAGCGCAACACGACCTGACATCCGGCACCTGGCATGTGGCGCTCGACTCTGGTGATATCCTTCAGGCAGATTCCATTATCCTTGCGACTCCCGCTCCCGTGGCCGGTTCCCTGCTCGCCTCGTTCGACCCTGAACTTGCTACCGTTTTACAAAGCATCCCTTATGCTTCGACCGCCACTGTGACCCTTGCTTATCGTCAGGGCGACCTGCCCCGCCCGCTGGACGGTTACGGCTATGTCATCCCTCGCCGCGAAGGACGCCGTGCCCTGGCTTGCACTTGGACTTCGACCAAATTTCCGCACCGCGCCCCCGAAGGATATGCCCTGATCCGTGTCTTCGTCGGTCGCGCTGGGCAGGAACTCTACTCTCCAAGCGGGAGAGAGACCGGGGGTGAGGGAGAACTCCTGGAACTTGCCCGGGATGAACTAAGACGGACCCTTGGCATCATTGCTGAGCCGCTGGTCAGCCGTGTGTTTATCTGGGAAAGCGCCATGCCGCAGTACAATCTCGGTCATCCCGAGAAACTGGCCCGGATCGATACTGCACTGGAGAAATATCCCGGTCTCGCGCTGGCAGGCAATGGTTACCGAGGCATTGGCATTCCCGATTGCATCCACTCCGGCGAGCTGGCTGTGGAGCGAATTCTTAAACAAAGGGCACAAAGCTAAAACCTTGATGATTTTCGTGCCCTTTATGTTTGAAAAAAAGGATTCACTATGAACATCCAGAAATCTATCGAACTCTTCCAACAGGCCCAGCAACTGCTTCCCGGCGGTGTGGACTCGCCCGTGCGCGCCTTCCGCGCCGTGGGCGGACAGCCGCTCTTCATCGAGCGGGGCGAAGGGCCATATCTCTATGATGTCGACGGCAACCGCTACATCGACTACGTGCTTTCGTGGGGACCGCTCATCACCGGCCATGCCCACCCGAAGGTAGTCGAAGCTGTCCAGCAGGCTGCACTGATGGGAACCTCCTACGGCGCACCCAGCCCGCTCGAGCTTGAGCTTGCCCGGCGGGTGATAGACTTCATGCCCAATATCGAGATGATTCGTTTCGTCAACTCGGGCACGGAAGCCACGATGTCTGCCTTGCGCCTGGCGCGGGCGTACACCAAACGGGACAAGATCGTAAAGTTCGAGGGCTGTTACCACGGTCACGCCGACATGCTGCTGGTGCAGGCCGGCTCCGGCGTGGCGACACTCGGCCTGCCCGATTCGCCTGGTGTCCCTGCGGCCACGGCTGCCGATACGCTGGTCGCCATCTACAACGATCTTGATTCGGTCGAGACGCTCTTCAGGCAAAATCCCGGCCAGATTGCGGCGGTGATCGTCGAGCCGGTGGCAGGCAATATGGGCGTTATCCCGCCCGTGGGTGGATTTTTACAAGGACTGCGTGACATTACGAGCCGCGAAGGCGCATTGCTAATCTTCGACGAGGTGATGACCGGTTTTCGCGTTCATCTCAATGGCGCGCAAGCGCTTTACAACATCGTTCCCGACCTGACTACGCTCGGTAAAGTCATTGGCGGCGGATTGCCTGTCGGTGCGTATGGCGGCCGGCGCGAAATTATGGAAATGGTCGCTCCCATTGGCCCGATGTACCAGGCTGGGACACTCTCCGGGAATCCGCTGGCTATGTCCGCGGGCATCGCGGCGCTGGACCTGCTGAAAGAGCCCGGGGTTTGGGACCGACTTGAGAAAGCCTCCGCAGCCTTGACGTCCGGGATCGGTGCGGCGGCGCAAGCTGCGGGCATCCCCATCCAGCAGACCAGGGTCGGCACCATGTTTACCACCTTCTTCAGCGAAGTCCCGCCAGTGAATTGGAGCGCGGTCAAGCTGGCGAATAAGGAGCGTTACGGCCAGTTCTTCCGGTCGATGTTGGAGAACGGCGTGTATCTCGCTCCATCGGCATTCGAAGCAGGATTTATGTCCACCGCGCACACGGACAAGGATATTCAGGCCACAGTCGCTGCCGCGGAGAAGGCGTTCAATGTAACATCAGGGTGATTATTTGTAGTAGAACAGAAATCGGGAAAATCAACGTTTTCAGCGTCCAACCACTCTGGCCTAGATTGCAAACGCACTTTCGAAAAATTCGGCCAGCCGGAGATAAAGTTTCCGCTGGTTTTTTACTTTATAAATGCCATGCCCTTCGTCTTCGAAATTGAGCACTTCATAGGCAATTCCATGCTGGTTGAGCGCTTTTACTACAGATTCTACATTCTGCGGGGTGACGTTCGGATCCTGCCCGCCCTGGACGATGAGCAGCTTACCCTTGATATTCTGGACAAAGTGAAGGGGAGAGCGCTCATAAAATCGCTGCGGAACCTGTTCCGGTGTGCCGCCCATCATCTCGGCGCTATAAGGGCGCAGGTCCGGACGGGTGGTTTCGTAGTCGACTACCAGGTCAGTCATGCCGCAGATGGGAGCTGAAGCGGATACGATTTCGGTCGGGAAATGGGTGATCGCCCACCAGGACGAGTAGCCGCCATATGACGTACCCGTGATACCGATTTTTCCGGGTTGGGCAATCCCGGCTCGAATCAATGCTTCGATTCCAGTGCGGATGTCTTCCTGCTCGCGACCACCCCAGCCATCCGCCAGGATAGCCTTCTGGAAGGGCAATCCGTAGCCAGTGCTGCCGCGGTAATTTGGGTCGAACACATTGAAACCCTGGCTGACGAAGAATTGAATCTCCGCGTTGAGATAATCCGGGCTGTGATAGGTAGGCCCGCCATGCACATAGACGACTGTTCCGCGCACCTCGCCGTGCGGGCGGTACAGCCAGCCGTGAATGGACATGCCATCCACCGAGTTCCAGCAGAAATCGGTGACCGGGGCAAGTTGCTCGCGGTTCAGGGAGGTGCGCTCCCAGACGCGCGTAAGACTGACAAACTTCTCCGGTTGCGGATTTTCGCGCTCGAAATGGACGATATCTCCGGGTTGGCGGGCGCTGTAATAGAAACCGAGCCATGCGCCGTTTGGCAGAGGCGCCAGCGGGATCAGATTCCCCGCAACAGCGGGAAGAGGGATTTCGCTTCCCTGTTCGATATCCAAAAAAGAACAGCGAATGCGTCCCTGCCGGTTTTCGACGATCACCGCTTCCGGGCAGTTTTCGGGCACAAAAACTTTCTGGATATCGCGGGAGGGATCGTCAACCAACCAATGCACGTCTGCATCACCCAGTTCCCAAATTCCGAGTTTATGATGCGTGGGCGTTTCCGCCAAAACCAGGGCGCGCTTCCCGTCCGGGTGCCAGTGAGCAAAGGTTTTCAGCGCATCCCCGAAGTTGAATAGTTCGCGGTCAGCCTTTCCTTCGATGTCTACCAGCCAGATCTGCCGACCGGCCGGATGCCGGTCGGCGCGCGTGTACAGGATGTGCGTCCCCAAGGAGTTCAGTTTTGGCTCGGTGTAACATCCATTTTGGGGTTGCGCCAGCGGCGCGCGTTCCCCGCTGGAAAGGTCATGCCGGTAGATCCAGGTCTCTTCCGTCTCTTCGCCGCTCTCCGGGTGCACGTTTGCGCCGTAGACCAGCCAGTTTTCGCGGGGGTGCAGGGTCCCGCCACGGATGAAATAGTTTGGCTCGGATTCGGTCAGCGGGTTCAGGGTCCGGGGCGAAGCGAGATCGACGCGAAACAACTGCACGCGCTCGTCCCCGTCCTGGTCCTGCGCGACGATCACAGCCTGGCTGTCTGGCGTCCAGGAAACCAGGATCGTATTTTGGTCCGTGTCTGTCAGGCGGATGGGTGGCGTGGAACCGTCAGTGGGTGCAACGAAGACATCCGCCGCCGGGCCGGTATGGAACCAGGTCCAGGCGACCCAGCGCCCGTCACGCGAAACCTGCGGCCAAAGTTCATCATCGATATTGGGCAGGGACAATAGGGCATCCAGACGTTCTTTTGGGTTCATGCTTTCACCAATTCCTTTTCAGCAGCGGACATGATCTCGTCCAATGCTTTCTCTTGAGAATCGCTTAACGGTTCGACCTGATGCTCACGCAGGATGCGTTCGGACTCCGCCTGGGCTTGCTCGGCGAGACCCCAGCGGCCGCCCTGCTCCCAGGTCTCCCAACTGCTGCGCTCGGCCAATTTCGTGAGCAGCACTTCGCCGCCTCTCAGGTAGCGGGTGGTGTGTTTTTGACCGAGAAAGTTTCGCGGACCGTTCATCACCGCCGCGATGACATCCACGGCCAGCGCGTCTTCATCAGCGAGGAATCCGCGCCGGGCGCGGTGGATGCTGGCAGCGAACTCGTTATCTGCCACCATCTGGGCGTAGGTGCTCAAGACGCCGGCTTCCATCTCTCCGATACCGGAAAGCTCGTCCGCGCCAGCCAGGGCTGGGATGACTGCGTTGAGGGCGCGCTCGAAGCCATTCTGGATGTCGAGCGTATGGGCGTTGGTTGAAAAGCCGTAGACGTTGACCGGCAGTCCATAACGGTGACCGAGCTGGACGGTCCCGGCGGAGGCGAGTCCCATCTCGACCCCGCCCCAGACCGAGATGCCGGTGCGCGGTTCCATCATCGCCAACCGCCCGCAGAAAATCATCGGCAATCCGGGCTCCACGAGTTGCGCCAGCACCAGTGCGACCAACACTTCGGCAGCCTGCTGGGCGATGGCCCCGGCGATAGAGAACGGGGCGGTCGTCCCGGCGGTGGGGCAGGGTAATGGCGCGAAGGCGATCTGCTGGCGGGCGATTTCGAGCATGGCCTCGACTTCGTGGTCCGGGAAGGACAACGGGCTGACCGGTGAGACACTCAATGTGAGCACTTCGGTTGGCGGGCCAAGTACCTCAGCCATTTTCACGGCAAACCGCACTTCAGGAGCGGTCTGTACCCCGGGACCCTGCAGCGGCTTGGTGGTGAAGGGCATAGCATGGCGGTACATGGCCAGCGACATCAGTTCCCCCGGCACATCGGAGGGGGTGAAAAAGGGGGTGATGGTGTTGCAGTTGGGCAGGGCGTCCAGCAGGCGGGTGGCGTCGCGCACATCTTGCAGGATGGCGAAGCGATGTTCTCCCGTGACGGGATTGTGGATATCACGTGCGCCGCCCAGGTTGTGGAAGTTCAGCGAGCCGTCACCCAGGGTTTTGACTGTCCCTCCGCGCCCACACACAGTGACCTGTGGCGGGCATTTGGCGATGCAGGATTCGACCAGATCGGGTGGCAGGCAGACGCGTCCATTTTGGACCTTTGCGCCTGCATCCGTCAGCATCTGGCGCGCGCCAGGATGGGTCAGGATCACGCCGATTTCGTTCAGAATTCGTAATGTCGCCTGATGCAGGCTTTCGACTTCTGCATCGCTCAATATTTTCAGGGTATTCACATCTTCCTCCAGGGAAAAATTAAACCGGTGGTTGAGTAGTCCGAGGCGGTAGCCGAGGGCGTATCGAAACCACATATTCAGGCATTCAAACTGCCTGTTGGTTTCCCCGGCCCGGACAGCCAGGACGGGCGAGATGGCGGAGCACCACCGCCTACTCAACCAACGGATTTATACTCAAGCGCTTTTGCCAGGAAATTCACCCGCCGCACTTCGGCATCTACCACATTTTCGGTCTTCAGGAAGGCATGTCCCTCGCCTAGATAGAGATGGAAATCGACCTCTTTGCCGAATTCCAGCAGCTTATCCCGCGCCTGCGTGGACTCGCTGGCCGGGCAGCGCGGGTCGTTTTCGCCGCAAATCAACTGGACGGGAGCTTGTACCCGGTCGAGGAAGAAGAACGGCGAGCGTTCGTACCATAGATCGTAGTTATCTTTGGGGTTACCGAAGTTTTGCAGATCCCAGTGCTGCAGGTCCTCGCGGGAATTTTCGTGGGCGGTGAACCAGTTCAGGAAAGGCACCACAGCTGACCCGGCACACCATAAATCGGGATAGCGCGTGAGACAAGACATGGTCAGGTAGCCGCCGTGACTGCGTCCGGTGACGGCAATACGTCTTGGGTCAGCCAGGCCATGATCCAGCAGATAATGCGCCCCGGCCACCACATCGTCCGTATCGATGCCGCCCAGATCGAAGCGGTTCACCAGCTGCCATTCCCGCCCGTAGCCGGTGGACCCGCGATAGTTGGGCGCCAGCACCGTCCAGCCGCGGCTGGCGAGGTGCATCATGAATGGATACCATTCCATCTGATAGTGCCAGCCTGGTCCCCCATGGATGACGATCACTGCAGGGGTGGCTTCACCAGCGACTGCGGATTTGAACAAAAGCGCGGGGATGGGCGTGCCATCCAAGCCGGGGTAGGTGATCTCTTCCGGCATGACAAAATCTGTAGTAGCGACTGTAGTAGCGACTTAAGTCGCTCTTAAGCGGCTGAAGTCGCTACTACGAAGTGAATTTGTTAACTGGCGGAGTTCTCCAAATTCAAGTGCAAATACCCATAAATCAGGCGGGTGACGCGGGCTGCTGAAGGCCAAAGCCACGCACTTGCCATCAGGGGTGAAACGCAGCCTGGAATGTACACCGTTTTCGACCTGGAATGTTTTGGTCTCGCCTCCTAACGAATGGATAACAATTTGATCCGCAGTTCCTTGCGCACGGGTATACGCCAGCCGCAAACCATCTTTCGACCAGGTCGGGAAACGGCAATCAGTCAGCCCGTCTGTCAGCCACGAGACGTTTCGTGTATCCAGATCGTAAATGGCGATTTGATGGAAGCCCTTACGGGCATCGGACTGGAATGCCAGTTTCGCGCCATCCGCTGACCAGGCCGGATTGTGCGCATTGAGCGGTTCGTTTGCATCTGTTATTGGAAATGGATCCTTGCTGTCGAGAGGAATGATGAATATGTTGTAATCCTGTCCCCTTGTTTCGCTCATCACAGCCAGGTGACGGCCATCCGGCGACCAGGTCACAAGCCAGGCTGGAAAGCCGTTGTCGAGCAGCAGACGGGCATCGCCGCCGCTTGCGGGCATGGCATAGGTGCTGAAACAACCGGATCGATTGGCGAGAAATGCAATCTGCGAACCATCTGGTGACCAGCAGAAGTTGCGTTGGATGGCAAAATCGATGGTCGGTGTCAGGTCGTGGTGTCGGCCCGTGTTCCGATTGTGAACGAAAAGGTGGAAGTTCTCACCTCCATCGAAGTCCACGACATAAGCCAGGCGGGAACCGTCGGGGGAATACCTGGGGGCAAATTTCCCGCCCACGCCAGCGGAGACAAGCCGGGGCTCATCCGAAGCGTTCAGGTCCATTTCGTAGATTTCCCAACGGCCAGTGACGTTCCAGGCGAAGGCAATTCGTGTCCCGTCCGGGGAAATGTCAAAACTGCCTTCGGGGTCGATGTGAGGGACACGCAAAAGGCGTTCGATTTCGATCATTGTCGATGCTCGCGGCTAGATTTTTAGGCAGGCTGCTGCATGCTTCGGGACAATCTCCACAAAAGGTGGATCGTTGCGCTGGCATTCTTCGGTTGCAATGGGGCAACGCGGGTGGAAACGGCAACCACTGGGCAGATCGATCGGATTGGGCGTCTCACCCTGCAGGATGACGCGTTCCCTTCGCAGGCGCGGGTTGGGGACCGGGATGACCGAGAGCAGCGCCTTGGTGTAGGGATGCCGCGGATCCTCCAACACATTACGTGTTTTGCCGATCTCCACGATACGCCCCAGGTACATGACCGCTACCCGGTCGGCGAAATAACCGACCGTCCCGAGGTCATGTGTGATGAAAATGATGGAAATCTGGCGTGTGACGCGCAGGTCGGCCAGCAGATTCAGGATTTCGGCGCGGATGGAAACGTCGAGCATGGAGACCGGCTCGTCGGCCAGCAGCAGGTGCGGTTCCAGGACGAGCGCTCCCGCGATGACCACCCGCTGGCGTTGCCCGCCGGAAAGCTCGTGCGGGTAACGGCGCAGGTAGATATCGGCTGGTTTAAGCCCGGCATCCTCGATGGCGCGTATTACACGGTCCCGGCGCTCCTCGGGATTGGCGGCAATCTTATGCACCACCAACGGCTCGGCCACGATCTCCTCGATGGTCTGGGTGGGGTTGAGCGACTCGTACGGGTCCTGGAAGACCATCTGGATGCGCTGGCGCAATAGCTTTTGCGCCTTTTCGTCGGCATGGGTGATGTCCATGCCCTCGAAAATGATCTTCCCCTCGGTCGATTTTTCCAGTCCCATCAGGGTCAGCGCCAGGGTGGACTTGCCACAGCCGCTCTCGCCGACCAGCGCGATGACCTCACCCCGCTCCAGTTCCAGGCTGACGTTATCCACAGCGTGGACGTGCCTGATCTTGCGGCTGAACAGGTTGGGTTTGCCGGCTAAAAAGTATTTCTTGAGGCTCTGCACTTCGAGGAAGTATTCTTGTGTCATAATGATCCCTCGACCAGATGGCAACTGGCAACA
This sequence comes from Anaerolineales bacterium, assembly GCA_034435215.1. Lineage (GTDB taxonomy): Bacteria > Chloroflexota > Anaerolineae > Anaerolineales > Villigracilaceae > JAABUE01. Next base: position 26,941 of record DAOTXM010000212.1, read on the forward strand.
TGATGCTTGTCCAAGCTGTGAAGGGCGGGTTGCTCTGTGTGGCAACGCTCTATGGAAACAGGGCAGCGCGGTGCGAAACGACAACCCGGGGGGAGTGCATCCAGACGCGGCGGGTAACCGGGGATGGAGGCGAGACGCTTCTCAGGTTTGGATAGATCGGGGAAAGCTTTGAGCAATTCCTGGGTGTAGGGGTGACGCGGGGAATTGTAAATCGTGTCCACGTCCGAGTATTCGGCCGTCACGCCGCCGTACATGACCAGCACTGAATCGCACATTTCGGCCACCACGCCCAGGTCATGCGTAACGAAAATGATCGAGAGACCCAGCTTTCTGCGTAAATTGTCCAGCAGCTCCAAAATTTGCGCCTGGATCATGACATCCAAAGCTGTGGTGGGCTCATCTGCGATCACCACCTGCGGGTTACAGGCCAGCGCCATGGCGATCATTGCCCGCTGGCGCATACCACCGGAGTATTGGTGTGGAAAGTGCTCCTTGTGATCGGCGGCGATACCCACCAGGTCGAGCAATTCCACCACGCGTTCATCTACCTTGTCGCCCGGCAGGATGGCTACGTGCTTGATGATTGCCTCGCGGATCTGATCACCAACCGTACGCACCGGGTTGAGAGCATTCATCGCTCCCTGGAAGATCATCGAAATGCCATTCCAGCGCACATCTGCAAGTTCCTGTTCACTCATGGCGGTCACATCCCGTCCCATGAATTGCACTTTGCCGCCCACGATTTGCCCGGCCGCCGGCAGTAGTTGTAGCAACGCCAACATGAGTGTTGTCTTGCCGCAGCCACTTTCACCGACCAACCCCATCAACTCGCCTTCGTGCAACGTAAAGCTGACATTTTCCACAGCCCGCGCGGGTGGTTTTCCTTCTGTCACGTAGTGGATGGACAGGTCACGGACTTCGAGCAGGATTGGTTTTCCCTCTCTGGCAACTTGTAACGCTTCCCCCGGTTCACTCTGGATGACCGGCCTGCCCGGCATCAAATGATGGGTTTCCAGCCTTGGATTCAGGACCTGCTCCAGTCCATGCCCGAGCAGGGTCAACGCCAGCACCACCCACACAATCCCCAGCCCTGGCACGACCAGCGCCCACCAGGCCCCCGCGGACATCGCGCCGCGCCCAAAGGCAAAATTCAGCATCTGGCCCCAGGAAAGCGCGGTTGGGTCGCCTAACCCTAAAAATGAAAGCGTGCTTTCGTTCAGGATCGCCAGGGAGATCACCAGGATAGCATTCACCACCAACAGCGGCATTACCAGCGGCAAAATATGGTGCATGATGATATGCCAGTTCCCGGCGCCAATGGCCCGCGCACGCAGCACGAACTTGCGCGACTTCACAGCAAGCGTCTGCGAGCGGACGATGCGCGAGGTGGTGGTCCAGCCCAGCAAGCCGATCACGAAGATAATATTCAATAAACTGGGCTTGGTCATGGCCACGATCACTACCATCAAGGGCAGGTCCGGGATGACCAACATTACATCGGTGAAGCGCATTAACAAGTTTTCCACCCGTCCGCCATAGAAGCCCGCCACGATACCCATCACCCCGCCGATAAAGATGGATATGAAAGCTGCAAAAAAGCCAACTGTTAGTGAGATGCGTGCACCGTATACAAAACTGGAGAAGACATCCTTGCCTGCGTCATCCGTTCCAAACCAGTGTTCCGCGCTGGGAGGCTTGTAAATGTCCCTGCTGGTGATGTCTGCGGATGTGGTTACATCGTATGGTGCGATCTGTTCCGCAAACACAGCGACCACCACGATGGCCACCAACATCACGAGCCCGACCACCGCCATGCGGTTGCGGCTGAACGTCTTCCAGTACTCCAGGAAAGGAGATGATTTTGCCGGGGCTTTGGTTTCGATGATTTGAGCTTGCATGCTAAGCCTCCGACTGGACGCGTGGATCAAGGTAAGAATAGGTAAGATCTGCAATCAGATTGGCCAGAATCACACTGACCGCGATGAGCAGGAACGTCCCCTGTAGAACCGGAAAATCGCGCCGGTTGACTGATTCGTAGATCGCGCCGCCCAATCCCGGCCACGAAAAGACGGTCTCGATTTGCAGTGCGCCGGCCACAGTAAATCCCAGGTTGATGGCGATCACCGTCACCAGCGGCAGCATGGCGTTCTTGAGCGCATGGTCTTTCAGGATTTGGAATGTGCTCAGCCCTTTTGCCTTGGCGGTCAGGATGTAATCTTCGGAAAGCACATCTAATAGGCTAGAGCGCATGATCAGCATGTATTCACCCATGAAAACAATGGTGTAGGTCAGGGTGGGTAATAACATATGCTTGAAAATGTCTGCCCATTGGTCCGTCCACGGCATACTGGACATGCCGGGCGTCGCTTTTCCGCCAATCGGCAGACCGTGTGTGCTACCCCAAAATAACAGGATGATTCCCAGCCAGAATGTTGGCAGACTCCAGGCCAGCAGGCTGCTTAGGAGGGCTGCATAATCAATGGTCGTGCGCGCTTTCCAGGCAGCAAAGATACCAAAAATAACTCCAAAGATTATTGCCAGGATTTGTCCCGCCCCTATCAACAAGATGGTATTCCAGATGCGTTCCACCAAAATGTCTGCCACGGGTTTGTTGGTGTGATAGCTGATGCCCATCTCCCCTTTGAACAGGTTGGTTACGTAAATGAAAAACTGCGTTTCCAGCGGGTTGACAGTGCAGCTACCAAACACGACCGGATTCACTTTTTCGATACAGTTGATAACTGGTTTGTCCAACCCGTAGCGCACCCGGATCGCTTCGATGGCATCTTTCTTCAGGCGTGGATCGTGGACCCCGGAACGCGCCGGGTCACCCGGCAGGATGCGAAACAGGAAAAAATTCAAGACCAGGACAAACGCAATCGTAAAGATCGACCAACTGATTTTCCTGATGAGATATTGTTGTCGTTTCACGGCTGCTCCAGAAATCGGCAGGTCGTATTGCTTTTGCCTTACCAAGCGCAACGACGGCCCAGGATGGCTTTAAATAATGGGTTGAGGGTGGCAAGTTTCCCCACCACCCTCATGGTTTTTGGAATGTCTTTACTTCACAGGCTCGATGACGATCAAAGAAGTCGGATCGGCTAGTTCGACCTTTGGTTGGTCTGTGATCCAGCCAGTGAAGCGATCAGTACGATAGGCCTGCAGGGCCGGGTCATAATACGGAATGATGTAAACTACATCGTCGAAGACGATTTGCTGCATCTTCCAGACCAGTTCCTTGCGCTTCTCGAAATCGCGCTCGATTGCTTGTTGAGCGTAAAGTTCGTCGAACTCGGGATTGGAGTAACCGGTTTCGCTGCTGCCGGTGGGGATTTCAGCTGTGGTCATGACGCTCAGAAGCAGGTTCGGGTCCGGATCTGAGCCCCAGCCCCACAGCATGACGTCGAAATCGAAAGCCGGGCAACAGGCAGCTGTCAATGCGTCCGGATCCATAGCCTGGGGTTCCACATTCACCCCAACCTGTTTCCACATCTCACTCAACAGCTCCGCCAGACGTGGGCCGTCGATTGAATCGCTTGGCCAGTTCAAGCGGTAGACAAGCGGGTTGGTGCCATCCGGCATCTCGCGCACGCCATCTCCGTCTGTATCTTTATACCCGGCATCATCCAAGATTTTATTAGCCTTGGCAACATCGAATTCGTAGTCCTTGATTGATTCGTTATACCAAACGCCCAGACCGTCAGGAATCAGGGTGGTGCCTGGCGAAGCCAAGCCCAGGTAGATCACATCGATAATCTTCTGCTTGTCGGTCGCATGAGAGAGTGCCAGACGCACATTACGGTCTTGCAGGGATGGGTGACCGGAGCAGATGCCATCGCCTTCCGGACAATTTTCAGGCGAGCATTGGTTGAATATGATGTCTGAGACAGTGGGGGCAAATGGTGCGCCAGTGACCACTTCGACATTCTCGGCAGCCCGCAGGCTGTCGATAGATGTTGCTGGGAACTCAGTGATCATATCCACCTGACCAGTCTTGATCGCTTGCACCAGAGCGTCATTGCTTTCGAAGGTCTGGAAGATGACTTCATCGATTTTGGGCGCCTGGGGATGATCTTTGTTGGCCGCCAGGTGAACGAACTCGTTCTGTTTGTATTCCACCATCTTGAACGGGCCGCTGCCGATCATTTCCTCATTCTCGAACTCGACCGGATCCTGGCTTTCCCAGATGTGCTTCGGCAGGACATACAGGAACACCAGTTGGCTGTCCAGGTTGGGTATGGCTTCAGACAGAGTGAGTACAATCGTTTTTGGATCAGGCGCCTCCACGCTTTCAAAATAAGTTGTGTAATCGCCCATCCAGGGATAACCTTCTGTATTGGCGTACAGGTTATACGAGAAGACAACATCCTCCGCTGTCAATGGTGTGCCATCATGGAAGGTGGCGTCGCGCAGCTTGAAAGTCCATATCAAGCCATCCTCTGAAACCTCAGCGCTCTCTGCCAGGCTGAGAGAGAAAGTGCCATCCAGGTTCAGGTCATAGATGGTGTCATACACCAATTCGAATATGAGGTAAGCCTCTGAGAGTACAGCCGCCCCCGGATTCAGTGTATCCGGGCTGCCAGCGTACCCAATACGTACAACGGCTGGTTTGGAAGGCGCTTCAGCAGGTGCTTGAGGCTCTGCTGCGCCCGGTTCGGCCGGCGCGGGAACTTCCGTCGCCACTTGACCGCCGCCACACGCTGAAAGCATCAGCACAATAACAACCAGCAGGGCGACCAAGGTCATTAGTTTAGATTTCATGGTTTCTCCTCCAGGGGTATTGCGGGATTGGGTGTCAGGCCCAATCGAGTGAAATACGCATCAGTGTGCTTCTATTATTTGTTTTATGGCGTAAAAGTCCGGCTATAGACACCTCCTGAAAGAATGGCCTGCATGGCTTTGCCATCGATGACCACATCGAAACGGATGAACTCTGGTGAACGAGGATCCTCCCCGATTCGAAACAGACCGGGTTCGAGCTGGTATAGCGGTTCGTCTTCCCCAGCTGGATCGATAAAGACCAGCGCGCCTTTGCGCAATACGACCCTGAAATTGCTCAGCCAAGGATTGTGGGAGCGATAATGTCCGGGATAGGCCTGCCACTCAGCAGGGCTCGCCAAGGCTGGTTTTCCCTGAATCCCGGTGCGGACGTAACTTTCCCCGCCGTGGCTTGCCTCCGTTATCCGGTCATTTTCACGCCTGAATTGGAGCGGGAACAATTCGAAAGCGGGATGGGGGACGATAAACCTGTCGGGACCGAGCGGCTCGAGGGGAAAGGTAGCAGACTCAAAGTCCAGATAGATGCGCCCATCTCTGAATGTGAGTGCGAACGATTTCCCATCATGGACATACGTTCCAGTATACTCCTCCCTTGCTTCGTTCTTTTCAGGATACGCATCAGGGAATTCATCTCCGTTCCAAGCGGCGCGCAAGAGCTTCAAAGCAAAGCGGGAAATAATTTTCGGGTCGGATGGACCGTTGGTAAGCACGATCACGCCCAGTCCGGCTTCTAGATCGGCCAGCATGTCGGCCGCATAACCAACCATGCCACCGCTGTGACCGATCACACGTTTTTCATCTAACTCTTGGATGGACAGTCCCAGCCCGTAATACCCCTCGTGGGCATCATCATTCACTGAAATGGCCGGCGCGATCAGTTGCTCGAAGCTTTGTGGTGTCAACAAGCCCTTGCCATGTTGAAGCAATGCCTGGATATACCGGCACATATCTTCGGCGTTGGAACAGATCGAACCATCGGCTGTATCCGATTCGAACCAGGTGGCCGGCGCCAGCAATCCGCCGGGCGGTAGGGGGCGATCATCATAAAAAGGGTTGTTACCGGTTGCCAGGCGGGAACGCATATCAGTACGTATCACGGGGAAAGTTGCGTCCATGCCAAGCGGTGCAAGGATGCGTTCGCGGAGGATTTCTGCTATGTCCTGCCCCAGTACGGATTGCAGCACCAGACCCAACACTTTATAACCGCTGTTCGAATAGTGGAACATTTCTCCCGGTGGTGCGGTGGCTTTGGTGTAACGCAGGTTCCAGACTTCGGTATGCGCCGAAACCGTCTCATCGCTGCCGGTGACGATCCCGGCGGTATGGCTCATCAGATGGCGCAACGTAATGGGTTCGAATTCAGATGGAACCTCGAACCAGGGGAGGTGCTTTTTTACGGGGTCATTGACATCAAGGATCCCCTGCTCCTGTAATTGCAGCAAGATAATGCTGGCGAAAGATTTGCTGATGGAACCAATTTCGAAAAGAGTATCGGGAGTGACTGCTTCCCCTGTTTCGCGGTTCGCCAGTCCATAACTGCCCACGTACAAAACCCGCTCACGATGGGTAAGTCCGATGGCAACACCGGGAGCGTTCAACGTCGGTAACTGACGTTCGATATATTCTCGCAAGTGTTGGGATGCGCGTTCAGTGAAGACCAAGATGACCTCTTGAGCCGACTGGCAAGCGATTCTTGCATTTGCCGTATCTTCTCAAAAAGGGGAGGAAAATCCCCGCACCCCGATTTTTTGAAAAGATACCTTTTGACCGATAAGCCATTTTAGCATGAAATGGTAAATCCGGTTCTATAAAAGCCTGGAGTGTGCACGCAAAACATATCAGCGACAACCTGTTGGGTGGGCGTGCGATGCACGCCCCCTTTTCACGGTACTTTCTGATAACCTTTGCATGCACACCATCAGCCTGGATATTTGACGCCGGAGAAAGAGCGAAATACAATCGTATTTATTCCAAGTGTGATAATGAAAGCGAAGCTAGATGAAGAATCCCATCCCTATGATCGCGGCGCGTGGCAGTTACCGCGAGGTTGGACAGCAAATCGGGCAGGGTTGCCGCCCGCAAATTCAAAATACCCTTGCGCTCCTGCGCGAAGAATTGCCAGAAGGGATTGCATGGCCTGAGATGCTCTGGCAAAGTAAACGCTACCAGGACTTCAGCCGTAAGATTTATCCCAATTACATAGAAGAAATCGAGGGGATCGCCGAGGGCGCAGATGTGCCTTTCGATGAGGTTTTTTTGTCCATGTGCGAGGAATTATGGGACGATATCGCCTGGCGCGGCTGCACCGATATGGCCGCCCTCGGGCGGGCTACACTAGACGGCTCTACGTTGATCGCGCATACCAACGACCTGCTGCCCCAGGTCGAGGAGAATTTGGTTTTGCTTAAATTCCAGGCGGGTGATGAGCCAGAAATCCTGGGCGTTTCCCCGGGCGGGATCGCCATTAGCGCGGGATTCAATGCCGCCGGGATCAGCCTGACAGGCAACCAGCTCGACCAAAACGACATTCGGCCGGGTGTGCCGCGCTTGCTGATCGTGCGCGCAATCCTTGCATCCCGGCACATCAGTGAAGCGATCTCCCATTGCTTGTTGCCGCAACGCGCCTCCAGTTACAACAATGTGCTGGCCGATGCGTATGGCGAGGTCTACAGTATGGAAGGCTCAGCGACGGATTGTGAACCCATCTACATCGAAGATGATATATTGGCACATGCCAATCATTACATCAGCCCGGTCATGCGACGATTCGAAGCCGACCGCAGCAAGATCGGCAACTCCGTCCACCGTCACAACCGTGCCATGCGCCTGTTGCACGAAAACTACGGTCACCTGACGCCAGAACTGTTCCAGAAATTGCTGGCCGATCATGCCGGTTATCCCGCCTCGATATGCAAACATGGAAGTGAATCCGTAACCGTTTTCAGCATCATTATTCAACTGGAGAAATTGCACGCCTGGATTGGTCGAGGGCGCGCCTGTGAGACCACTTATTTCGAATATAAACTTGAACCCTACTTTTCTTAAGGGAGAACTATGGAAAACATTCTCACCCTCTTTCCGGAAACTTACGAAGCCTCCCGCGAACGCTTTCGCCAGAATTTAGCGGTTGTTCGAAGAGGATGGCCCAAGGCGGAATTGTCACATCACCGCATTTCAGGTGACGAAGACCTGACTATCGACTGGATTCATTCAAAAGCATTGGATAAGAACGAAAAAGTCCTGATCCTGACGACAGCCGAACATGGCATCGAAGGGTATGTCGGCTCGGCCATGCAGCAGCGCTTTATCGAAAAGTTCCTTCCCCGCCTCGATCCCCGGACGACAGGCCTGCTGCTCGTCCATGCGATCAATCCCTGGGGGATGAAGCACCACCGCCGCGTCAACGCCAATAACGTCGATCTCAACCGAACCTTCTTATGGGGTGAGGCTTTCGACCCAGCTTTTAATCCCGGCTATGATTTTTTGTATGCTTATATTAACCCTGTCAAGCCGATTAAAAACCTGACCTTGAGTAACCTTGATTTTTATATAAACCTGGTCTGGAAAGCACTCATAAAGGGTTTGCCCGAACTTAAACAAAATTTGCTCCTCGGGCAATACCGCCATCCTCGTGGTCTCTACTACGGCGGCGAAAACTACCAGGAAGAAACACAAAAACTGATTGAGTTATATCATCAGGCTTTCAGCACCTATGACCAGATCCTGCACCTCGATATGCACACCGGCTACGGACCGCGCTATCAAATGAGCCTGGTCAATTCTGTGCTGGAAATGACCACTTCTCGGGAGTTCGAAAAGAAATTCGATTATCCCCTGGTCGTGGCAACCAACCCGGAAGAATTCTATGCCATTCGAGGTGACATGATCGATTATATTTATGCCTTGCGCAAGCACGAATTCCCGGAAAAGAAACTATACGCCACCTCTTTTGAATTTGGCACCCTGGGCGATGATCTGCGCGGGCAAATTGGCAGCCCGCGCGCGATGGTGTTCGAGAACCGCCTGTACTGGCAGGGCGCGACCAGTGCTAACCTGACTAAGCGGGTAAAACTTGATTTCGAGGAACTGTTCAACCCTGCCGCAGAAGACTGGCGCAAAAAAGCTGTTGCGGATGCAGATCGGGCATTTGCAGGAATCTTGAAGGCCGAAGACTACATGACCTAGGACAATCCCGGTTTAGATCACCACCTGCGGTAAAATATCCCCCGTATTCTCTAGCATTACAGCGCAAGGTTGCATTACTGATACACATTCATAACCAGGAATAACCGAAAAAATGGTTGTGGGGGGGGGGG
>DAOTXM010000213.1:0-5241 GCA_034435215.1 Anaerolineales bacterium
GCCTGGGCCAAATACAACAAAGCCATCAAGTGGGCCACCCTGGAGTCCAATCTCGAGAACGCCCAGGCTGAGCTGGCCAAGGCCCAGAAGGAATACGATCTTCTCTCCAGCGGCAGCGACGCCGGCGAGAAAGCCCTGGCGGAAGCGCAATATGAAGCCGCGCGCGCCAACCTGGCGGCTGCCCGCGCCGCCCTCGCGGACGTCGAACTGCGCGCCCCCTTCGACGGCACCGTGGCCGGCCTGAAGGTCAAGACCGGCGAAACCGTCTCCCCGGGACAGATCGCCGTCAGCGTCGCGGATTTCTCCGGCTGGATCGTCAAGACCACCGACCTGACCGAACTGGATGTGGTCAACATCACCATCGGCCAGGCAGTCGCCATCACCCTGGATGCCATCCCGGATGAAACCCTGGACGGCAAAGTTCAGTTGATCGGACAGAACTACTCCGAAAAGCAGGGCGATGTGGTCTACGAAGTCACCGTCGAACTGACCGAGTCCCTGCCCAGCATGCGCTGGGGCATGACCGCCGTCGTCAAGTTCACCGAGTAAGAGCGTTCTCTCAGAGCAAGGAATACGAGGTACCTATGTGGACCGTACCCTTTACAAAGGATGAAGCAGTCGAGGAGCAGAGTGACGCCTCCAACGGGAAACGCCCGCTCATCGACCTGCATGAGATCGATAAATTCTATAAGACGGCGGTTGGGGATTTCCCGGCGCTCAAGAAAGTCGACCTGCATATCGAAGCCGGTGAGTTCGTTTCCATCATTGGCAAATCGGGCAGCGGCAAATCCACGCTGCTGAATATGATCACCGGCATCGACCGCCCCACCAGTGGTGAAGTCTACGTCAACGGTACGGCTGTCCACAAACTGAACGAAAACCGCATGGCGCGCTGGCGTGGGGTGAACCTCGGTATCGTATTCCAGTTCTTCCAACTCCTCCCCACCATCTCGGTCATCGAGAATATCATGCTGCCGATGGACTTCTGCCACACTTATCCCATGCGCCAGAGGGAGAAGCGTGCCCTCGAATTGCTCGAGATGGTAGAGCTGGCTGAACATGCTTACAAACTCCCCACCGCCCTCTCCGGTGGACAACAACAACGTGTTGCCATCGCACGTGCCCTCGCCAATGATCCACCCATCGTGATTGCAGACGAACCGACCGGGAACCTCGATTCCAAGACAGCTGACAGCGTCTTCGAATTATTCCGGACCCTGGTGGCGCAGGGCAAAACGATAATCATCGTCACGCACGACAGTGGCCTGGCCAAACGTACCGACCGCACCGCGCTGATCACAGACGGCGAGATCGTCAACGAGTATGTGGCAAAAGTCATGCCAGCTCTTTCGCGTGAGCAATTGCTGCATGCCACCCATGTTGCCCGGAAACAATCATACCCCGCAGGCGCAATGATCCTTGTGGAAGGCACGAACGCAGACGCATTCTATATCGTGACCAAGGGCACAGTGGAAATCGTCCTGCCACGCCCCAATCAATCGGAAGTAATTGCTGTCCAGCTTGGACCAGGCAAGTACTTTGGCGAGATGGAGTTCTTCCACGACCGACGGAGCCGGGCTTCAGCACGCGCCTCGCAGGCGGGAGCGGTTGAGGTGTTGTCGATCGGGTATAACCAGTTTGAAGAATTGTTGAATCAATCCGAGGCCACGCGAGAAATGTTCCATCACTATGCAGACCGGCGTGAGCAGGAGAACATCCAGCGGAGAGGAGTAGCAGCATGAGCAGCCGCTGGAAAAAAGTCTGGGCGGATTTTTGGGGCAACAAGACCCGCACATTCCTGACCATTCTCACCATTCTGGTCGGCACCGCTGGTGTTGGGTTCGTCAGCAATTTGAACCAGTTCATGATCGAAAGCATGGACAGCGACTTTCTCTCATCCAGCCCCTCCGAGGCCACAGTCTATGCTTACCCGATGGATGACGATAGTGTCGAGATCGCGCGTGAGGTGCCGGGTGTGGACGCTGTGGAGGGGCGTTCCATCTCCACCGCGCTTGTGATCCACCCAAAAAGAGGGAAGATCTCCATTCAACTTACCGCCATCGAGAATCCCTTCTACCTGACCGTCAATATGCTCAAGCCCGTCAAAAACGAATCGAGCATTTCCCCTCTTGGCAACAAGGAAGTCCTGATCGACTCGAATGCCGCTTCGCTTGGCTACAAACCCGGTGACCTGATCACCGTGGAGCTCAACGATGGTAAACAACGCGAATTGCGCTTGGCAGGATACGTTCATGCGGCGGCCGGATATCCCTACAGCCAGACACAAATCATCGATGCTTACGTTACCCCAAAGACGATGGAATGGCTCGGCAACACCTCGGACTATAACGCGCTGGCAGTCAGCGTTGCTGAAAATCCCACAGACCAAAAACACGTTACCGAGGTGGCGCAGTCCGTCGCAGAACGCCTCGAACGGAGCGGTGTGACCGTCACATCGACTTTTATTGTCCAGCCCGGTCATCATTATGCATACACTATTACCCAGGGTATCTTCTTCGTCATGGGCATATTAGGCTGGCTGACCGTATTGTTGAGCGGCTTTCTGATCGTCAACACCATTACTGCACTGATGAGTCAGCATACCCGGCAGATTGGGATTATGAAGGCAACTGGCGGTGGGACACTGCAAATCTTTGGGATGTATGCGGTCTTGATTTTATGCTTTGGGCTTGGCGCGTTGATCCTGGCCGTGCCTCTAGCGAATACATCGGCAAGGATGATCGGCGAGGGCATGGCGGAATACTTGAATTTCTACACCAACCCATATCAAGGTTATACCTCCACGTTGGTTCAACAGATTATCGTTGCTCTGGTGGTTCCGTTGCTGGCAGCCTTGTTGCCCATGTATAACAGTGTGCGCGTCACTGTGCGCGAGGCGCTTACTGATTATGGCATCGGTGGAAACGCAAAACCAAAGATCACTTCCGTGAGCAGAACCAACCTCCTGATCCCGCGCCCGATTGGCATATCCCTGCGAAACGCTTTCCGGCGCAAAGCGCGCCTTGCACTGACATTGTTTACTCTTGTGCTCGCTGGAGCCATCTTCATTTCTGTTTATAATTTATGGGCTTCATTCTACAACGTCATCGACGAGCTTCGGGGATATTACCTCTCGGATATCAATATTGGTTTCAACCGCGCGTATCGCTTCTCGAAAGTAGCCGCCATCGCGGAAAGTGTGTCGAGTGTGGAGCAGGTAGAAGGCTGGCTGGAATTCAATGGGACGGTCATCTGCAATAAGGACGACAAAGGGACTCAGGTTAATTTCGTGGCACCGCCATCCACATCGAATCTGATTAAACCGATCATCAGCTCGGGCAGGTGGTTAAGGCCGGGCGACGAGAATGCAATTGTTGTCGGGAACTATTTCCTACGGGTCTTCCCCGAATCGAAACTTGGCGACTGGCTGACGATCAAGATCGACGGAAAAGAGTCGAAATGGCAGATCATCGGCGTTTACAGTTTTATGCAAACCGGCGGCAACCCCTTGATTTACGTCAACTATGAATACATCAGCCAGTTGACCAATCAGACCGGGAATGTGCATTCCCTGCGAATCATTACGAATGATCACGATATAGCCACGCAAAGGAGAGTGAATGACCAGTTGCGCGCGCTCTATGCCGCTTACGGGATTCGGGTGGGTGGTTCGCTTTTGGGAGCAGAGGAGATCCAGCGCGTATCCGGGCTGTTCGATATTTTTGCTTATTTCTTTTTGGCGATGGCAACTCTGATTGCCATCATTGGCGGGCTGGGCTTAATGAGTATGATGAGCATCAATGTGCTCGAACGCACGCGCGAGATCGGCGTGATGCGCGCCATTGGTGCCTCCAATTGGGATATTCAGAGTATTGTGATCGTGGAAGGCATGGTCATCGGGTTGATCAGCTGGCTCATCAGCATCTTGCTTTCGATTCCCATTACAGCGGTGTTGACCACGGGTGTCGGTGTGTTGTTATTCAGCAATCCCTTGCGGGTCGTTTATGGCTGGACGGGGATCATCGCCTGGCTGATCGGCATTTCGATCATCGGCACTTTAGCCAGTGCCTTGCCGGCACAGCGGGCTTCCCGATTAACAGTGCGTGATACCTTGGCTTACGAATAATCCTGCCCCTCAAAAACAACCACTCGATTTCTTCCCGCATCCTTCGCTTGATATAAAGCGATATCAGCCAATGCAAGCACGTCGTCGATGCGCTGGCAAACTTTGCTTGTTTGGGTATCCACAACGCCGGCGCTGAGCGTCAGGCCGATCTCATGCCTTTCATGCAAAAATGGCGTAGCCTCTACGCCCTTTCGGATTCTTTCAGCCACCCGAAATGCATTCTGCCTGTCCAGCGACGGGTGAAGGATGATGAATTCCTCGCCGCCATAGCGGGCAACCACGTCGCTCTCGCGACAGTGTGAACGGATCAGTTGAGCCATGTGAACCAGCACACGATCGCCAACAAGGTGACCGTGTGTATCATTAATCCGTTTGAAGTGATCCAAATCGATCAATGTGATCGACATCGGAGTCCCGCTACGGGCAACCTCTGCGAACTCTTCCTCGGCTCTTCGGAAAAAGCAACGGCGATTATATAGATTGGTCAGGTAATCCGTGTTGGCCAGTCGTTCCAACTCTGCATTTTGTTCTTCCAAATGCTTGCGCAGGCGCAGCAAGGTGATATGCGTATTCACGCGCACCAATATCTCGGCATGCTGAAATGGTTTGTTGATGTAATCCACACCCCCGACCTTGAAACCTCGCACCTTGCTATCGATATCCGTCATCGAACTGACGAAAATGACCGGAATATCCTTGGTGTCATCATCCGCTTTCAAGCGGGTACAGACCTCGAATCCATCCATCCCCGGCATCAAGATATCCAACAGGATCAAATCCGGACGATCAGCCTGCACCCGTTTCAGCGCCGCTTCCCCGCTCTGGGCAGACTTCACATTGTACCCATTAAACGTCAACAAATCTCCTAATATTTCGAGATTGTCTTCGACGTCATCGACGATGAGGATGGTGTTGTGAGAAGATTCCAAATCTGCTCCGGATTCTGTGAAGCCAATACCAGGCTTCTATTTTCATTATACAAAGAGAGGATTCGGTAATTCAAGCGGGCGCATGAATGGCAAGCACCTTCATACGTGAGCCAGCGAGATCAGGACGCTGAAAGCGATGTGCGGTCAGCGCGACACCGAGCATGACGGAGTAGACCAGTGCGGTAT
>DAOTXM010000214.1:0-19654 GCA_034435215.1 Anaerolineales bacterium
CGTCCACAACACCCCACGCCCTGATTTATTGATTATGAGACAAGTTAAAGTAAATTCGTGGTGCAGTAGGCCACAAGTAGAACCAGCGCCAACAGCAAGAGCACGAATCCGAATGAACGATAGAGTCCGGCAGCCAGCACTTTTCGCCCGTGTACCCGATGTAGTTCCGTACCGCTGGCAAGCTCAGTCTGGTTTTCGGATTCGAATCCCTGCCTGCGGTACCACCAGGCGCGGCGGCAGTACAGGTAATTGCCGATATCGGATGAACGAATAACTTGCATAGTTAGAGTATAGCACATTTATTCTATTAAGTTGAGCGCTTCTCATCAGGTGCGCTTCGACTTCACTCCCATTGGTCGCTCCGCTCAGCGAGGAATCTTTCCTCAAACTTCCCACTCCCCCTGGGAAATATTTCCTTGTGAAAAAATGGACGGCGAGGATAATAAAAGCGTAACACGAGACGGAGGTGACGCCATGTCTGATGTTTTGAAGGTCAAATTCTGGGGAGTACGCGGAAGCCACCCAACGCCTGGCGCGGGGACGGTCAAATATGGAGGCAACACGGCCTGCGTGGAAATCACTGCGGGAGACAGAACGCTCATCCTGGACGCCGGGACTGGCATCATCCCCCTGGGCCGCGACCTTGCCCGGCGCGCTGCCGCTCAAAAGCGCCCCCTGGGGGCGACCCTGTTGTTCAGCCACCTACACCACGACCACACACAGGGCTTCCCGTTCTTTGTCCCGGCGTATCTGTCGAATGCCAGGCTGCACATTTTTGGACCGGGCGTCTCGCCGGAAACGCTAGAGTCTGTGCTGGAGGCCAACCAATCACCAGTCACCTTCCCGGTGGGACTGCGCGAAATGGCCTCAGCCAAGGATATCCACTCATTGCGTGAGACGCAGGTCATCGTTTGGGACGGGAGCGGGGTCCGGGTAGCAGATATCGTCTCCGCAGGGGAGGCAGACACGGAGTTTGATAATGAGGCGCTGGTCGTCCGCATCCATCGTTCGCATGCACATCCGGGTGGAGTCTACATCTATTGCGTGGAGTGGTCCGGCCGGTCGGTTGTGTATGCGACAGACACAGAAGGCTATGTCGGCACGGACCGAAGATTGGTCAAGTTTGCATACAGAGCAGATTTGCTAATCCATGATGCGCAATACAGCGAAGAGCACTATCGCGGCCAGTTGGCAGGCTTTCCGTCCACGCAGGGCTACGGGCACTCGACTGTGACGATGGCCTGCGAGGTGGCTGCCGCGGCAAAGGTGGAAAAACTGGTTTTGTTCCATCATGACCCGGCCTATGAGGATGGCAGAATCGATGAGATCGAGCGCGAGGCACGGGCACGGTTCGAGCATTCACTGGCAGCGTATGAGGGGATGGAGTTGATTTTTCCCAAACACGGCGCTTCGGCTACTCTCCCTTTGGTCGCTCCGCTCAGCGAGGAAGGGAGGGTAAAATATGCTCAAGATGGCTGAAATCAAAAAGGACGACACGCGCAACCTGCTGGCGGATATCCAATTGTTCGAGGGTCTTTCACCTTCCCAACTGGACTGGGTGGCGCAGCGCGCGCACCGGCGGGCCTTCCCGGCCGGGACCAATGTGCTGACAGTCGAGCAGCCGGGTGAGGCAGTCTACATTATCCTGCACGGGACAGTCAAGATCCATGTGGAGCAGGGTGACGGGCGGGATGTGATCCTGGCGATTTTGGGGGCAGGTGATTTGCTGGGCGAGATGAGCCTGATCGACAGCATCGGCCGCTCAGCCAGTGCCCTGACGCTGGAGAACTCGCTCCTGTTGTGGATGGACAAGCAGACCTTCCATTACTTGCTGGATGAATTCCCGCCCGTAGCGCGCAATCTGGTGCGCATCCTTTCGGCGCGCGTGCGGCTCTCGGACCAGCTCATCCAGGCGCTGGCCACGCTGGACGTGTACGGACGGGTGGCGCGTCAACTGCTGGCCTTTGCCGAACGGTACGGACGCCCGGTTGCGGACGGCGAAATCCGCATCCCCATCGCGCTGACGCAGGGCGACATCGCCGACCTGGTGGGAGCCTCGCGCAAACGAGTCAACCAGGTGATGGTAGCTTTCAAATCGCAGGGCTGGATCGGTACAGATGCGGAGGGGCATATTATTCTCTATGACAGTGAGGGGTTGGCAAGGTATTGTCGGTAAGGAATGAGTAAAAAGTAAAAAGTGCTGTAAAATAAGGTAAACAAGAAAACGAGATGAGGCGATTCCCGCTCATTTCGTTTTTCTTTTTACTTTTACCTTATAATCTGTCCCATGTCCGAATTTCGCTTCTTCCATCCCATCGAAGTCCGCTATGGGGACCTGGACCCGCAGGGACACCTGAACAACGCCAAATACCTGACTTATTTCGAGACTGCCCGTATCAATTATTTTGCCCAACTGGGGTTGTTCACGCCCGGGCAATCCTTTCTGGATATTGGTGTCATCCTGGCAGATGCACGCGTCACTTTTCTCGCCCCTGTGGAATTTGGCACGCCTGTCAAAGTGGGTGTGCGCACCAGCAAACTGGGCAACAAGTCCATTACGGTAGAGCAGAACATCGTCCATGCCGGGACGGGCGAGGTGCTGGCTTCTGGTCGGGTGATTCTGGTGGCCTATGATTACCATACGAGCAAGAGCCTGCCCATCCCGGATGTGATGCGGGAGAAGATCTCTGAGTTTGAAGGTTTAACCACAGATGAACATAGATAAAAGGGATTGGGTTTGATGAACGTAGTACGACTCTGTTTATCAAAAAAGAATGTTCATCTGTGCACAACTGTGGTGAAAAAAGGATGAAATGATGACACTCCCGAAAATGGATCCCGAATACCTGACAAGATTTTTAGTAGACCTGCTCAACATCCCCTCGCCGACCGGCTTGACCGAAGATGCTATTGCCTTCGTCGAAAGGGAACTTTCGACATATTCCCAGCTCAAACTCAGCCGCACGCGCAAAGGCGCGCTGGTGGCGGTTTGGGAAGGCGCCTCGACCGACGCGCCCCGCGCCTTGACCGCTCATGTCGATACGCTCGGTGCAATGGTCAAAGAGGTCAAGCCCAACGGGCGCCTGTCTATAACGCGCATTGGCGGGCTGTTGCTGCCGGCAGTAGAAACCGAGGGCTGCTGGGTACATACCAGCCGGAGCGGGAAGATCCGCGGCTCGCTGCTGGTCAACACCGCCTCAGCGCATGTGCATGGACCGAAAGCGCTGGAAACAAAACGCGACGAAGACGGCATGGAGATCCGCCTGGACGCGCGCGTTTCGACTGCGGATGATGTCCGGAACCTGGGGATCCAGGTGGGCGATTTCGTCTCCTTCGACCCGCGCGTCGAGCTGACCAATGGCTTTGTCCGCTCTCGCTTCCTGGACGATAAGGCTTGTGTGGCCGCCATCGTGGCCGCCGTCAAGTCCCTGGCCGATTCCGGCGAAACCCCCGCCCATACGACTTATTTCCACATCAGCAACTACGAGGAAGTGGGCCACGGCGCTGCAGCAGGCATCCCGGCCGAGGTACATGAACTGGTGGCCGTGGACATGGCCGCCGTCGGCTCTGGCCAGGAATCGGACGAGTTCCATGCTACCATCTGCGTCAAAGACAGCGGCGGGCCGTACCATCACGGCCTGTCCAATAAATTGCGCAAACTGGCTGATGAGCACGGAATCCCCTACAAAGTGGACATCTACCCTCACTACGGCTCAGATGGCGAGGCCTTCTGGCGCGCGGGCGGGGACGTGGCTGTGGCGCTGATCGGCCCCGGCGTGGACGCTTCGCACAACTACGAGCGTACACACACCGAGGCGCTGGTCGCGACGGCGAATTGGATTCTGGCGTACTTGCTCGATTGATCTGTGCAACCGCTGGTCGAGTAGTGCCGAGTATAACGAGCCACGTATCGAGACCAGACGGCCGTGATCATTCTCTTGTTTGCGTATTACATTGGATTGCTCTACATGGTCTCGATATGTCCCGCGATAAACACGCGGAACTACTCGACCAACGATAATTCAGAAGGAGGAGAGACAAATGAAATTCGATGCTGCATTGGCTCCCATGCACCTGCCCGGCGTCCCGGCGGTGGCGAAGGCTGCCGAGGCGATGGGCTTCGACTGCCTGTGGACGTCCGAGACCCAACATAACCCCTTCTTGCCCTGCGCCCTGATCGCCGAGCACACGCAAACCATGACGTTCGGCACCGCCATCGCGGTCTCGTTTGCGCGCTCGCCTGCGGACCTGGCTTACACGGCCTGGGACCTGGCAGCTGCGTCGGGGGGCAGATTCATTTTGGGACTCGGCACGCAGGTCAAGGGTCACATCGAGAGGCGCTTTGGGATGCCCTGGCCAGAGTCGCCTGTGGACAAGCTGCGCGAACAGATCCAGGTCATCCGTTCGTTTTGGAATTGCTGGCAGAACGGCACAAAGCTCAATTTTAACGGCGAGTACTACAAGATCAGGTTAATGTCCCCGTTCTTCAATCCGGGACCTCTGCCCCTCACCCCCAACCCCTCTCTTTCGGGGAGAGGGGAGTCATTGATCCCCATCTACATCGCCGGGGTCAATACAGGACTAGCACGGCTGGCAGGGGAACTATGCGAGGGCTTTCATGTACACCCGTTCCACAGCCCGCGCTATCTGCACGAGGTAATCCTACCGGCCATCGAGCAGGGAGTGACCAAAGCGGGCAGGGTGCGCGCGGACGTGTCGGTCTCAGTGACGGCCTTTGTTGCCACCACACCTGAGGAGGAGAACTTTGCCCGGGCACAGATCTCCTTCTATGCCTCCACACCCTCCTACCGGCCGGTGTTCGCCCTGCACGGTTGGGAAGACGTGGCTGAAAAGCTCTCGGCGCACGCCGCCAAGGGAGAATGGGGCGAGATGTTCGGCTTGATCACAGATGAGATTTTGGCTACCTTCTGTCTTGTGACCGATGCGGGCTCCCTGCCTGAAAAATTGCAGGAGCGCTACATGGGCATCGCCGACCGGTTGACGCTGTATACGCCATTCGTCCCAGGCGAGAAGGATGCGTTCTGGAAGAGGCTGATGGGGGAGGTGTCTTAACGCCGGACTGTTTTGCTTTATACCTATGCACAGATTTACAGGAGCCATCCAGCATGCCTCAAGAACTTGGACCCTATCTGAGTGACCCCTCTGATCAGGAACATCCTTTGCAAAACACCGTCACCCGCATGGGACGGGCGGTGGAGAACGAGATCGTGATCCTGGACAAGCGCTCTTCGCGCGAACATGCCGTCATCCGGCGCGAGGGGCGCAAGTCGATCCTGGAGGACCGGGGCAGCACCAACGGGACGTATCTCAACGGGGAGCGTTTGCAGCACCCGGTCCAGTTGCGAGATGGCGACCAGATCCGAATCGGGGACGTGGCCTTCACCTTTCACGACCCGGAGATGACCTCAGTGGAGACGCCCTTTCCGGAGTTGGAAGTCAACCTTGAAGCCGGTGAGATCCGCGTGGATCGGCGCCTGGTGCAGCTCTCGTCCAAGGAGTTTGCTTTGTTGGCTTATTTGTATGAAAACCAGGGAAAGGTCTGCTCCAAGGACGAGATTGGCCAGGCTGTCTGGCGCGAGTACCAGCAGGGTATTTTCGATTACCAGATCGAGAACCTGGTGCGCCGCCTGCGCACCAAGGTCGAAACTAACCCGAACGCGCCGCAGTTGCTGGTCACCATACGCGGGTTGGGATATAAATTGGTGGGGTGATGAGTAACCGCTGGTCGAGTACCGCGAAGCGGAGTATCGAGACCATCGGGTTTCAGAAAATCATTTGTTTTCAGGCTACTTGTTGGTCTCGATACGGCGGACGAACACCGCCTACTCGACCAACGGAGTACTTTTGAAACAAATTATTAGGCGGCAAATACATTAAACTCGTAGCAGGCTGGTAGTGCGCTGTTAGCCAACGGATAGGTAAACCAATCACGGGGGTGGTATGATTTGCACAGTTCGATGAAGTCAGTTCGGAGTAAGTCTGTGTCACCGTTCATTCTCGAAGGCCAAACTCTCGGAAAATATCGTGTGCTGGAAGCGCTTGGGCGCGGTGGCATGGCGCAGGTCTATCGCGGCTATCATCCACAACTCGATCGTTACGTGGCCATCAAGGTGTTGCGCGCCGACCTGGTGGATGACGAAAAATTTCTAAAACGTTTCCGTCATGAAGCGCATGCTGTCTCCGGGCTGCGGCACGCCAATATTGTGCAGGTCTTCGACTTCGACGTGCAAGATGATTACTACTACATGGTAATGGAATTGCTGGAAGGTGACACCCTGCGCGCCCGTTTGAACGAATACCGCCTCAAAAAGCAACGCATGCCGTTACGTGAGATTGTACGGATTTTGACGGACGTGTTGAGTGGGCTGGGGTATGCGCACAGTGAAGGCGTCATCCACCGCGATATCAAACCCGCCAATATCATGCTGACTCAAAAAGGCCAGGCTGTGTTGACCGATTTCGGCATTGCGCAGATCCTGGGCAAGACGCAAGGTACAGTCTCGGGCGCGCTGATGGGTACGCTCAATTACATGGCTCCCGAGCAGGGATTGTCCGGTCAATGCGACGTCCGCAGCGACCTCTACTCGCTTGGCATTGTGTTGTACGAAATGTTGACGGGTTATACGCCCTTCGACGCGGATACCCCGCTGGCGATCCTGATGAAGCACCTCAACGATCCCCTGCCGCTGCCGAGCCAACTGGACCCAAAACTGCCACCGTCTCTCGAGCAGGTCCTGCTCAAAGCGCTGGCCAAGTCCCCTGCTGACCGTTACCAGAGTGCAGAGGAGATGGCAGCTGCGCTCCAGGAGCTGGCTGAAAATTTGTCCGACGAGGCGCGGCCGATGGTATTGTCACCGGGAGGCTTCATCCCGCAGGTGGTGTTTTCAGGCGACTCGCGCCAGCAGATCTCGAACCGTCGGTTAGCGAACGAAGACACCGACCTGGATATCCAGCCGGCCCCGTCAATTGGGAGGTACCCTGCTATGGCGGCGAGCAGCCTGCCGGGTCCTGCGGGGACGCGCCTGAACCAGATGATCGAGAATCCACCATCCGTCTTGAATGCGATCCTGATCGGCGTCGGACTGATCATGGTCTTCAATATGTTTGCGGCGATGGTCATTTCGGTCACCAGACAGAATATTTACAACATCGGTTGGGCTTTCGAGATCTATTTGGCAGCTGGTTTCTTCACCCTACTGGCTTGGGCGCTTAAAAAGCCCTGGCTGCTGACCCCGGCCATCATCTTCTTTGGAAACGCGGTAGTTCTGTCGTACTCTGCCCTGACCGGTCGCTGGCAGGATTGGGTTTTCCTGTGGATGTTCGAGCCAATGATCGTTGCAACTGCGATCCTGATACCGATGAGTTTGAAAAAGAATGCAGAGCGAGGCGCATATTGGACCGGAGCAGGCAGTATCCTGCTGACAGCCCTGGCCTTGTTGCTGGCGGTCAGTACCTGCTGGCTGTCCTTTGTCATCAATCTGTTCCGCTAAAGGTGATTTTGGATTTTTCCGAGCCACAGGTCGCTGCCTGGAGGCCTGCTTCAAGACGCCTGTGGCCGGTACTAACCCAATGGAGGTTTTCCATGAAAGTCGAACGTTCTCTCTCATTGATCTTCGGCGCAGCGCTGGTCGCTATCGGCCTGCTCAGCCTGTTAGGCAATACGCTGCTCACCATGCAAGCCTGGCGTCTGTGGCCACTGACCGTCATCTTCGCCGGTATTGCATTGACCCTCCCTGGCTTTCTCGGCTTGAAGAGACGCGGGTTTGGCTCTTTCTTCATCCCCGGCATCCCGCTCTTGACGACAGGCGGCATCCTGCTGTTCGCCAGCCTGTTCTCACACTGGAATGTCTGGGAGCTGGCCTGGCCGCTGGAAGTATTAGGCTTGGCGCTCGGCTTTGCCCTGGCTGCCATCTTCATGCGTGTGGCCGGGCTGGCGATCCCCGCCATGCTCATCGGCATCAACGGATTGGTATTGGCCTTCTGTAATCTGACCGGCCTGTGGGGCGCATGGGCGATCTTGTGGCCGTTTGAGCCGCTGGCGGTCGGGCTGGGGTTGTTGATTGTGGGTGTGGCGAACCGTTCCTCCGGCGCTAAGCAGGCGGGTCTGATCCTGACTGGCATTGCGGGCGCGGGCTTCTTTATCGCCTCCTTTATCAGCATATTCAATGGCACTTTGCTGCGATTTGCGATCCCCGGAATGCTGATCCTAAGCGGATTGATCCTGGTTTCGGCGCGCTGGTTGAAATTGCCGGACACAGCATTAGCCGGTTCAACAGACTGATTCCTTTCAAGACCGTACGGCACCATCCCGTTAGCAAACGTCATAAAACACAAAAGCCCTCGCAGTTGCGAGGGCTCAACATCTAACAGTATGGGTTAATCTTCACATGCCTGGTCGCGCTGGACTAACCCCCTTTGCCAGGCGTAGACAGCTACCTGCGTGCGGTCGGCTACATGTAATTTGCTCAGAATATTGCTGACATGCCCCTTGACCGTGTTTTCACTGATGACCAGCTTCTCGGCGATCTGGCTGTTGGTCATACCGTTAGCAATCAACTTGAGCACATCCAATTCACGCTCTGTTAAATCGGTAAACAAAGGCTGGTCTTCCGACTGCTCACCGCGGATGTTTTGCAGTACGCGCGCTGCTACACGTGGGTGCAGAGTCACTTCGCCTTGCACGGCGCGATGCAGGGCATCCACCAGCTTCTCCATTTTCATGTCCTTGAGAATATACGAGATGGCTCCGGCTTTCAATGCGGGGAAGATATGTACGTCCTCATGATAGGAAGTCAGGACGACCACCTGCGTACGCGGGCTGATCTTCTTGATCTGGCGCGTGGTTTCGACGCCATCCATGCCCGGCATGATCAAATCCAACAGGACAATATCCGGGATAAAATCCGAAACCAGCCTGATTCCCTCCTCGCCTGAGCTTGCCTCCCCTACAACTAAAAAATCTGGCAGGGTTTCAAGGTAGGAGCGCACCCCTTTACGCACAACCTCGTGGTCATCGACGATCAAAATCGTAATTGGCTCTGTCATGGCTACCTCCTGCAAATTCCTTACGTCATACTCGCATGGCCGTTCAATGGCGCTGTGATGACAATCCTTGTGCCTTTGCCTGGCTCGCTTTGGATGCAAGCCTGCCCGCCGATGCTTTCCGCGCGTTCCTTGATGATTCGTAATCCCATTCCGCCAGTTTTACGCTCCACGTCGAAACCCAGGCCATTGTCTTCCACTTTTACCATAACAGTATCGCCGTCATAGATCAGTGAAACATCCACCTGGTCCGATTGGCTATGCCGAGCGACATTTGCCAGCGCTTCCTGAATCATGCGATAGATTGCTTGTTCTACCTCCAGGTTCATGCGCCGGGCATTCTGAATGGTCAAATTAATCATAACCCCATTTCGATTTTCCCACTCGAAAATATATTCACGCAATGTGGTTGCCAGCCCCTTTTCTTTCAAAGCCATCGGGTACATTTCCTGGATCAGGAAAGTCAATTCCTGAATGACTTCATAGACCAGGTTTTCCGCTTCATTCAAGTGGGACCAGGCATGCATGGGGTCATTCTTGAGAATGCCACTTACAGCACCCAACTGTGCCAGCGCCGCGAACGCTTTTTGTTTTGCGCTATCGTGCAGGTCGCGCGCCACACGGTTGCGTTCCTCGACTACGGCCAATTCTTTGGTTTTTTCAAATAACTGCATGTTTTCGATGGAAAGCGCTGCTCGCTGCACCAGGGCGGTAAACAACCGAACTGTGTCTTCCATGATGGCTTTCGGACGTGTGAAGCTAACATTGAAGACGCCAATGATTTGCTCGTCGACTGTAATGGGCAAATGCACAAAGGACTGGATGCCTTCAGCAGCGATCGCGGCCCGGAGGTCTGGCCTGAGCGCCTCTAAATCGATTTCAGGCACGGTTATGGTTTTGCCTGTTTCCAGGACCTCGCCAACGATCCCCTCTCCTTTTGCGAATGTCATCACAGCTAACGTTTCAGGGGAAAAGCCATGACTGACGCGGGGCACAACCCGCTTATGTTTTTCGTCCCACACGAAGACTGTGCTGCGGTCAGCGTTCAACATGTTTACCGAAACTTCCACAATGGCTTGGAATACCTGGTTAAGCGTCATGGCGCGGATGATCTTTTCATCCCCGGAGTAGAGCGCTTCCATTTCGACAGTTCGTTTTTGAAGCGCACTGGTACGCTCACGGACGATTTGTTCCAGATGCAGATTTTGCAGGCGGATGTTACGTACCCTAATTGTGTATGCACTTGCGCCCAATCCAATTGCTGCCAGGACCGCCAGGATTCGGAAAACCCATGTTTCCCAAAAAGGTGGGATAACCGTGATTTTTATGCTCTGACCATTCTCGTTCCAAACGCCATCGCTGTTCGATCCTTTAAGACGCAGTATATACGTTCCACCTGGTAGGTTGGTATAACGGCCCTCCCGCCGGCTACCTATGTAATTCCAATCGCTGTCAAAGTTTTCGAGCATATAGGCATATTGATTTTGCAAAGGATTTGCATAACCCAGGATGGCAAACTCGAACGAAAAGTTGTTGTCGGGCCAGGCCAGTGTGACATCTCTCAAGTGTTCCAACCTTGTCTGGTCTGGTAAAGGTTGCCCTCCCTGCGCAAATGATATCAAGACAATCGGAGGGGCATAGGTGCTATCCCTGACTTCGGCTGGATCAAATACGTTGAATCCATTGATGCCACCAACGTAGATCTTGCCATCCTTTCCTTTTGCAAAGGCATTTTGATTGAATTCAACGCTTTGCAATCCATCTTTGGTTGTGTAGTTTCGAAATCCCCCGGTTTCAGGGTTATAGCGTGAAAGTCCTCGATTGGTCGTCAGCCAGAGATCACCCGCGTCATCCTCCACAATCCCATAGACCACGTTATTTGGCAGGCCGACTTTTTCAGTGATTGCGGTGAATGAATCAGAATCTGGATGATACCGATTCAATCCGCCCCCTGCCGTAGCAATCCAAAGAATGCCACGACTATCCTGGTAAATTGCCAAGACGTAGCTGTGGCTTAGGGAGCCGGGGGTTTGTGGCTCAGAAAGATAGCGTGTAAATGTTTTCTCGTGAGGATCGTAGCGGTTAAGGCCGTTATCGGGGGTGCCAACCCATAGATTTTGTTGGTTGTCCTCGTAGATTGCACTGATATGGTTGCTGCTCAGACTGTCAGGTCGCTCCGGGTCGCTCGTGAACTGGATGTATGTCTCTGAATCAGGTTCAAACTGGTACAAACCGCTATCGGTGCCAATCCATAAATATCCCTGACTGTCTGCAAGAAGGGCATGAACTACACCGGGCGTCAGTTTCGAATCTTGTTGTGTTTTATCGCTGGAGGCAGTGTAGTGAGTGAAACTGTTGGTTTCCGGGACGAAGCGGGACAAGCCTCTATTTGTGCCCACCCATAATGTGCCCTCACTATCGACGCAAGCAGAAATGACATTGTCGCTGAGTAAGCTCCCCAGATTATTTGGGTCATTCAGGTAATGGGTAAACAGACCGGTGCGTGGATCGAAGCGATTCAATCCTCCCCCATAAGTGCCAATCCAGACAAGCCCATCCTCAGCTACGACAATGGGAAAAACGAAGTTCGAGCTCAGACTACTCGGTTTATTTTGCTCAGCATTGAAGTAGGTGAATTTACTTTGGCCACGGTTGTATTTATTCAGGCCGCCGCCATAAGTGCCTGCCCAAAGCACCCCACCCCGGTCTTCGTAAATTGTATAGATAGAATTAGTGCTCAAGCTGGTCGCATCGCCACGGTTATGCTGGTAGTGGATAAACCGGTAGGTACCAAAATCATAACGATCCAGGCCATTTTCTGTGCCAAGCCAGAGAATGCCTGCCCGGTCAATTAAGAGTGTGTGCACATAATCATCAGCAATGCTGTTAGGATTATTGGCATCGTGGGTATAGTGGATGAATATATTTCTATCTGGAGAAACGCGATTCAGCCCAGCCGGGGTGGCAATCCATAAATAGCCTTGGCTATCTTCCACGATGGCGTTGATGGAATTGCTGGTCAAGCTATTGGGGTTTTCTTCGTCATGCAGGAAGGTTCGAAAAGAAAGATTTTCCACATCGAAAAAGCTTAGACCAGCGTTACTGGTCCCTACCCAAAGCAAGCCTTGACTGTCTTCGAAAAGCGTCGTTATGGAGTTGCCAGGCAGGCTGTTTTGTATGCCGGGGGTACTGCGGAAATGCCCAAATACTTCTGTTTGAGGGTCAAAGCGATCAAGACCTTTGTTTGTCCCGATCCACAGGAACCCGTCTTTATCCTCCAAGAGGGCGGTGACATGATTAGCAGTCAGGCTGTTTATGTTCAATGGATCATGCACATATTGTATGAATTTGCCTGTACCCGGGTCGTAACGGTTTAACCCACCCAGGAGAGTGCCTATCCAAAGATTGCCTTGCCGGTCTTCAAGTAAAGTCGTAATCCAACGATCACTGATGCTATCAGAATTATCCGGGTCAGGCCGGAACACTTCAAAGGAATATCCATCATAACGATTCAACCCATCTGCTGTGCCAAACCATAAGAATCCGAATTGATCCTGCAAGATAGCGTTGACTACACTTTGCGACAAACCCTCTTCCAAACCAATGCGCTCGAAGCGCAAGACACCATTGATATCTGGAATTGGATATTCACTGGGAGCTATTTCTTGCGACGCAGATGCAAGGACTGTGGCAGTATTGGTAGGTGTTGTAAGCGAAATCCCGCTGCTGCAAGCAGTGACCAGAAGGGCAAAGAGAATACCGCACAAAAAGAAATGTTTCGCGCGCATGTTCCTTAATCAGGATACCACAAATTGGCACGAATAGGATGAGTATGCTGAGAGTGTAACACTTTCAAGAACAGTATAGTGTAAGTGCCAGGAGAATGATTGAAGCGCAGGTACGATTTTATCCCCCTCCTTGAGAGGGGTTTTTTGTATTCTGCATATCCTTCCCAAGCCTGGTCAAGAATGCACATCGTATCCTTTTGGTGTGGGGGGATTACATCTGTAGAGGGAGAAAGGCAACCATCCCAACGAGGGAGGGAAAACCCGATTGCGGTCTCGTGCCAGGCCAGGTGAATTTCCGTAATATTCAAAGTGTCAAACGACAGGTATCTGTCCAAGAAAGGTGCCCCGGATGGACTTTCCAATTTTTCTTTCTTCTCCTCACAGAATATGGAAAGGGCCCGGCAATAAGAGAGAAGTCAGTGTGCGGCTGATCGCTCTCCTCCATAGCAGCTTCAGGCATCTGGAATGCAGGAAAACGGTCAGTGTGCGGCTGACCGTTTTCCAAATCCGGCTTAGGAACGAGGCACCTCTCTGGGACGGACATCGAATGAGGAGGTGCACGCTGTCAAATAGCTAAATTCAATTCCCCAAAAATCCAATTTCAAATTGCAAGAGGAGATAAGAATGAACCGTAAAACATTGTATACGCTTTTCAGCCTGCTCATGGTCGTTGTCATGATGCTGGGGGCATGCGCTCCTCAACAAACTCCAGAGGAACCACAACCTGTTGTGACCGAGGAGCCGGCCGAGGCCACGGAAGAACCGGCCATGACCGAAGAACCTGCCGAACCAGCCGCGCCGATGACAGAACGCCGCGGTGGCTGGCTGGACGAGATCGATGTCTCAGTAGTTGCAGGTGAATCCGCGATTTCCCAGCTCCAGGCAGGCGCAATTGACATGTATTCCTATGGCCTGGCCTCGGATATCTATCCTGCGATCAAAGCAGCCGGCCTGCCTTATGCACAGTCCTTCGGTGGGAGCTACTCGATCATGTTCAACCCCGCTGTTTTCACCGACACCACTGTCCTGAACCCATTTTCCAACCGCAAAATACGTGAAGCGGTCAACTGGTTGATCGACCGCGATTACATCAACCAGGAAATCTATGCCGGCGGCTCATTACCGAAGTTCTTTGCGATTACTACGCAACTGGTGGAATACACGGCCCTGATCGATACGGCGCGCGCGTTGGAAAGCAAATATGCCTATAACCTTGACAAGGCAAAAGAAACCATCACTGCGGAAATGGAGTCGATGGGCGCAACCCTGGGCGCGGACGGGAAATGGCAATATAACGGTAAACCGCTGGTATTGATCTTCCTGATCCGTTCGGATGGCGATGGCACGCGCAAGCCGATGGGGGATTACGTGGCCAACCAGTTGGAAGCGGTGGGCTTCACAGTGGACCGCCAATATAAGACTTCTTCGGAAGCTGCCCCAATCTGGATTGGGTCGAACGCGCCAGATGGCTTGTGGAACCTATATACGGCTGGATGGCTCCCCTCCGGCCTAACGCGGGATGAAAAAGGACAGATCCAGCAGATGTATCTGAATAGCAGTGTCCAGGGGATCGAGCCATTCATTTCCAATGTATCGGATCCTGAGTTCCAGTCACTTGGGGATAAACTTAACCAGGGCGCCTTTAATACCTTGGAAGAACGCCAGGCGATGATGGCCAAGGCCCTGGAACTTTCGCTTCAGGATTCCCTGCAAGTGTGGACCATCGAACAGGTGCAATACTCGCCTTTCAACGACAATGTGCAGGTAACCTATGATCTGGGCGCGGGCATCGAAGGCACCTATATGGGCGCATACAACTGGCGCTTCAAGGGCCAGGAGGGCGGCACGCTGAAGATCGGCACCGCAGACTTGTTCACCGAGCCTTGGAACTCAATTGCAGGCAGCAACTGGGTCTGGGATTCCAATGTCATGCGCGCCACAAGCCAGGGAACTTCCCTGATCGTGGGCGGCGGCGGCTTGATGGGCGATCCCTATACCGGTCTGGCCTGGCCGCAGCGGATCGAGAGCGCCGAACTGACTTATAAGAAGGGGTTGCCGATTGCCCATAGTCTGGATTGGTTGACGGTGAAGACCGAGGACCAGATCGATGTTCCGACTGATGCCTGGGTCGATTGGGATGCTACCTCGCAGACCTTTATCACCGCGGGTGAGAAATTCCCCGAAGGGACCACTGCAAATACCAAGAGCGTTGTCACGTACCCGGCCGATCTGTTCGAGACAGTGAAATGGCATGACGGCAGTCCCATCTCTGTGGGTGACTTCGTCATGTCTGCCATTGAGCTCTTCGACCGTGGCAAGCCGGAAAGCGCTGTTTATGATGAATCGTATGTGCCGAGCTTCGAGTCGGTGCTGGTTGGCTGGAAGGGTTTGCGCATCACTTCGACCGACCCGCTGACGATCGAGTATTACTCTGACCTGTACAGCGGTGATGCCGAACTGAACATCATCCCGTTCTGGCCGATTTCTCCCACCGGTCTTTCCGGTGAAAATAGCTGGCCGATCCTGGCCATCTCGAACCTGGCGGAAGCCAACGGCGAACTGGCTTACTCTGCCGACAAGTCGGATCTTAAACAGATCGAGCGCACCAGTTGGGTGGGCGGACCGAGCATGGAAATCCTGGCCAAATACCTGGATCAGGCCGCGTCGGAATCCTACATCCCATACGAGCCGACACTCGGGCAATATGTGACCAAAGAAGAAGCCGCTGCGCGTTACGCCAACTTCCAGAAATGGTATGACGATCATGGTCATTTCTGGGTGGGCACGGGCCCCTATTACCTGGATAAGGTCTTCACGACGGAGAAATCCCTGGTGTTGAAGCCCAACACGGAATTCGTGGACAAGGCTGATCGTTGGTCTGCCTTCAGCGAACCCAAACTCGCCAGTCTCCAGCTCGATGGGCCCGCGCAGGTCAGGACCGGAGAAGAGGCGATCTTCGATGCGCTGGTCACCTTCAAAGACGAGCCCTATGTGCAGACTGACATCCAATTTGTCAAATACATCCTATATGATGCAACCGGCGCAGTCGTTGACATTGGCCAGGCTGATTTTGTTGCTGAAGGACAATATCAGGTGACCTTGAGCGCAGAGACAACGGCAAAGCTGCCGACCGGTTCGGCCAGGTTGGAAGTTGCAGTTGTTCCTATACCTGTGGCAATTCCTGCCTTCACATCGATTGACTTCGTAGCCATCCCGTAACTGAATTCAACACAAGAGACAGGGGCAACCCATCGCCCCTGTCTTACAGTCTTTTGTGAGGTAACTTATGGCAGTAGCAACCGGTTCACCAGCCGAAAGTCTGGGGACGAGAAAAAGTTCCCGTAGCAGTACGTTTGCACGTGTCTCTCGCTTTTTTGTCGTACGATTATTGACGTTATTTGCCACGGTTGTAGTTGGCGTTTATTTGACCATTATGATCGCGAACATGGGCGGTTATGTGGATCAGATTATGAGGAATGAGATCCGAGACCGGGTCACACAGAAAATTGGCCTCAATCCAGCTACGCAACAGATGGACCCGGAAGTGCGCAGGAAACTGATCGAGGATTCGATTGCGTTGGAAGAGAAACGTCTTGGGTTGGATATTCCGATCGCGATCAGGAACGCCCGGTACTTGTCGAATGCGCTCACATTGCGGTTAGGGCGCGCCATCAACATGACCAGCGACAGCGGCTCCAAGCAGGTGCGCCTCATCCTCCTGGAAAGGTTGCCTGCTACCTTGCTCTTGATGGGGACATCCCAAATTTTTTTATTTTTCTCCAGTGTTTTCCTGGCTCTTTCTCTCTCCCGCCGTTATGGCAATTTTTGGGATAAAGTGGTGATCACACTTTCGCCCACCTCGGCAGTACCTCCCTGGTTTTACGGTATTTTCCTGATATTGATTTTTGCGGCCCTTTTGAAGATCCTTCCCTTCGGCGGGATGGTGGATTCCCCCCCACCAGAAAATACCTTCGAATACGCCATCAGTTTGTTGAAGCATTTGACCTTACCTGCTACTTCACTGGTGTTAAGTTCCTTTTTCCTCAGTATTTACAACTACAGGACATTTTTCCTGATCTATTCCAGTGAAGATTATGTGGAAATGGCAAAGGCCAAGGGGCTCTCCTCCCGTGATGTGGAACGACGCTACATCCTGCGCCCCACCTTGCCAAACATTATCACGAATTTTGCGCTCCTGATCATTGGGTTGTGGGGAGGCGCGACGATTACGGAAACAGTCTTCCTTTGGCCTGGTTTGGGTCGAACGATATACAGGGCAATCGGTCTGTACGATGTTCCGATTATCGTCGGTTCCACGATCGTCTTTGCTTACCTCCTGGCAATCACTGTATTCCTGCTTGATTTCATCTACGCATTGGTTGACCCCAGGGTAAAAGTAGGAAGTAACTAAGATGAACGCGCTGAAAAATTCATTCCAAAAACTTCTCTATTACCCCTCTGCATTGATGGGCATACTGGTTGTTTTACTCCTGATATTTACCGCTGTGTATGCAATGATCAAGATCCCGTATAACGAAGCGATCCGTCTATGGCGAGGGGGCGAGGAGGTCTGGTATCAAAATCCAAAGTTTGCCCCACCTGCCTGGATCAATTTTTTTTCCAGCAAGAAATATTCGGAATCGTTCGCTGTTAGAACCAATGATGGGAGCATGGAAAAAATAGTAACCCAGGAATCACCGGAAATTGCCACAATAAAGATATCCCATATATTCGATTTTACATATGATATTTATCCCCAGGAAATGATTTTATATGTAAATTCGACATATCAGGAAAAGCAGCCGTTCCTTTCTGTGGAATGGTTAACTCCCGATGGAAGGAATATCAGAATTACCAATCTCAGCATCGTTGAAAAACAGACCTATCGTTTTTCGCAAGACCCCAAATTGATGACGCGCCTGAAGACCGAGAATATCATACCGGTGCTTTTCTCGCTTCCCGATACAGATTCCCCTCAAAAAGGGCAATACCAACTGTTGGTCACAGGCACAACCTTCGAGCCCAGTTCCGATATCGACGTGGAATTCGTCCTCCACGGACAGGTCTATGGCCTGGCGGGCACGGACCAGGGACGGCGTGACCTGGTGGTGCCCCTGTTATGGGGCGCACCAGTAGCGCTGGCGTTTGGCCTGCTGGCCTCCCTGGGCACCCTGGTGCTGACGATGGTCATTGCGGCTGTCGGCACCTGGTATGGCGGCTGGGTGGACGAAGTGATCCAGCGAATTACGGAGGTCAACCTTGTCTTGCCGTTCTTATCCATCTTGATCATGGTCGGAACGTTCTTTTCGCGCAGCATCTGGGTCATCCTGGGCGTAACCATCCTGTTGAGCATCTTTACAGGCTCCATCAAAGGCTACCGCTCCATTTTCCTGCAAGTCAAAGAGTCCGGATATATCGAGGCAGCGCGCGCTTATGGAGCCAGCAATATGCGCGTCATTTTCGTCTACCTGATCCCGCGCATGATCCCCCTGCTGATCCCTGGACTGGTCTCTTCCGTGCCCGGGTTCGTTTTCCTGGAGGCCTCCCTGGCTGTGCTTGGACTGGGTGACCCCGTCCTGCCGACCTGGGGCAAGATCATTGAAGATGCCAACTCCAACGGCGCGCTCTACCGCGGTTACTACTACTGGATCATGGAACCCGCTGCGTTGTTGATGGTCACCGGCCTGGGCTTTGCCATGCTTGGTTTTGCCCTGGATCGTATCTTCAATCCCAAGTTGAGGGACCTATGAACACGGTACCGCAAAAACTCCTTCATGTAGAAAATCTAGTCTTGCATTTCAAGACCACACAGGGTGCTGTGCAAGCCGTGGATGGTGTGAACTTCGACCTGGATGTTCATCGCGCAGTCGTCATTTTGGGTGAATCAGGCTGTGGGAAAAGCTCGCTGGCCAAGGCCATCCTGCGCCTGTTGCCGCGCAACGTGGAAAAGTATTCGGGCGAGGTTTACTTGCAAGGGCAGGATGTGATGGTGTTGGATGAAGAAGAATTCCGGCATAACGTGCGCTGGGTGGGCATGTCGCTCGTGCCACAGGCTGCCATGAACGCGCTCAACCCAGTGCTCAGAGTAGGCGACCAGGTGGCGGAGCCCGCTATGATCCACCTGGGTGTTACAAAAGCGCAAGCCTTGCAGCAAGCCAAACGGATGTTTCAGCATGTGGGTGTCCCGGAAGATTTCCTGAACCGTTATCCTTTCGAATTGAGCGGCGGGATGCGCCAGCGGGTGGCGCTGGCGATGGCGCTCGTCACCAGCCCCAGCCTGATCGTGCTCGACGAGCCGACCTCTGCCCTCGACCTGCTCACCCAAGCCAACATCATGAACGTGCTCAAGCGCATCAAGCACGAACTTGGCACCAGTTTCATCCTGATCACGCACGATATTGCCACCTCCAGCGAACTGGCAGACGAAGTCGCTATTATGTATGCCGGCCAGATCGTGGAAGTGGGCGAGGCCAGGGATTTCTTCCCTGCGCCACTGCATCCCTATTCGAAAATGCTGATGGACAGCGTCCCGCGCCTGCGCAGCGACGCCGACCCGATCTTCATCACCGGCCAGCCGCCCAGCTTGATCGACCTGCCCAAAGGTTGCCGGTTTGCAGCGCGTTGCCCGTTCCGCTTCGAGAAATGTGACCAGGAACCGCCCATGATCAAGAAGGATGGCCGTAAAGTCAAATGCTGGTTGCATGTGTAGGAGCCAAAATGATAGCGGTAATGGATAAAACAAAGGTATCTACTCAGACCTATGCAAAAAAGTAGGGCAAAAATGGTGTTGGGCGGGGGGGGGG
>DAOTXM010000215.1:0-6784 GCA_034435215.1 Anaerolineales bacterium
CCGCCAAAGACCGCTGTACCGTAATTGAACGCATGCGTAGCCACGCTGACTTTTGCCTCCTCGAAGGGAACGATTTTCCCTTCGAAGAACACGTGTTTCGGAAGATCCATAAAACGCACCTCCTGAATGGATGGGATGGGGGACGACTGTATGAAAAGATTATAACCGAGGCCCATCGCATCTTCCCGGATGCTTTCCCCTTCAGGGACGCTACGACGCGGCTCAGCACAAGCCATCTGCCTGCCACCGATTTGCGGCTTCTCTTGACAAAAAACAAAAAATCACTATAATTTAATTCGATAATTATCGAATTAATTCTATGGAAGTGAAAAATGACTGACTCACATGAACTCCTTGATTTTGTCAAAGCGATGGCAGATGTAGACCGTCTGCGCATTGTCGGCGTGCTTGCCAGGCGGCGTGCCAACAAATTGGAAATCGCCGGCCGCCTGAACCTGCCTTTGCGCGAGGTGGTTGACCATCTGGGCTTCCTTGAGCATGTCGGTGTAATCAGCTTGAAGGACAATCTATACGAGTTGAATGCAGACAGCGTGGAGAGCCTGGCTCGCGAGCAGTTGCACGAGGAGAAACCCGAATATGCGCCCGCGCCTGGCATGGATGAAAAATCCCGCAAGGTGCTGGTATCCTACCTGAATCCGGATGGCACGATCAAACAGCTGCCACCGCAACCGGGCAAACTCGAGATCATCCTTGAGTACCTGATACAGGCATTTACCCCCGGCATAAACTACACCGAGAAGGAAGTCAATGCCATCCTCCGCCGTTTCCATGTGGATGTTTCCGGCCTGCGCCGCGACTTGGTGGATGCTGGTTTGTTGGCCCGGGAGCGGGACGGTTCCAGGTATTGGCGTCCTTCGACTGCGGGTTTCGGTACGGCAAAGAATGCGCCTACTCAACCCTCCGCTCAGGGCGAATTGGGAGATAAATCATGAGCGAAGAACTGGTCGCCTTCTTCAAAGCCCTGGCGGACACCAGCCGGTTGAAAATTGTAGGGCTGCTGGCCCAGCAGCCCTACTCGGTCGAGCAACTGGCTGCCATCCTGCACCTGCGCCCTTCGACTATCTCGCACCATCTGTCGAAACTGGCGGAAGTGGGACTGGTCAGCGCAAGAGCGGATAGTTACTACAACGTCTACCAACTGGAAGAGGAAGCCCTGCGGAAAACGCGCCTGCTCTTTTCCCAGCAAGACCTGGCTGCTGTAGTCGAAGATGTGGACCTGGATGCCTACGACCGCAAAGTGGTCGAAGATTACTCGCTCCCCGATGGGCGCTTGAAAACCATCCCGGCCCAGCGCAAGAAGTTGGAAGCGGTTCTACGCTATGTGGTCAAGAGTTTCGAACCGGAATTGCTATATAGCGAGAAACAGGTTAATGAAATCTTATCCCGGTTCCATGAAGATACCGCCAGTTTACGGCGCGAATTGGTTGGGCATGGCTTGATAAAGCGTGCAAGCGACGGGGGGGCGTACTGGCGCACAGAGGAGTCATAACCAGGCTCTTCCTTCGGCATGGAAGGCAGCCAAATTGCCAGTTCATTGGATTCTCGTTTGTTTGTGATTGTTTCTGTGACGATATACATTTGACCAATCCACCTCTTAACAAAGGAAAGTTACTCCTATCTGACACTGCTGACCTGCCAGGGCTACAACTTGCTGACGGACAAGTATTTGTTCCGCCGGACGGTGCGCGCAGTCCCGGTCTCCGTCCAGGCAGACAAGTAACCGGCACATCTCCCCTTTGAACCACGCAGGCGGCGGAGTGATCCGCCGTCCGTCCTTTTATGGATGCCCCGGCCATGGGCTATGGCGCGGCCCAGATGAACCTCGAAGCCACCATCAAGAAGGTGGACGTGGACATACTCGTCATCGGCACACCCATCGACCTGACCCGCGTCATCAAACTCGACAAGCCATCGCAGCGCGTCCGCTATGAACTGCAAGACATAGGCCAGCCGACGCTGGAAGACATTCTCAAGAGCAAATTTGGAAAATAAGCAGAAAAGAGACGGTCACCTTCAAGGTGACCGTCTCTTTTTCACCCAAAGGGCATCGCGGAACAAAATTGTGTTTCCCGTCACCTTTCACTTTGCCTAAATTGGGCTGTTTTCTTTGACACTTCACCCCCCCCGTTATAATTGCCCAAAGTTTGTATTTTACCGAAGAGAATGCCATAAAATCCATCCGCAATAAATTTTTAGGGGACGCCGGGTTAGAGGAGCCACCATGAACCAATTTTCCCGCATTTTTATCCGACTCATCACAGCTTTGACGATCGTCTCGCTGGCGCTGGCGGCGATGCCGGTGAAGCCAGCGTATGCGGCGACTTTCAATGTTGATAGAACTGATGACGTCTTAGCTACCGCATGTACTGCGGCAGCAAATGACTGCAGTTTACGCGGCGCCCTCCGAGCAGCACAATTAAATTTGGTAACAGATACCATCAACCTGCCGGCTGGAACGTACACGCTGACGCGAACAGGGGCGGCAGACGATACCTCCATTCTCGGCGATCTCGATATCATCAATGACGCATCCGGGAATGACGTCACCATCAATGGCGCAGGCAGCGCCACTACAATAATTCAAGGCAGTGCAACATGGAATGAGCGCATTTTCCATAGTCAGGGAAGCTTTGTAATGTCTGGTGTCACCGTTAGAGGCGGAAGAAATAACAGTGGCGCTGGTATCTATAGCGGTAGTACTTTATCTCTTACCGCCGTAACAGTGACAGGAAATACTTCCAATGGGCAAGGTGGCGGGATTTACATAACTGCTGGCGGCTCTAACGTAATTATCTCTAGAAGTACGTTCACGAATAACACATCGGCTCAGGAAGGCGCGGGTATTTATATTACTGGGATTGTTGCTCCTGCTACTGTAACTATAGGAAACTCAACCATTTCAGGCAATACAGTTACAGGCGCTGCCCGTAATGGCGGCGGTCTATGGTCGAACGGTAGGACTACTATAGTCAACAGCACGTTTTCCGGTAATACAACAACCGGAACTGGAGGGAATGTATTTCGAAGCGCAGGTACCGTCGCCTTTAGGAACACAATCCTGAACGCCGGTACGCCGAATAATTGCGGTGGAACGATCACAAATACCGGCACAAACATCGACTCTGGCGCCTCTTGTGGGTTTGCCAGCGCGAATGGATCTGTCAGTAATACTGATCCGTTATTAGGCGCTTTGACAGGCTCGCCCGCGTATTTTCCTCTCAATCCGGGCAGCCCTGCGATCAACACCGGCAACAATGCCGCGTGCGCGGCCGCGCCTGTTAGCAACACATCCCAAAATGGCGTCACCCGCCCGGTGGGAACAAATTGTGACATCGGTTCCTATGAATCTCCGCCGATCGTTACCAATGTAACCTCCTCCACGGCAAATGGAACCTACACAACCGGTAATGTGATCTCCATTCAAGTCACGTTCAACACGGTCGTGAATGTCGTTGGTGGTCCGCCACAACTCACTCTGGAAACCGGCGCCACCGATCGTGTCGTCAATTACACCGGCGGTTCGGGCACCAACACCCTGACCTTCACCTACACTGTCCAGCCAGGCGATACTTCCGCCGACCTGGACTATGTCGCCACTACCTCCCTTGCCCTCAACGGCGGAACCATCCAGGATGCGGCCACCAACAACGCCACCCTCACCCTGGCCGCCCCCGGTGCAGCCGGTTCACTGGGCGCCAACAAAAATATTATCATTGACGCCACCGCGCCTGCCCTGAACTCGTTTGCCCGCCAGACCCCGGCTTCCAGCCCAACGAACGCCGATACGCTGGTCTTCCGCGCGACCTTCAGCAAGGATGTCCAGAACGTGGATGCGGGCGACTTCGTCGTCACTGGCACAACCGCCACCATCACGCTCGTCACACCGGTCAGCGCCAGCGTTTATGACATCACCGTCTCGGGCGGCGATCTGGCAACCCTGAATGGCACGGTTGGATTGAACCTGGCGGGCGGGCAGAACATCACCGACCTGGTGGGCAACGCCCTGCCACCCGGGGAGCCCCCTGCGCCCCAGGATGAGACCTACGTGATGGTCAATCTCACCGTCACCTACAACGGCAACGGCCAAACCGGAGGAACCGTTCCCACGGACAGCAACTACTATCTGACCGGCGATACCGTCACCGTGCTCGACGGCGGCCTGACACGTACCGGCTACACCTTCACCGGCTGGAACGACGGTTCGAATACCTACCTGCCTGGCGGCACCTTCCTGATGGGTGCGACAAATGTGACTCTCACCGCCCAGTGGACAGCCAACACCTACACCGTCGCTTTCGACGGCAATGGTTCGACCGGCGGCTCGATGGCCAACCAGAACTTCACCTATGATGTTGCCCAAAACCTGACCGCGAATGCCTATACGAGAACCGGCTACACCTTCGCGGGCTGGAACACCGCGGCCAATGGTTCCGGCGCGAGCTACGCTGACAGCCAGAACGTCTCCAACCTTACCGCCGTCAACGGCGCTACTGTGACCCTCTACGCCCAGTGGACGGCCAACACCTACACTGTCGCTTTCGACGGCAACGGTTCGACCGGCGGCGCGATGGCCAACCAGAACTTCACTTATGATGTTGCCCAAAACCTGACTGCGAACACCTATACGAGAACCGGCTACGCCTTCGCGGGCTGGAACACCGCGGCGAATGGTTCCGGCGCGAGCTACGCTGACAGCCAGAATGTTTCCAACCTCACCGCCGTCAATGGTGCCACCGTCACCCTCTTCGCCCAATGGATAGAGGCCACGCCTCCCGTATTACAGTCCATCACCCGCCAGGACCCGGCGACCAGGCCGACGGACGCCGATGTGCTCGTCTTCCGGGTCACCTTCAGCGAGGACGTGCAAAACGTGGATGCGGCCGACTTCACGGTGGACGGTACCACCACCGCCACGATCACTGGCGTGGCTGCCGTGGATGCCCGAACCTATGATGTGACGGTCTCCGGCGGCGACCTGGCTTCGTTCAATGGGACAGTCGGGCTGAACCTGGCGGCCGGGCAGAACATCCAAGATCTGGCTGGCAACGCCCTGCCGTCTGGCGAACCGGCCATCGATGAGTTCTACGTGGTCGACAACACGCTGGCGGATGTGACCTCCATCCTGCGTCAGGACCCGCTCACCTCGCCGACGAACGCCGACACGCTGATCTTCCGGGTCACCTTCGGTGAAGATATGCAGAATGTCGATCCGACCGATTTCGAGTTGGCCCTGGGCGGCACGGTAACCGGGAGCATTACTGGCGTCAACCCGGTCAGCGCCAGTGTGTATGATGTGGTCATCACCGGGGTGGGAGGGGATGACACGATCGACCTGAACTTTGCCGCCGGGAACGACATCGCCGACCTGGCCGGCAACCCGCTGGGGGCGAGTCCAACCATCGGAACACAACAGAACTACATCATCGACAACATCTTCCCGACGGTGATCTACGGCGTCAACACCATCCCGGCCGAGGGCAGCGCCCTGCTGGCTGGCCCGATACAGATCAACATCGAATTCAACAAGGATGTGGTGGCTGATGGGGGCGCCAATGCGGCCAACAACCCGGCCAACTACGCCCTAATGGAAGCTGGCGTCGACGGGAACTTCACCAGCCTGAACTGCGCCTCGCTCGATGCGGTGGAAGACACGCGCCTCACTGTCAACACGGTCATCTACAGCAACAACGGGGGAGCAGGGCCGTACCTGGCAACCCTGAACATCAACAACGGGACGCCTCTACCGGTGGGCATCTACCGGCTGTTCGTCTGTGGCACCACCTCGATCTACGATCCGGCCGGCAACCGTCTCAACGATGGCGTTAGCGACAGCCTGCTGAATTTCACCGTGGCGGCAGTTGGACTGCCCAGCACCGGCTTTGCGCTGGGGTGGGTCACGCTCCTGCCGCCTCAGCCAGCCGACAGGGCTTACAGCGCCACCGAGATGGTGCTGGAGATCCCGGCGCTGAAGCAGAGGCTGGTCATCGTGGGCGTGCCACTGGGCAAGGACGGCTGGGATGTGACCTGGCTGGGCGGCAATGCCGGCTGGCTGCAAGGCACAGCCTTCCCTACC
This sequence comes from Anaerolineales bacterium, assembly GCA_034435215.1. Classification (GTDB taxonomy): domain Bacteria; phylum Chloroflexota; class Anaerolineae; order Anaerolineales; family Villigracilaceae; genus JAABUE01. The sequence goes on from DAOTXM010000215.1 coordinate 6,095, forward strand.
TGGGCGGGCAACACGGTCATCACCGCGCACGTCTGGGATGCGTGGAACCGCCCCGGGCCGTTTGCCAACCTGAAAACGCTCAAGCACGGCGACCAGATCAAAATCCATGCCTTCGGGCAAGTCTACACCTACGAAGTGCGGGAAAGCGCACGCTTGCAGCCCGGCCGGACGGGGAACGTCTTCAAACACGAGAAACTGGACTGGCTGACCCTGCTGACCTGTGAGGACTACCAGTTCCTGTGGAATACCTATGCCGGCCGCCGGGTGGTGCGGGCTGTGCTGGTCTCGGTGCGGGACGAGTAAGCGCCTTAACTTGACGAAACAGTGACGGTCGCCTTCAAGGCGACCATCACTGTTTCGGATTCTTGGGTAACACCTGCAAACCAGATTTTTCCCCGGCGTCTGCAAGTTCCTGATCATAGGTGGCCAGCGCGACAGGCAGCATAAGCGCCTCCTGCCAGATCAAGGCAGCTGCCAGATGGACGGCGTCATATCCGCGCAAACCATGTTGGCAGGCCAGAAAATCGGCGCGAGCGATCAGCTCTTCGTTGATGGGAATGCGATGGAAGCCGGACCATTCTTGTCGAAATTTGTCTAAAGCTTCGCTTGAGACTTGTACAGTTAGTTGTTTCATACGCGTTGCACGTGTGATTGCGGCAGCGACTTCAGCCCGCGTGACCAGACCCGTCC
>DAOTXM010000216.1:0-13262 GCA_034435215.1 Anaerolineales bacterium
CCCCCCCCCCCCCCCCCCCCCCCCCCCCCCCCCCCCCCCGCCCCGATCTATTATAAAGATACATTATACAAAGACAAGTTTGGAAATCCAATTCTTACGAAAAAGCATCAAATTTAGCATGAGTAGTGTAAAATGGAACGGTCAATAAAAACGTCGCGACTGCGGCGTTCACTCACACACCAAGAGGAGACTTTCCCCCATGTTCCATACTGTCATCATTGCAGGAAACGTTGGCCGGGATGCGGAGATGCGCTATACCCCATCCGGACAGGCTGTTGCGTCCTTTTCGGTAGCGACCAACCGCCAATATACCGCCTCCAGCGGCGAGCAGGTCAAAGAGACGATCTGGTTCCGTATTTCGGCCTGGGGCAAGCAGGCTGAAATTTGCAACCAGTATGTCAAAAAGGGCATGAAGGTGCTGGTCGAAGGACGTCTGACGGCTGATCAAGGTACTGGCGGACCGCGCATCTGGACCGGACAGGACGGCTCGCCGCGCGCGTCCTTCGAGGTCACGGCTGCCACGGTGCGTTTCCTTTCCTCGCGCGGTGAGTTTGATTCCGCGCCCAGCAGCGCTCCAATGGACGCCGGAGATATGCTCCCGCCGGAAGATGATATTCCTTTCTAAAGGGATACCCCGGTTTGACAGGTCTTGCGGCCAAACCCATCCGGCAGAACCGCAGGACCTGTCAAACAGAAAGATAGTCAGTTAACATGACCACTCCACTGAATCAGCCTCCCGGTCCGAAATTGGAAAACGCGCCCGGGTTGAGCACGGTTTATTCCAACCTGGCGCGCATTGCCCATTCCCCGGCCGACATCGTGATCGATTTTGCCCACCTGCTGCCCGGCGAAAAAAACGCCACGGTCAATGCACGGGTGTTGATGACGCCCTTGAGCGCCAAATTGCTTCTGCGTGCGCTGACGGAAAACATTGCGCGCTATGAAGCCGCCTTTGGTGAGATCCAGGTGCCGGTCAATTCTTCCCTGGCGGAGAGTCTTTTCCGCCCGCACCAACCGCCGGAACCACCGAAGGAAGATAAAGAGTAAGATGCACAAGCTGGAACAGATTGCAGATCGTATCCGTCAGGATTTTGATTCCCGTACTGCGGCTCGAGATCAGGCATTGGCGCAGGCCCGGCAGTTGACGCGCGCTTGCTCGCTGGCCATTCGCGCGGTGCATCGTGACGATGTGGATGTCATGAACGAGCACCTGAACGAAGCGCGCGAGCTGGCCAACACCCTGACCGGCGAATTGCATGCGCACCCTGACCTGTTCTACGCCGGGTATACCCAGGATGCGCTCAAGGAATTTGTGGAAGCCATCGTCACCTGCGCCCTGATCCAAAACCAAGCGCTCCTGACCCCTGATGAACTGGGCGTCGTGAATGCGACCTACCTCAACGGCCTGGCGGAAGCGGTCGGCGAACTGCGCCGCCGCATCCTGGATATTTTGCGGCACGGCTATTCGAACGAAGCGGAACGCCTGCTCGGCTACATGGACGAGATCTACTCGGTGCTGGTCACCATGGATTATCCGGACGCCATCACCAATGGCCTGCGCCGCCAGACGGATATTGCCCGCAGCATCATCGAAAAGACCCGCGGGGATATTACCTTTAGCCTGCGTGGCGAGCACCTGGAGCGCGCCATCGAACGATTAAGTACCCAATTAAACGGCGAGCAGGCCAAAGGTCCAAACGAAGCGGACAGATAATCCCTTTGGGGAAGGAGAACGCTATCTCATCTTATGGCAAAAGCTGGACGCCGCTATCCCCTGGTCATCTATACCCACATGCTCAACCGCTGGTGGCCGGCTACCTTTACGTTGTCACTGGCGTTATTCGGAATTGCCTGGGGCGTATCGCTTATGCCGGAGGGGCAGGCGCAGCCCTATCTGGTAAACGCAACTTTAGGATTGGGCGGTCTTGTATTTGTCTTTACGCTGTTTTTGTTCGTCATCCGCAAAGCCGCCTATGTACAACCATTTCCAAATTATTTGCGATTGGTTACACCTTTCCTGCGCATCAATATTTCCTACCGACGCTTCCGGGGCACGACCACCTCAGAGATGCGTGCCCTGTTCCCGCCAGCCAGTCTTTCCGGTTGGCGCAGGGAGATCATTGCGCCGCTCTCCAGCATGACTGCCATTGTAATTAATTTAAGTGAATACCCGGTTCCACCGTTCGTCTTGCGATGGTTCCTTTCCCCATTTTTTTTCAGGGATAAAACGCCGCATTTCGTGATTCTGGTGAAAGATTGGTTGCGCTTCAGCGCCGAACTGGACAGTATGCGCTTTGCTCGCGGGCAGGAGGCAAAAGCGCGTCCGCGTGATCAGTCTATTCTTTCCCGCTTGCCTCGCAAATGAACGGCGATCGATAAATTGGGGCGTGAGGACAACTCCTCACATTCCCCTTCTTTGTGAAGAGAACAATGAATATCTATTTTGCCTGTTCCATCACGGGTGGACGAGCGTTTGAGTCCATCTACCAGGAATTCACGCAAACCCTGCTGGCAGACGGGCACGAAGTGCCAACCGCGCATCTGGCCGCGTCGAATGTCATGGCGCTGGAGAAGGTGATCGATCCACGCGAAGTCTATCACCGGGATGTGACCTGGATCCGCGCTTGTGACGCACTGATCGCAGAGGTAAGCGTGCCCTCGCATGGCGTTGGATATGAAATTGGGTTCGCGCTGGGGGAGGGCAAGCCGGTGTTGTGCCTGGCCCAGGCAGGTAAAGCCATTTCGAAAATGATTACTGGGAATCCGCACCCGTCCTTGCAGGTAAAAGCTTACCACGATGTTGAAGAGGGGAGTGCACTTATTCGAAAATTTTTGTCAGACATTATTTGTGAATAATCTCACATGCAACAGGTGACATTTGACGATATACACAAAGTAAATTGTACACTATCATAGAAATGGAGACGGAACAAGACACCTCCAAGATGCTCCTCACTGTCTCCTCCTTTGGCGAAAGCCTCCGCCGGCTCTCCACCGGCGGAGGCGTATTTAACGGGAAGGTCGGGATTTGGCAGAATGCAAGCGTTCGACTTTAGTTCTCAAACTGGGAACTTGTGCGATCACCCTGGTTTATACTCGAACCTGTACCCCTGAAGCTCCACAAACGGCTGCCAGTGCTTGTAACTGACCGCACGGATGCGACGGGCGATCTCGTCCCGGCTCATATCTGGGCGGATGATAAATAATTCATTGAACTGGGCGCGCGTAAAGGGCGGACGAGTCCAGGTTTCATCGCAGGCAGGTAATTCCTTGCCTTCCGCCAACAATCCCACAATCTCGAAGAACAATGCGATCTGGTGCTCATACGTCCGTGCGAGCAGTTCAGCCACGCCGTCTTCGGGATAGACCGGGAAGCGCTTGACAGCGATAATCGCGCCTGTATCCACTTTGGGGGCCATGTGGTGACAGGTCACACCATATTCCTTGGAGTCCTCATACAGCGCAAAGTTGTTGCAGCCGATGCCGGGATATTCGGGCGAGGCCGGATGAAAGTTGAAGGCAGCCCTACTGGCGCGTTTCAGCAGGAAGTCGGGCACCACCCAGCGCGAGAGGTACGAGATGATATAGTCGCCTTCCCAAGCGCGGGCGGACTGAGGCAGGGGGTCGCCCCAGACGCCCAGACAGTGAGTCACGTCTGTGAAATGCTCCTGGCAGAAGGCCAGCGCGCGGGCACAATCGGGATCACCGGCTTTGCCGAGGAAAAGAATGGATGAATCAGATTTAGGCATGGAACTGATTATAAACTGGGAGCGAGCTGGGCATGAGATTGATGTGAGCAGAATCCGCTAATCATCTTCGCGAAATTCGCGCTAACGGCTATTACTTCCTACAAGCCACCCGGTTAAAAACAAAACCTGCGCGGAGCGCAGGTCGTAATCGGTCTAGGTCGTAATATATTCGCGCAGGTTGTGCTCCACCGCATACGCGGCTGCCTCCGCGCGATTGTTGACTCCCAACTTCGAGAGAATACTGCTGACGTAGTTACGCACCGTGCCCTCACCCAAAAAAAGCGACTTGGCGATCTCGCGGTTGGTCTTGCCCTCCGAGACCAGCAGCAGCACGTGTTTTTCCTGTTGGCTTAGATGCGCAAAGGCCGAAGCCTCTTCCTCTTTCACGGCCCGGCGCACTTCCTGGAATACGCGCTGCGTCACTGCCGGGTCGAGCAGCGCTTCGCCACGCCCGACCGCCTCGATGGCCTTGACCAGCTCTTCGCTGGCGATCTGTTTGAGCACATAGCCGGAGGCACCGGCGCGGATGGCCGAAAATAACATCTCGTCCTCGGCGTACGAGGTCAACATGATAACCTTGGTATTGGGGTGCTGGTCGACGATCTGCTCGCAAGCCTCGATCCCCGAGGTGCCAGGCAGGCGGATGTCCATCACGACCACATCCGGTTCCAAAGTAGCCACCTGTTCCAGCGCATCGCGCGCTGAACCCGCCTCCCCCACAACTTCGAACTGCGGGTGTCGCTCCAACAGCGACTTCAACCCCAGGCGGACAACCTCATGGTCGTCCACCAGTATGATCCTTTGTTTTGCCATTAAAGATATGCCTCCAAGATGGTCGGTAAAAAGTATAGCCTAGACGAGAATGCCTGACAAGGGCGGATATAATGCCCGCAGGGTATAAAACAGGGCGTGCCACGCAATCCTGCCAGCCGCGCCCTGTTCGCTTCTTCCGGGACCTGTGTTTGCTTCCGTTTCGTAAGCCCTCTGCTTACTCTTTGCCCTCTCTGCGAAAATCCACGAACCGGTAGCCGACACCGCGTTCGGTCAAGATGTATTTGGGGTTGGACGGATCGACCTCCAACTTCTGGCGCAGGTAGTTGATATACAGACGCACGTAATGTGGCTCGTCACGATACTCATAACCCCAAACTTTGGTCAGCAACTGATCGTGAGTCACTACCCAGCCTGCGTTTTGCACCAGATGGTAGAGCATGCGATATTCGGTGGGTCGCAATTTGACCAGCTTGCCCTCCAACCAGATCTCGCGGCGGTCGAAGTCGATCTTCAGGCGCTCGTCCACTTCGATCAGGCCATGCATCGAACCGCTCGCGCTTTCCGTGCGGCGCAGTACTGCCTTCACGCGGCTGACCAGCTCGCGCGGGCTGAACGGTTTGGTGACATAATCATCCGCGCCCAGTTCCAGGCCGCGTACGCGGTCATCTTCCTCGCCCTTGGCGGTCAGCATGATGACCGGTACATTGCTCACCTCACGGATGGTTTCCAATACCTCGAAGCCATCCAGGTCAGGCATCATCACATCCAGCAGGATCAGGTCTGGAGTGACATCGCGAATTTTTTGGATCGCTTCTTTTCCATTGAATGCTTCACTGACCAGGAAACCATCGTGTTCCAAGTTCAAGCGGATGAAACGCACCATACGCTCTTCATCATCCACCACTAAGATACGGCGGCGGTCAAATTCGTTGGGCATGAACCTACTCCCTTACAAAGCCAATGATATGTTCATCTGCCTCGCCTTCGAGCACCTCGATGAGGGTGACACGGTACAAGGGCCAGATTACCTGTACGACGTTTGGTTCCAGGTAATGTAAATCCTTGCCGTCCTTCTGGCGAGGGCTATTTAGCGTAATGATCAAATCTGTTGGTTTAGGCAATTCTTCCACTTCGCCAATGACTGATGGTTCGCCCGGGAGATGCAAGATAACCGTATAAGGCATGGAGTCACCTTTACCTTTTAGTGGCTTTTCAGCAGAATCTGGATCTTGAGTTTCCCCAGGGAAAGCAAATCACCATGGTTAAGCGTTTGATCCACATTCGGCGTCAGGCGTTTTCCGTTCAAGTAAGTGCCATTCGATGATCCCAAATCCATGACGAAGACACGTTGACCTTCCCGCTTCAAAACAGCATGCAAACGCGAAACGCCATTAGCATATGCTTGGTAAGGGGTCAAATCAATATCTGGCATGATCGGTTGCGCTTCGCTCACACGCCCCAGTGTAAATTCCGAACGGTCGCCTAAGGGGAGGATTTGTCCGCTATCTAGCAGGTGCAGGGACGCCCAAGTATCCAGGTCCCTTGTTTGAACCAGGGGTTTTTTCTTTTCCAGCGGGGGTGACGGCCAGTCGTCCGCCGAGATATTTTGCGTGACGATCGATTGTACTCCTGAAAGTTGCATTCCGCATTCAACGCAGAAGACAGTTCCATCCAGGTTATTGTGTTGGCAATTAGGGCATACGATCATACGGGTTGTTCCTTTTCTTGGGTCATTATGAGGGCCCGTGTTCCATATTTTATCTCTTTACTTCCCTCTTCAGAAAATGCCTGCATTTTTGCAATGTTTTCGGCTTCAATCAAGGCAGTGCGTGCGAGGCTGCGTTCTCCCTGCGCCAGCAAGTTTGTGGCAAGTTGTTTCATGTGTTGGGCAGCAAGTTCGAACTGTCCCTGGCTTACTTCTATATGAGCTTTCTCCTGAATACGATACAGGGTCAATTTGCCGAGGGACTGGATGATGATAGCCGGCGGTGGCTCTTCCCCGGCTTTTTCTCTTACTGGGCGTGAAAACTCGATCGCAATCGGCTGTACGGGCGTTGGCAACCCAGCGATGGATAGTTTTAAATTTCCACGCAACAGGGAGATTGTATCCTGTTGAGTAAGCGCTGGATCGACACGATATTCGAATAGGACATGTAAAGTTGTGTCTTGCAGGACAGGACCAAGATGGATCGAATCTTCTATCGGCAGCGGGCCAGTTTCAGGCTGTGTCCGAAACGCATAAGCCATCTCGACCCCGGACGTTTTTTTGATTTCCAGGACGACATCGTCTACCAACGTACGCGCGAGCGCTTCGAATTTTTCCACCAGGAAGTTTTGGATATCTTCGGTGCGGGAAATATAGCGACTGCTTCCGCCAGTTCGATTAGCCAACGTATCCAGGAAAATATCGTTCCATTCTTTTCCAATCCCCATTGCACTGATGCCAATCCCTTGCTTTGCGGCCTGTTCTGCCAATTGGATGCATTGCTGTTCATCGCCATAGGTGTGGCCGTCGGTCAGCAGAATGATGTGATCGATCCGTTCTCGACTGACATTGCGTTGTATTTCATTATAGGCAGCCTGTAATCCTTGAAAGATCTCAGTCGCACCTGATGGTTGCAACATTTGAATACGGGACTCGAGCCTTCTTCTATCGTAGGGATTCGAGGCAGGGATGAGTACGTCTGCCCGGTCGCTGAAGGTAACGATGCTAAAAATATCCTGTGGTTGCAGATTCCGCATGACTTTGATGGCCGCGCTTTTGAGCATGTCCATCTTTTCATCTTTCATCGATGTGGAACGGTCGAGCACCAGGGATACATTCAAAGGGGGGGCAGGGATTTCTTCCGACTTTTTCTGTGGCGCAATTTCGAGAAGTACATACAACATTTGCGCTTCGTTCATGCGTACCAGGTTGGGACGGCTGTAATAAATTTTATGTTTTAAGGGTAAAGAGGACTTTTCTTCTGGTGGCAGGGTCGCATCGTAATTTTTACGGCGAGCTGGATTAGAGAGCGTTTCATATGCCTGTTGTACTTCCAGGAATATCTCGGTCTCACCAACCGCTACATTTTTGTCCGGATGTAAACGCTGCGCGGCTTCGAAATAAGCCCGCTTTATTTCTTCCAGTGACGCGTCCCGTGTTACACCAAGAATTACGTAAAAATCCGGTTTCTTTGGCATCTTATCCAATCATCTGCACAATAATAACACTGATATTATCCGGTCCACCGGCTGCGTTGGCTGCTTCGACCAGGTTTTGACAGGCGCGCTGCAAGCTGGGTGCTTCTCGGATGATCCTGCTTATATCCTGGTCTGCGACTACTCCCCAGAGACCATCGCTGCATAGCATCAAATAGCCTGCTTGTGGAAACGACATTGTAAATATATCCGCTTCGAGGATTTCTCCCTGTCCAAGTGCGCGATATAGGACGTTGCGATGGGGATAATTTTCGGCCTCCGTCGGGCTGATATGTCCAAGCTCCTCCAAGCGCTTGACGAGCGAATGGTCCCGGGTGATCACCTCAACCCGCCCATCGGGGTAGATATTGTATGCGCGGCTGTCTCCCACATGAGCAACAGTCACCTGCTGGCCGAGCACCAGCGCTGCTGTCAACGTAGTGCCACTGCTGGGCGCTTCACTTTGAATGGTTTTCTGTGCCTCTCTTACTGCTGTTTGCATCATTTCTTGCAAGGATTCATCGGGCGGTGAGGGTTTAAGACTGAACAAATAGGGCTGAAACTTCCGCATGATGTAGCCAGCCACAATCCGGATCGCCACATTGCTGGCCACTTCCCCATATTGATGGCCACCCATTCCATCTGCCACGATATATATGCCAAAAGGCAGGCTGCCAGAGTTGCCTGCCAGTGTAGCTGTTACGGTTAGAAGGCTGTCTTCGTTTAGCTCACGCTGCTTGCCAACGGATTGCCCTGAGGCGGCCACTAACTGCGGTAAATCAAACTGAACTTTCGATCCCGTCAAAATCGATTGAATTTGCTGTTCACTGAGGGGAGCAGTTGTCGCTGTATCCATTTCCTTGGCTGCACCACCACCAAACAGTTTGCGGAAAAATTCCATCACAGTACTATCTCCTTCTCAGGCCAGCAATGCATATACCTGGTGGTCGGTTGAGCCAACGTACACAATATCATCATATACCAATGGGGAACCAATGATTTGACCTTGTGTCCCAAACTTCCAACGCAAACGACCTGTACGGTATTCGAGACAATACAAGTAACCATCTACTGAACCGCAATAAAGGGAATCTTTGTATATGACGGGGGAACTGCTTACCTGATGATCCGTACGGAACCGCCAAAGTTCCTTGGCTGTTCTTGCTTCCACTGCATAGATAAATCCGTCCGCAGCGCCAACGAATACGATATCGTCGACTACGCAAGGAGAGGAGATTGAACCCTTGCCCAGGCGGAATCTCCAGACAACGAATCCGTTATGATGATCGAGGGCATAGAGTGTACCATCGACGGAACTGAACAAAACCAATTGCTTGTCGATCGTTGGGGAAGAGGTAATGGCTCGTTTGGCGCGGAAACGCCATTTCAACTCGCCTCGGAAATCGATGGTCAGAAAATCACCTATTTCATTGCCAACATAGACCAACTCATTGGCAATATACGGTGTGGAGCGAATGGGGTCTGATGTTTCGAATTTCCATGCTGCACGGCCTGAGTTCAGGTTGACAGCATGCAGGTATTTATCATCGGAACCGAAAAAGGCGTGTCCTTCGGCAATGCGAACAGAAGAGCGAATGGGGCCATTCGTGTAGTATGTCCATACCACTTTGCCGGAGCGGGCGCCTATCACGTGTAGACGATGATCCTCGGAGCCGAAGTAAATATTATCGTCGAATGCCACAGGTTTGGAAACGATCCCGCCTTCGGTTGGATATTTCCACAAAAAATCTCCGTTGCCCGCATTGATCGCATACAGGTTGTTGTCATAGCATCCGATGAAAATCGTATTTTGATAATACAACGGCGTACTGCGGATTTCATCTTCGCACTTGAATGTCCATAATGGCTTGATACCATCTATCTGGCTGATGGCAGAGGTCACCTTCGAGAGAATTCCTGTTTTATGCGCAGCGGCCAAGAGGGCATCTTTCATTTCGGCTGCTGTCTGGAAGCGGTCTTCGGGGTTGTACTGTAATGCCCGCGTAACAACAGCATCCAATTCTGTAGAAACAGCAGGGTTGATCTTGCGCAGCGGACGCTCTTCGAAAGAGAAAGGTGGCTCCATGCGCGGGTCACGACGGGAGAGAGCGTGATGCAAGGTGGCGCCCAAAGCGTACAGATCAGCCAGGGGGGTGGCCTCGCCGCGATATTGTTCGGGCGGAGAATAACCCTCGGTGCCGATCATCGTCCCTTTCTGCCCGAACTGGAAGGTTTTGGCAATGCCAAAGTCCACCAGTTTTACGTCACCGTTGTGATCGATCATCACGTTCGACGGCTTCATATCGCGGAAGATAATCGGATCCGGTTTATGCAAGTGCAGGAAGGAAAGCACTTCACATAACTCGATTCCCCAGGTCAGCACCTGCTGTTCGGTGAGAAAACCATCGGTTTCACTGATGATGGCTTCCAGGTCTTTACCATGGATATACTCGAGCACGAGGTAGGAGCGATTTTCTTCCGTGAAATAATCGTAGATGCGGGGGATGGAAGGGTGGTTGAGCGTGGCTAGCAAATTGGCCTCGCGCTCGAAATTCTGCACTATGGTCTGCCGGATGAGCGGGTCTGGTGCAGTATTGATCATCTCTTTGACCGCAACCAGCTTGACGACATTGGGAAAATGCAAATCGCGGGCACGATATACGGACCCCATCCCACCGACCCCGATTACATCTTGGATGAGATAACGCTTTAGAAGCGTAGCACCGGAATCGAGCTGTCTCCTGGGTGTTACATCCCCATTATCTTCCGGCAGTGCGATGCGTTGTGTCTCCAGTGGATAACTCCTCTAAGAAATCCTGCATTTTGCAATGGACATAATCAAAAAATCACAATGATGGATTATTATAGTAGGCACTTAGTCGTTTGGCAACTATTCTTTAAGTTTACCCTGACTTATCCTTTGTGGCGTTTACTGTTTTGTAAAGTGCCCTCTTGCTTGGAAGACAGTTTTGCGGGAAAATGAAGCATATTCATGACTAAAATCCTCGCTGTAAGTGATCAAGTGGTGGACCGCATCTACAAGCTGGCTGTAGATGGGCATTTTCGTGGGGTAGACTTGATTCTTGGCTGCGGCGATTTGCCCTATTCCTACCTGGAGTATCTGCTCTCGATTCTAAACGTACCACTTTACTACGTGCCTGGAAATCACGATCCTGAATATAACCGCCAACACACCATTTCCTATGCCGAAGGTGGCTCGAACCTGGATCTGAAAATCGCTTTCACAAAAGGACTTTTCCTGACAGGCCTGGGCGGCAGCATCCGTTACCGTCCTGATGGGGTTAACCAGTATACACAAAGTCAGGTTTATCTCCGTGTTTATCGCCTCTTGCCGCGTTTGCTGGTCAACCGGATACGATATGGCCGCAAACTGGACATCCTGATCACGCATTCCCCCCCTTTCGGGATCCACGATGAAGATTCCGTTGCTCACCGGGGACTCAAAGCCTTGAATTTCCTGATCCGGGTAGCCCAGCCACGCTACCACTTCCATGGGCATACCCATTTCTACCGCAGTAATTTGGAAAGTTCCATTACGATAGTTGGACGAACGACTGTAATGAACATCTTCCCATATAAATTGGTCGAAATCGACAAAGGAGCAGAATAATCTGATGACAGGACATCCCTTATCTGGTGTATACGCCGCCGCTGTGACCCCTCTCAAACTCGATTCAACCCCGGACCTTGAACCTGTCCTCGCTTTTCTGGCTTTTCTCGCCGACCGCGGCTGTCACGGTGCGCTCATCTTTGGCACCACTGGAGAAGGTCCGTCGTTTTCGCCAGAAGAAAGGAAAGCCGTTTGGGGTACGGCCCTGAAAGTTCGCGAGACGCATCCCGGTTTTCGCCTGTTGGCCGGCACCGGCACCCCCAGCCTCCAGGAGACCATCAACCTGACCAAAACTGCCTTCGACCTTGGCTATGATGGCGTAGTCGTCTTGCCGCCTTATTACTTTCGCAAAGCAACTGACGAGGGACTCTTTCATTGGTTCGAGCAGGTGATCCGGAAGGCCGTCCCCTCCGATGGCTACTTGCTGGGGTATCACTTCCCGGATGTGGCCGGGATTGGCTTCTCCATCGGCCTGCTCAAACGTCTCAAGGACGCCTTCCCTGTACAATTCGCAGGCCTCAAAGATTCTTCGCACGATCCCGCACTGGCGGCTACATTGGGCGCAACCTTCGGCAGGGACCTGGCTGTCTTCACTGGCACGGATTCCTATCTTTCGACGGCGTTACAAAATAACGCTGCCGGCTGTATCACCGCACCTGCCAACCTGATCTCGCCGGGCCTGCGCGCCGTCTACGATGCCTTCTCCCGAGACGAAGACCTCTCGGAAAAACAAGCCCGTGTTACCGCTCAGCGGCATGTTCTGGAGAAGTATGCTCCCTTCCCGCCTGCGCTTAAGGCTTTGCTAGCAAAAGAATACGGTTTCCCACGCTGGCCTGTGCGTCCGCCGCTGGTGGAAATACCAGACGATCTCGTGGAGCAGGCTGCCAGGGAGTTGAAGGAGTTTGAGTAACCGGGAATTGATGGTTCCAAGGTAATTTACTTAAACAAACGGCCCAACTGTTGGATCAAACCCATGAGACAGCCCGGCGAATCGGGCTCCGGTTCGGGCTCGGGTTCCGGTTCAGGCTCCGGTTCTTCCACGGGTAGCGGCGCAAATAATACGCGTGATTTGTTTGCCTCTGTCCCTTCGAGCTGCGGGGTTTGTGGATATTCCTGGGATGGTAATGCCTGCCGCAGGGCCGTATAGAACTCGTTGAACGTCGCCTCACGATTGGCCCTGATGGCATTGATCGCATAACGGGACATGGCTCCGTTGTAGCGACCGTTGATGTAGGCATCGTAAGACACTTCGCTGTCGCTGCACCCGGTCAACAACAATTCCAACATCTCGGCTTCTGCCAGAAAGCGCTGTTTGACAGGGATGAGAGGGCTATAACCGAGCACAGGTACGAAACGCGGCTTTGCGTAATGCGTTTCATCTTCCGTCAACCGGGTGACCGTCCCGGAATAACAGCTGTCTGAAATGAAAACCAGGCTGGCCTGTGGTTGTAAGTCATTCAGGATTTCACGCAATTCGTCGTCCAGCAAAATCCCATCGTAGACATACAGGGCTTCGTCATAGCTATCTGGCTCATCGCCACCCGTGTCTCGGTTGTACGTCCCGTGACCTGAATAGGTGAAAACACCGTAATCCCCTGCCTCGAGAGTCGACACCAGCGTGCGCAAAGCGGCTTTGATGTTTTCCCGCGTACCCTGGTTATCGAGCAATGTCTCTACATCAAAGCCGAATTCCCTCAACAATTCCGCCCAATCGTTTGCATCATTGATGCAGCCTTTCAAGTCATTCAATGTGCCGGGGTAGTTGTTGATACCCACACAAATTGCTTTTTTCATCTTTATCTCCTCGTATGATATGTGGTGTGGGGCACCAGTTTGCCAACACTTGACGAACGAATAGGGTCTCTGGCATCCTGAGAACTGGCTCAGGGAGAGAGACGCTGGTTCTCCTTGCATGCGAGTGCTTCAAA
>DAOTXM010000217.1:0-33374 GCA_034435215.1 Anaerolineales bacterium
CATCAGGCCTCGTTCCCCAGCACCGCACATATCGACTGGAAATCCAAAACCTGCTCTTTGAAGAAGATAGTGACCTCCATGCACAACTCGTACTACTGGGACAGGTGTACGGCCTCGCCGGGACGGATTTTTGGCGGCGCGACCTGATCGTGCCCCTGCTCTGGGGGATGCCTTTCACCCTGATCATCGGTTTTCTGGGGACTCTTACGACCACCCTGGTCGCCATCCTGGTGCCTGCCATTGGGGTCTGGTTTGGCGGTTGGGTGGACGATTTCATTCAGCGCCTCACCGAAGTCAACATGGTCCTGCCCGGCCTGTCGATCGCGGTTCTGACGAATGCTCTTTTCGGGGTGAATATCTGGATCATCCTGGCCGTGGTGGTTGCCATCAATTCATTGGGAGCGCCCGTCAAAACATTCCGCTCGGCGCTCCTGCAGGCCAAGGAAGCGCCTTACATCGAGGCGGCGCGTACCTACGGGACGGGCAATTTCAGGATCATCACCCACTATCTCGTGCCGCGCATCCTGCCTGTGTTGATCCCGCAATTGGTGATACAGGTGCCAAGCTTCATTTTTTTAGAAGCTACCCTCGGCTTCTTCAATATCAAGTCGATTTACCCATCCTGGGGTCGCATTATCTATGACGGGCTGACGAAGAGCGCGATCTACGGTTCGCAGTTCTGGGTGTTGGAGCCGATTGCCCTTCTGTTGCTTACCAGCCTTGCCTTTGCGATGCTCGGTTCCGCCCTTGAGCGCATTCTCAACCCGCGCATGATCGATACGATCCCTGTCGCAAAAAATGAGACGAAACGGGAAGTGGATCATGCCAAGTTCCACCAAAGAAAAGGATTTCAATCTGACTATAACAGGATGATCTTCACAAGCCTGGCGGCAGTTTTGTTTTTGATCGCAACGTTTGTCCTGTTCAGCGCAAGGAACACTCTGGCCGGTGCAATCGCCAACTTTATGGCTCCATCTCCGGCAGTTGAATCGGGAGAAACGATAAGTACTTCGGTGAAGGGTATCGATACACCTTCCCCTATCCCCGCTTCTTCTTCGACCGATATGCCTACTTCCGTTTCAGGGTCAGAATCTACCCCTACGCCGCTCCCGCCAACAACAACCATCGATATTTCCCCAACCTTTACATCGATAGCAACAGAAATTGTCAGCGCACTGACCTCAACACCATCTCCACCGGCCGATTTCCGCCCTGAAACGTATACATTGCAGCCAGGCGAGTTTCCGTATTGTATTGCGCGTCGCTTCGATGTGCACCCGAGTGAGTTGCTAGTGCTCAACGGGCTTGTAGATCATCAGGTTTTTTATGCTGGAACTGTTCTTGCGATTCCACAAAGCGGGAACCCTTTCCCGGGGAATCGCATGTTACAGCCTCATCCAACCACATATGCTGTTTCCAACCCTGGCGAGACCATTTACAGCGTTGCCTGTTCCTTTGGCGACGTCGATCCTATGGCCATCGCCCAGGCTAATGATATTCCATTGGATGCAACCCTGTTGGTTGGACAACAACTGAACATACCTTGATCATCTGGTCAGTTTTGTCTGGCGGGGGAATTTGCTGATAAGATTGGGGACTGGAAATCCATTTCTGTAGAATGTGCCGATCTTAAATGCTTCGAGAATTCTATCAACAACGCCTCAAACGCGGACTGGTCCGCAGGCTCAATAACCTGAAAATTGCAGCGGTGGCACGGAAGGTGGCCCGTCAAGAACCAAAGCCATCCGGCGCACCGGTCGTCTTTTTCAAGGCATCCACGGGCATCGACGATCTCTCCTGGAACAGCGGCTTTCACCTGCTGGCCTCCTGGGCGCTGCGGCTGAAGGGAATTCCTGTTGCGTATTTTGCCTGCAATGCGGGCATGAGTCACTGCGTGCTGGGGACGAACCGCGACGATCCGCGCAAAGCGCCGCCGTGTAAATCATGTGTCTATCAATCAAAGACTCTTTATGCAGGTAGTAACGACTTTAGTCGTTTTGTTAATGGAGCGACTAAAGTCGTCACTACGACTGGGGTTTATTGGTTTAACTTCGAACGAGACGAATCGCTCTCGAAAGCGGTAGCAGGCCTATCACTCCTGGAGCTGATGCGCTTCGAATGGGAGGGAATTCCAATAGGAGCGCTGTGCCTGCCCGGCCTGCGCTGGATCTTGCGCATCCACCATCTGTCCGATGACGAAAACACGCGTTATCTTCTGCGGGAATACATCCTTTCGGCCTGGAATATCGCGCAGAAGTTCGTGGATTTCCTCGAGCGGACCCAGCCGCGGGCTGTGATCGTCTTCAACGGCCAGTTCTACCCCGAAGCGACCGCGCGTTACGTCGCGCAAAAACGGGGTATCCGCGTCATCACTCACGAGGTGGGACTCCAGCCCGCGACAGCCTTCTTCACCGAGGGCGAAGCGACGGCTTACCCGATCCACATTCCGGATGAGTTCGAGCTGAACGAGGAGCAAAACGCTAAGCTCGATGCGTACCTGGCGAAGCGTTTCCAGGGCGATTTCACGATGGCGGGGGTCAAGTTCTGGGCGGACATGCAAGGGCTGGACGAGTCCTTTTTGAAGAAGGCGGCGGGTTTCAAACAAATCGTTCCCATCTTTACTAATGTCATTTTCGACACCAGCCAGCCGCACGCCAACACGGTCTTCGAGGATATGTTCGACTGGCTGGATCTAACGCTGGAAGTCATTCGCGCGCACCCGGAGACGCTGTTCGTGATCCGCGCCCATCCCGATGAGCTGCGCGTGCGCAAAGCCAGCCGCGAGACGGTGGCGGCCTGGGTCGAGGCCAGCGGCGCGGACCGGGAGCCGAACGTGGTCTTCGTGGGGCCACGTGAGACGCTCAGTTCATATGAGCTAATCCAGAAATCGAAGTTCGTGATGGTCTACAACTCGACCATCGGGCTGGAGGCTGCGATCATGGGCGCGGCGGTGCTGTGCGCGGGCAAAGCGCGTTTCACGCAGTACCCGACCGTGTTCTTTCCACAGAATGTGGAAGACGTAAGACGAAAGATGGAAGAGTTTTTAGATGCAGAAACCATCAAGGTTCCTGCTGATTTCAAACGCAACGCGCGCCGCTTCCTGTACTATCAGTTGTTCCGCACGTCACTGCCCTTTGGGGAGTTCCTGGAACCGTCCGTGCGGACGACGCAGACTAGGTTGAAATCATTTGGCTTGGAAAAGTTGTTAGAATCCGATGCGATCAAGGTGATTTTGGATGGGGTGTTGGATGTTGGGAATTTTTTGTTGGGGGATGAGCAAAATTAATGCAATTGCTATTCTGTTGCAGTACGTATGTTCTATTGAATATAGATGAATATTAGGCGATAATCAGGTTGCCATTAATAATTGGCTAATGTGTAGTAGGTAAAATTATGCGGAGATTTCTCAGGAATGAAAACCCAGTCTAGAGTTATTATTCATGTTGGTATTAATTTTTTGAGCATTCCTGTGCCTCTTATTGCGCCACAGACTCTTTTGGCATTTCAGCAAGCGGTTTTGGCGCAAGGACTGGAATACAACCGCGTTGAGGCGCCCAAAAACACAATTTTACTGCTTCGGGATACACCATACCCATTGCAAGTTTCTGTGTCGGCCCAAGAATCTCAAGTAGGGCAATTGTTGATCATTTCACCACAACCTAAAGGCTCTTTAGATTTATTTATTAAGGAGGCTGAAGCTGCTGTTCAAGCGTATGAGTCTGTCTGGCCAGCATCTAATCGACAAATTGTAAGAGCGGATGCAACTATTCGTGATTTGTATGAGACCACCAGCCAACATGCTTTTCAAGAACTCTGGGAAAATAGGCTAGGACAACCATCCCAGGCATTAAGTGCTTTCGGTAGGCCGATACGTGGAGGCGGCCTGCGATTTGTCATGGATCCAGTGGCAGAAGATTTACCAGTGCAAATAGAAGTGAAAATTGAGTCGTTCTTACTTGATACGACGAAAATCTTCGTTGAAACACAGTTTACTTGGCCTATTCCACCTGTACCTCAGGCTCCTTTCAATGTGAGAGAACGACTTGAAAAGATGAATTCTTATATTGAAACACATGTTCAACCATTTATTTCAGGAGAGAAAAAATGACACTTAACAGCGCAACTTTAATAAATAAGGCGGATCACCTGTATTCTGACTCTGGCGCTGAGGTCATTATTGCTTGGATTCAATCCCCTATCAGTCGTCAGATTTTTGAGCGCGGCGGTCGAATTGTCGATGAAATTTATGTGCAGGTTAAGCCTTTTGAGGTTGCTTTGCCTGTCATGGACGCACTTGCTCAAGAATTTGCTGCATGGGACGCCGCAAGTGATGAAGATCTTTTGAATTTTGAAAACGAGAATCTTTAGCAATGCAGAGGGGTGACCTTGTTCTGGTAAATTTGCCACAAGTTGCAGGGGCTAGTGGGCATGAGCAAATCGGTTCCAGACCCGCGCTGGTAGTGCATGATGATGCAACCAGCGCGGATTTGTCTGTTATTATGATTGTCCCCATGACTAGCAATTTGACGGCAAAGAATTTTCCTCATACGATCTTAATTCAACCGTCGAAGCAAAATGGATTAAACACGCCTTCTGTGATACTCATCTTTCAACTCCGCGCAATTGATAAGCGGCGTATCGTAAAAAAACTTGGGACCATTGAGACACAAGTGATGAATCAAGTGAATGAAGAATTGAAAAAACTTTTGGGTATTTAGTGATAACGAAAAACTTCTGTCTGTGTAAGCAGAAGGGTTGATGCGGTAAAAGAGATTTTGGAGGGGTATTGGAGGACGGGAACTTCTAGTTGAAGGAAATGCTATAATTATTACAAGGCAACTATGGCCGCTCGTAATCCACGCGTTCGAGTTTCTATACCTAAACAGGAGTTGAAAGAATTCTGCCGCCGCTATCAAGTTGATCGGTTGGCTTTGTTCGGTTCTGTCTTGAGACAGGATTTTCGTAAGGACAGTGATGTGGACGTGCTGGTCTCTTTTGAACCTGACGCGCATGTTGGATTCTTGACACTCTCACGTATGCAACGTGAACTTTCCGAAATGTTCAAGCGCAAGGTGGATTTGGTCCTGATGGATGGCTTGAAGCCAGTCATTCGTGATTCGGTGCTCGCAAACATCGAGGAAGTGTATGCGGCCTGAAAAACTATACCTAACCGATATTGTGGATGCTGCACAATCCATCGAAAAATTCCTGATGGGTCAGGATTTCAGTGAATTCGAACAAAATGAAATGATGCACAGCGCAGTTCTCCAAAAGCTGACTGTCATCGGTGAAGCTGCTGCTCGCCTGTCGAAGGAATTTACCAACCGTTATCCTGACATTCCCTGGATGGACATCGTCGGTTTTCGCAATATAGCTGTGCACGAGTATTTTGCTGTTCGGTGGGACATCGTCTGGGTGGCGGCGACTGAGGAAGTTCCCCTTTTACGCAACCAGGTGGAGAAGATTTTGCGAAAAGATTTCCAAGATTAGAGCCCCATCTTTTATTCAAAATAAAGATGATTTTTGATGAAGTGCTGGTGGACAGGGATTTTTTGTTGAAAGAATGACCGGGGAAAACCAGAGATGTACGG
This sequence comes from Anaerolineales bacterium, assembly GCA_034435215.1. GTDB lineage: Bacteria > Chloroflexota > Anaerolineae > Anaerolineales > Villigracilaceae > JAABUE01. The sequence goes on from DAOTXM010000217.1 coordinate 5,592, forward strand.
GGATGAAAACCCTGTTGCGTTCTCGCGGGAAAAACGGTAAGATAAATATAGGAAAAGTCATGACGGACGATATCAGGAAGATACTTCGTGAATTGAAAAAAGGACTGGTCCAAATCTACGGCGACCAGTTGAAAGCCGTTTATTTATATGGCTCATACGCCCGCGGCGATGCGCACCCGCCCGATTCGGATATCGACGTGATGATTGTGTTGAAAGGCGAGTTCGATTATTGGGAAATGGATAAACGTTCATCGGAGTTGGTTGCTGCCTTGTCATTAGAAAATGATGTACTCATTTCCACTAAACTTGCTTCTGAGAGACAATATTCAAGTAGCGGAATGCCACTCTACATCAATGTCCGCAAAGAAGGAATAGCGGTATGACCATGCCTGAAATCCGGCATTTTCTGAAGCTGGCGGATGAAAGCCATGAGGTCGCCAAGGCGTTGGTTGATATGGGGCATCCCCGCTTTTCTGCTGCGCAATCCTATTACACGATCTTCTATCTGGCTCAAGCGCTATTGCTGACAAAAGGTTGACTCATTCCAGTCATTCTGCGGTCGTTGCTGCATATGGGAAAGAGTTTGCAAAAACTGGCTTGCTTGATCCTAAGTTCCATCGCTATATCATTGATGCACAGAAACTACGCCAGATTGGGCATTACGGAGATGAAAGTGAAGAAGTGACAGAAGAGCAAGCGAGAGAATCCTATCAATGGGCGGACGAATTCAAGCAGGCTGTAGAAGCGTATTTGAACGATTTAACGTAACACACTTGATCATAAGCCCCTCTCCTGCCAGGAGAGGGGTTGGGGTGAGGTCCAATGCGATCAAAGTGATATTGGATGGGGTATTGGAGGGTGGGGATTTTTGCGTCCAGGCATGACAAACTTCTATTTTCGCTCCCTCTCCCATCGGGAGAGGGGTTAGGGGTGAGGGCAAGTAGGCAATTACGATAAAAGCTTGATGTCATTACGAGCGCTCTTTCCTGACAACGACGTCAGGACGGTGTGCGAAGCAATCTCCTCGCTAAAATCAGGGGATTGCTTCGGGAAAATCACCCTCGCAATGACATATTGAGAATTTCTGTGTTTATTTTACCTTCGCCCAGGCCGGATACTCATGATCGAAGTTGTAATACAGCGTCTGTTGGGGGTAGCGGAAGTCCACCACATCCTTTTGGACGGATTTGGGATCTTCGTTTTCCACCAGGACACGCGCCATAAAGTCCGCGATGGTTTTCATGTCGGCTTCGTTCATCCCCAGGCGGGTGACTTCGATGGTGCCCATGCGCAGTCCGCTGGGGCGGTCCCAGTCTTCGGGTTTGTCTTCGGGGACCAGGTTCTTGTTGGTGATGATGTTGGCTTCCGCCAGGCGGTGGGCGACTTCCAGCCCGCCGCCGAAACCTTTGACGCGCGCGATCACCTGCTGGGTCTGGGTATAGCCCTTGTTCGCGCCTAGGACGGGGATCCCGCGCTCATCCAGGGCTTTGCCCAGCGCCTTGGCGTTCTTGACGATCTGCGCCATGTAGAATTTTCCATACTCGATCATCTCCGCCGCGGAGACCGCCAGCGCCGCCACGCGGTTGACCTGGTGGGTGGCTGCCAAGACCGGGAAAATGGTATCAGCGATCGGCTGGGTCAGAGCGGGGTCGTTCCACAGGATCATCCCGCTTTGCGGCCCGCTGAAGGTCTTGCCTGCGGAGCCGGTCAGCACCACTGCGCCTTCGTTCAACGGATCCTGGAATTGCCCGCCCGCGATCAGGCCGGCCTGGTGTGCGCCGTCGAAGATGAACTTCCCGCCCCACTCGGCAATGATCTCGCTCATCTCGCGCACGGGCAGCGGGAAGAGCGTCATGGACATGCCCATGACCACCAGCTTCGGTTTATGTTGGCGGGCGGCTTTGGCGAAGCCATCCAGGTCCACTTCGAGTTCGTCCATGTCGAAGGGCACGTCGAAAATCTGCAAGCCGCGCATCCCGGCCGGGCCATCGGTGCGGTTGCTGGAATGCCCACCGAAGGGCTGCGGCGCAGACATGATGGTGTCACCGGGCTCGCTCAGCGCGTGATAGACCGCCATGTTGCCGAGCATGCTGCCCATCAGGCGGTGGTCGGCGTAATTGCAGCGGAAGGCGGTTTTGAGCAACTCGACGCATAACGCTTCGACCTCGTCGATGTGCTGGGTGCCAGCAAACCAGCGGTTGACGCGACCGATATGTCCCTCGGCGGCTCGCGTCCCGATTTCGGACGAGAGCAGGGCGCGCACCATCGGGCTGGTCGGCGCTTCAGGAGCCAGCAGGTTGATACAGCGCTCCCCACGCCACTCCTCGTTCCGTTTGACCGCCTCGATGACGGCCTGCGCCCACATCCTGGGGGATTCGCTCGCGTTCATGATGGACCTGGCTTTTGACAGCGCTTCCCGGTCATGGACTTCGAATTGGGTGGATTCCACTTCGTTCATCGGCTTGTCTCCTTTTCTGGTTTACAACTCGCTCGTCAACCTGGGGTTGATCCCCACCTTGTCCTTGAAAAAGGCCTGCATGGTCTTGATATCTGCTTCCATGTCATCGGTCAGCGCGAAGGTGGGGCCGATGCCGCAGGTTTTGGTACGGCTGTCCACGTAGCCTGCCACAATCGGGATACATGCCTTTTTTGCGATGTAATAGAAGCCCTGCTTCCATTGGCCAACTTTTTTTCGTGTTCCTTCCGGGGTGATGACCAGTTGGAAGTGATCGGATGCTTGAATAGCCTGCACAGTTTGTTCCACCAGTCCCTGCGGCTTGGAGCGATCCACGGGCACGCCGCCGCACCATTTGAAGAAACCGGCAAACGGCCAGCGGAACAATTCCTTTTTGCCCATGTAGCGCAGGTCCCCCTTCAAGACAAAGGCCAGCGCCAGGAACATGACGAAGTCCCAGTTGGAGGTGTGCGGCGCGCCGACGATCACGAATTTGGGAAGCTCGGGCAACTGTCCCACCACGCGCCAACCTGATAGACGCAGGAAGAGTTTCGACAGGCCGCGAAACATCGATGTCAGGATCGGGGTATTGAAAATGGTCGTTTTCATTTTCCTAAAAATATTTGCTCGTATTGTGCAGCAATGTGGACAATATCGAAATGGGCAGCTTTTTTCAGGCTGGCATTTCGGAATCGTTCCAACCGGGTTTTCGCTAAAAGCAATTGCCGCAAGGCATTGGTAAAACCGGACGGATCGGAAAGATCAACGAGATACCCATTTTTTCCCTCTTCAACGATATCCACAAAGCCGCCGATCTTGCTTACCACAAACGCCAGGCCTTTGGCCAGCGCCTGCACGCCGACCACCGGCAGTCCCTCCGAAAGGGACGGCATGAACAGGATGTCGCTCCGCTCGAACCAATCCAGAACTGTTTCGGGAGTGACCCAGCCTGTCAGGGTAAAGCGTTCCTGCAAACCATATTTTTCAATTGCCTGCTGGATATCCGGCATCAAGGGCCCGTCGCCGATCAGCACACACTGCCAGGGTAGATCGTTCAATTCTGCCAGGGTTCGCACGATTTGGAGAGGGTTTTTCTGCTCCATCAGGCGGCCGGCAAACACGATGCGCGGCGGTTCCTGTACCCGGATGCCTGCCGGCCGTAACCGTTCCAGGTCCACGCTGTTGGGGATGACCTCGATCTCCCGCTTGTAATGCCTGAGCGCCAGTTGACGGGTATATTCACTCACCGCGATCACCCGTCTCGCATCCCGCCAGATGGGATGGGTAAACGGCAGGATCCACTTGAACCACCCGCTCGTTTTCTCCGGCACGCCGCCGGGCACGTCGCCCAGGTGGATGGTCAGCACATAGGGGATGCCTGTCAGCTTCGAGAGCGTCCAGGCTAATGCCCCGGCCGGGACCGCAAAATGCACGTGGATCAGGTCGGGTTGCCAGCGCTTGATCAACCGGTAGCCGGCCCAAAGTCCGGAAAGAACGAAACCTGCCATGGCCTTGAGGTCGGCACGGAAGGCCTCCCGTCGCAAGGATGGGATGCGCAGGATATGAATCCCCTCGGTAGATTCTTCTTGTGGAAGTCCCTTAAGGTGTGACGTCAGGACCGTGATTGCATGCCCCCGCTCGAGCATGCCATGACAAATTTCCTGCGCTGCCCGTCCGCCGCCACCGCCGACGGGTGGAAACTCGTGGATGAGCACCAGGATTTTCATTTTTCGATATTCGTTTCGGGAAGGTTGATGGTCTTGCGGATGCGGTAGGTCGGCTTGCGCTGGGATTCGTAATACGTGCGCACCAGCAGTTCAGCGATCAGGCCCATCAAGACAGACTGAAAGCCCATGATGAACAACATCACGGCCAATTGGAAGAGCGGCGATCCCAGGACGGAAATTTCCGACAACACGCGCCGCACGAACAAATAGAGCAACATTGCGCCGCTGCCGAGGATCAAGACCAGACCAGCGCCGCCAAATAAATAAATGGGCTTGGAGGAATAACTGACCAGGAATTTGACTGTGAACAGGTCGAGGATCACCTTGACGGTCCGTTCCAGACCATACTTGGCTTTGCCAAACTTGCGAGGATGATGATTGACCTGGACCTCCGTGATCCTGGCGCCCACTGAATTCGCGAAGACCGGGATGAAACGGTGCATCTCGCCGTATAGTCGAAATCCTTCCAACACTTCGCGCCGGTAGGCCTTGAGCGTACAGCCATAATCGTGCAGGGGGACGCCTGTCACACGCGAAATGAGCATGTTTGCCAGGTTGGATGGCAGGGTGCGCGTGAGAAATGTATCCCGGCGTTTCTTGCGCCAGCCGCTGACCAGGTCATACCCCTCGCTCAACTTATCGAGCAGCATGGGAATGTCAGCCGGGTCGTTCTGCATGTCAGCGTCCAGTAAGACGATGATCTCCCCCCGGGCGTAGTCCAGTCCCGCTGCAATGGCCGCGGTCTGCCCGAAATTGCGGCGGAAGGAAACCACACGCAAGCGCTCCGAATCGTTTTCTGCCAGCTCTGTCAATACCTGCAAACTACCATCCTCGCTGCCATCGTCCACCAGCACCACCTCCCAGGAATAGGGTAAGGGATCGAGCGTTTTATGAATGGCTTCGATCAGGAAAGGCAAGTTCTTTTCTTCGTTGTAGACTGGAACGATCAGAGAGAGGCTTGGCATAGGGTCCTAATGCGCCCTGGCTGATAACCGCTCCATATCGGCATCCACCATCATGGTCACCAGTTCCTTGAAGCTGACCGAGGGTTCCCAACCCAGCACGGTATGCGCTTTCGTCGGGTCTGAGATGAGCAAATCCACTTCGGCAGGGCGATAGAAGCGTTCATCCTGGACTACGAACTCATTGTAATCGAGTCCCACATGCCCGAAAGCGATCTCGCAGAATTCGCGCACCGAATGGGTTTCGCGCGTGCCGATCACAAAGGTGTCAGGCGCATCCTGCTGAAGCATCATCCACATGGCTTCCACGTAATCGCCTGCAAAGCCCCAGTCACGGCGGGATTCGAGGTTGCCCAGGCGCAGTTCCTTTGCCAAGCCCAGCTTGATGCGCGCCACGCCATCCGAGATCTTGCGCGTTACGAACTCCAATCCACGGCGCGGACTTTCATGATTGAACAAAATTCCAGAGGTGGCAAACATGTTAAAAGACTCGCGATAGTTCACGGTAATCCAATGGCCATAGACCTTTGCCACTCCATACGGACTGCGCGGGTAGAAGGGTGTTTTCTCATTTTGCGGCACTTCGACCACCTTGCCGAACATTTCGCTAGAAGAGGCCTGATAGAACCGGATTTTCGGATCGACGAACCGGATGGCTTCCAGCATACGTGTTACGCCCAGGGCGGTGACATCACCGGTCAAGGCAGGCTGGTTCCAGGAAGTGGGCACAAAGGATTGCGCCGCCAGGTTGTAGACCTCTGCCGGCTTGTATTCTTCCAACAAAGCCAGAAGCGATCCCTGATCATGCAAGTCACCCGGCACCACGGTGATATCGTCCAGCAGATGCTCGATACGCTCAAGTGTTACAGTACTGGAACGACGCGCCACCCCAACGACTTTATAACCCTTCGAAAGCAACAATTCAGAAAGATAGGAACCATCCTGTCCGGTGATTCCCGTAATGAGAGCAGTTGGCATGATTTCTCCTCAAGCAAAATTCAGTTGTTGAATTATAAACCCTCCCCAGATGACGTCAAGCGCCGGGTTTCCTGCGCTGACGCCGGTCCCACAACCCGCCTCCCGCCAGGACGATGAGGCTGCCCCCGATGATCAGAGCGACCATCCACCCGAACGGAAGCTGCCCGCCAATATGAAAATAGCGACTCAGGTACCATTGCGTGAAAACGGCCAGGAAAATCCCTTCGATCACGAAAATGCGCGCCAGCCAGGCATCAGGCCGTAAGCGGAAGCAGGTCAGGGCGTAGCCTGAAGCGAGCGCCTGCCAGAGCAACAAGATCGCCCGGTAGCGGGGGTTATCCCACTGGTCACCGCCGCCGCGCAAAGCGGTCAGGATGATCCATAACCATGAAATCAGGGTGATCCACAACCACAAACGCTGTTGATGTGCGTCTTCGTTCTTCCAGGCAGCAATAAACGCATATAACAGCAGCGGCCAGAATAGATACCAGCCCAGGGCGCGGGTAATCCCGATGATGTGCCAGGTGAGTGTAGTCGGTTCGATGAAAGCTGCCGGCAGGACAGGCTGAAAGATGCCATAGACCATTACAAAAGGAAGATGCAACCAGGCAGGCATATCTCCGAACAGCTTGCTCACCCAACCCGAGTCGCGTTCCAACTGATAGACACCCCATTTGATCACTTGCTGGAACCATCCCTCGATCACACCGATCCCAATGCCATGAAAAGTGCCCTGGCGGTTAAGGGCCCAGGTGAGCAGGAAAAACCCTGTCAAAAAAACGATCCCGGTTGCCAGGAAAGTCACCCAGGAAAGACGGCCTCGCCCGCGCACCATCCAAAGCCAGCCAACGAAAATCACCAACGTGACCAGCGCTACAACCGGCGAGACCAGCAACATACCGAACAGGCCGAGCCCAAGCCATATCATCCCCGAAGGAGATATTATTTTCGAAGGGAAGAGCCAGGCACGGCGGGTATGGTTGAATTGCCAATCCACAAAACCCCACAAAGACATGGCTCCAAAGGTGATGAGATACGGTTCACGCATGGCCGCACTGCCCAGCAACAGACTTTCAGGATACAAGACGAGAATCCAACCCGAAACCAGTGCTATTGGGATTCCAAAAGCACGTTGCACAGCGCGCCAGAAAAACGGGATCCCCACTGCCGCAATAATGGCCGAAAGCAGAATCAACAGGATCACACGCTGGGCATCCGGCGAGAGCACGCGGTAAGCCAGTGCTGTGAAGGCCAATAGACCACCGTACTGATCGGTGTGAAAGGTTTTGTTGAAGGCTGAGAGGATCGGGTTTCCGGATTGTGCCAGGTCCCACGCCTGGTCGTCACGGCGGTGTGCATCGGTGAAAAGGAAGCCGGCGCGGTCATCTGGGTCGTCGTACCCATCCACAGGCAGGGCCAGATACACACCCACCCCAATCAGCAGGCGCAAAGCAAAGGCCAGCGCGACCATCCAGGCCAGCGTCCTTCCACCGCCAGCCCAGCGATGCAAAAGTGTAAACAACCAGAAAGAGAGCAGCAAAAGGAAAGTGAACGACAGCCAGCCAATCAGCCAGTTGCCGGGTTGTACGCGCGCGAGCAGGAAACCCAGACTCAAGGCTGCAAAAGCAAGAATGACCATCTCCCTGGAAAAAAACCTTTTCATAAACCTTTTCGGGTCTACCGTTTATGACGGGATGGGGGCTCGAAACGAAAAGAACGAATTACGCGAACAAGCGATCATTCGCGTCATTTGCCGTATTTGCATTTTCCGCGTTTAGAACCCCTCCAGCGCACGTTCAGCGCGGGCGATCCAAGTATACCCGCTAACATCCTTGCGCGCCTGCGCACCCAAAGCCGCTCGCCGGGTTTCATCCGCCAGCAGCGCACGCAGCGTACGTTCCCAGGCTGCCACATTGCCCGGCTCGCAAAAGACGGCATTGCCTTCATTCAACACTTCGTGGATGACTGGCAGGTCTGCCGAAACGATCGCGCGCCCGGCTGCCATGTAGTCGAACATTTTCATCGGGTTGATCACTTCGGTAATGTCCTGCCCGCTGGAGGCCGAGATCGAACGCCCATAGGGCATCAGCAGGACATCCGCGGCGGCCTGGTAGAGTGGCAGACGGCTATTTTCCACGAAGCCGGTCATGGTCACGTTCGAAGCGCCTGCTTCCGCCAGTTGCGCACGCCAGTGGCTCACTTCGTCCGGTTTGCCGCCCACCCATAAAAAGTTGACCTCGGGCATACGTCTGGCAAGTTCGAACAGCAAGTCCGCCCCACGACCCGGATAGATATGACCGGTAAAACCGATTGTCGGCCGTTCCACAAGACCAAGCTGATGACGGGCTTCCGCTGCGCCGGGCAGGGACTCGTACTGGACCAGGTCCACACCGTTGGGCGCGATCTGGACCGCCTCTTCCGGAAACTGCGAGTCTGCTACCGTTTCGATGGCATCCCGCAGCGGACGGGTGGTGACCAGCATGCGCTTGCGCGTGGACGAACGCCAGAAGCGGCGCATCAGCCACGGACCGACATGTCCCGTCACTTCCGCATGCATTTCGAGCACCACCGGCCAGCCCAGCCAGAGCGCAACAACCGCCGCGTTGAGCAACCAGGTATAGACCAAATCCGCTTTGAATTTACGCGCCGCAAGCATGGAGTACAGGGTGAAATCGTAACGTTTCAAAACAGAAACAGAGGCAAGCCATTGGATATCAAAGGGAGTGCGTAATCCGTAATGCGTAAGGAGGGAATTCATCGACACAGGCTCTGTTTCACGCGGTGCAAACAGGCGAATATCATGTCCCAGGTGCACCAACGCCTGGCAGACCTTCATAGCCTGGATGGAATTAGCAGTCAACGAAGGGATGCGCGAGTTGGTGATAACGGCGATTCGCATGATGATCCTCGCTAACCCGGTTTGGATGCAATGAATGTGAACGAGCCTGTGAAATGCCGGATGCGCACGTTTTCCAAAGATTTACGCAAAACCAGTTCCCCGCCCCGCCACCACAACCGGTGGAAGAGTTCCAGCGGCAGGACGATGGATTGCGCCATCCAGCGTGGCATCCGAAAGAACATGCCCATGCTGGCCAGCGCCCTGAGCGCGGACCACTCCCTGCTGGGAGCCAGCTTCTCGACCTCAAAACCACCATGTTTTAACAGGTTATAGGTCCCTAAATGCGTATGATGGTAGAAGCTGGTCCCGTGCGATGGCTCCAGGAAGGCCACTGTGCCGAGCAGTTTTCCGTTTGGTTTGAGCACGCGATTTGCCTCCCGGATCATGACGAATGGAAATTGGACATATTGAATCACAGTGACGCACAAAATGACGTCGAACGTATTGTCCTGGAAAGGCAGCGCCTGCGCGTCTCCCAGGATCTGGGCCTGCGGCGCTTCGTAATCCAGACCAACCCACTCGAACCCGGCCCGTTCCCCGATCTCCCTGTGGACAGCTTTGCCACACCCCAAATCCAACATCAGATCGCCTTTGGACCGGGCACGAGGAAAATAGCTCAAGATTTCTCGGGTCAGGTGGCGTGGGATGGGGAGGTCTGAAAAATCCACCTCCGGTGCTGGATTCGCTTTCAACGGTTCGAAGGGAAAGCCGCCTTCCGGCAAAAGCGGTGATCCCAAGGCAAAGGTATCTCGATATGTTTTCGGCCGTTTTAGACGCAGGTCGAGCGAACCAGATTCTGTAAAGGGGTAGACCAACCCGCAGCCGGAACAAGTCGCACCCTGGTTATCGGCTTCCAGGCTGTGACCGCAGGAACTGCAAGTCAGGTGTTTCCACACATTATGGGAAATTGTCCGGGGCATCAAGTCGCGCTCCCGGAAGCGATATCCGCTTCCTGTTTACGGATTTCGTTCAACCCGCGCCAGACCATCAGGCCGACAGAAACGATATAGTAGAACGACAACAAAGCCGCTTCCATCACATAACCGTAACGCGGAACCAGGGAAAAGGCCAGTCCAACCTTGAGCAGACCGGCGATCAAAATCGCGATCAAAGGGAATGCCGGCAAGCTGAGAGATAACAACAACGGGCGGTTCCAGAAGAGCGTGAAATTGAAAGCCATCCCAACCAGCAATACCATCAGAGCCGGGTACGCCACAATATACTGTTCCCCGTAAATCCACAACACCCAGCGGCCGAATAAGACCAACCCTAACCCTAGAATTAGGTTATAAACAAACGAGACCGTGGTCACTTTGCGCAAAAAATCCCGTAAGCGCGGCCAGGCTTTTTGAACGATCAGGCGGTTGAGTTCGGGATGCACGGTCAAGATCAATGGATGCACAGGTAACGCCAGTAGAAGGATGATGGCATAAGCGGCCTTGTAATACCCAGCCGCCTCCGTGGAAAGGAAAAACCCCACCCACAGGATTTCGCTCTCGCGGAACACCAGGATGGCCGTGGCGCTCAAATTCGAACTGATGGAAAACTTTGCCATCTCCCGCAAGGCAGGCAAGGAACGGATGGAAGCCGTCCACCAACTGCGTTGCAGGGCATTCCGCAAACTCACCTGCGCGGTGATGAACATCCCCAATCCCAGGATGATCTTGCCGAGCAGGTAAGCCCCCAGCACGATCTGTAAGCTGCCCTGCAGAAAATAGGCAGCAGTGATGATCGCTGCTGTGGCGATGGTCTGGACGAGGTTAATGACACCTTGCAGGCGAATCCGGTCGGTCACTTGCAGGATACCGGTGGAGGTCTCGATATTGAAATTCGCCAGCAGACCCAACGCATAAACGACAAACAGGGATTCTGTGCCTGGAGTTTTGGCAAAATAACGGGTTGCCAACCCCGCGCTGGACACCACGACCAGGAAGGCGATCGCGGAGACAAGCCCCTCGACCAGACTGGCCATTTTGACGAGGGCAGCCGCCCGGTCCCGTTCGTTACGCTCGAGGTACTCGCCCCCGTAACGGACTACCAGTTCGCTCATCCGAAACGAGAGCAGGCCATTGATGGTCGAAGCATAGCCCATCACGATCCCCACCAGCCCATATCCGGCCGGGCCGAGCAGGCGCGCCGCCAGGATGCCCTGTACCATGCTCAAGACCAGACTCAGGCTGTTGCTGCTGAACAGGTGTGCGCTGTTGCGGATGACCTTGCCCAGCAGGACATCGTTGCGCAAGGTATGGATCAGTCTGGTAAATAGCATCGGGATAACGGTTTACGTATCAGGTTTACGCATCGCGTTTCTCATGGGCGTATGACGTAATCGAAATTTTAAGGAGTGAGCACATCCTTGGCCCAATCACGTTCAGCGTTGTACCATTCAGCCAGCTTCTTGATGCCCTCCCGCATGTTGAATTGCGGCTCCCAGCCCAGCAATGTGCCCGCCTTGCGGACATCCGCCCAATTGGAGCGCATGTCGGCCAGCACGGCTGGACCGTATTCAACGATGGCTTTTTTGCCGATGACCTCTTCGATCAGCGCAATCAGGTTATTGATGGTGATCACCTCGTGCCCGCCCAGGTTGATGATTTCGTAGCCTAGCGGTTTGAGCGCCTGGATGGTGCCGCGCGCGATGTCGTCGATATAGGTAAATCCACGCGATTGTTCACCGTCGCCATACACCTGCACCGGACGGCCTTCACTGATCCATTGCGTGAAACGGAAGAGCGCCAGGTCGGGGCGCCCCGCAGGGCCATAGACGGTGAAATAGCGCACCACGCTGACATCGATTTCGTACAGGTAATGATAGGCATGAGCCAGCGCTTCTGCACCCTTTTTGCTGGCTGCGTAAGGCTGGAGAGGTGTGTCGCTGGGAGCTGTTTCCGGCGTCGGGTAGGGCGGGTTTGCGCCATAGATGCTGGAAGTGGATGCCAGCAGGAACTTCCTGGTCCCAGTCTGGCGGCAGAGTTCCAGCATGTTCAACGTCCCGGTGACATTGGATTCAAGATAAACCCAAGGGTTCCCTACGCTGGCACGCACTCCGGCCCGCGCCGCCAGGTTGATGACTGCATCGAACTTTTCATCTTCGAATTGCTCGATGACGAGCTTTTCGGAAATATCCAGTTTATGGAAGGTAAAACCGGGCAGCGCCTGTAACTTTCGCAAGCGATACTCTTTCATGCGGACATCGTAGGCGTTATTCATATTGTCCACGCCTACGACAGTATGCCCGTCTTCAATCAGGAATTCTGCCACGCGCGAGGCAATGAACCCGGCGGCTCCTGTCACAAAATAATGGCCCATATCCTTCTCTCATCCTTAAATACACAATCAATACTTCACGAAAGTTGAAAGAAACACCGCATCTCCCAGCCATTTCGTGATTTACTGACGATACGCAAGACTTGTATTGCGCGTTGCGTGCTATGTAACAGGAACACTACAACCTCTCCACCTTCGGATTATCTTTCGCTAATTTCCCCAGCGCATTGCGCGAATCAAAGACGAATTTGGCCGCCTCGACGATGGCTTTATAGTCATATGCTTTATGATTGGTGACGATTACAACGGCATCCGATTCTCGCACTGCCTTCATCATGTCCTTGACGCTGTTCATTTCCCAGCCATCGTATTCGTGATGAATATGAGGAATATACGGGTCGTGATATTCAACCTGTGCACCCTTTTTCTGCAACAACCCGATTACATCTAGCGCCGGGGATTCGCGCATATCGTCGATATCAGGTTTGTAGGCTGCGCCCAATACCAGTACCTTCGAGCCTTTAAGCGTCTTGCCGCGCTCGTTCATCGCTTCCAGCACACGGCCAACTACATACCGCGGCATATTGGTGTTGATTTCGGAGGCCAGTTCGATGAAGCGCGCGTTGTAATTAAACGCTTTCATTTTCCACGAAAGATATAGCGGGTCGATCGGGATGCAATGCCCGCCCAGCCCTGGCCCCGGGGTGAATTTCATGAAGCCAAAAGGTTTGGTGGCTGCTGCGTCGATCACTTCCCATACATCCACCCCCAGGCGTTCGCACATGATCGCCAGTTCGTTGACCATGCCGATATTGATCATGCGAAAGGTGTTTTCGAGCAGTTTTGCCATTTCAGCCGCTTCCGCCGAACTGACCGGGAAAATGGTCTGGATCGCGCCGGAATACCAGGCTTCTGCAACCTCGGAGCAGGCCGCGGTAATCCCGCCGATGACTTTTGGCGTGTTGATAGTGGTCCAATCCTCCCGGCCGGGGTCGACGCGCTCTGGTGAAAAGGCCAGGAATAAGTCTTCTCCCACTTTCAAGTTGTTTTTCCCGGTCAGCATGGGGAGCAGGATTTCGCGCGTCGTGCCGGGATAGGTGGTGGATTCCAGCACAACCACCATGTTTTTATGCACATACTTTGCCAACTCTTCCGTAGCCGACATAATATAGGACATGTCCGGATCACCGGTCTTGCGCAATGGCGTCGGCACACAAATGCTGACTGCATCCATCTCTTTCAATACGGAAAAATCGGTCGTAGCAGTTAAATTACCGGATTTGACCAACGCAGCAATTGCCTCCGTTTTCACATCCGGGATATAAGAAACGCCTTTGTTGAGCGAGTCCACCTTGCGGATATCCGGGTCGATACCGGTTACCTTGAAACCCGCCTCCCCAAACACGACCGCCAGCGGCAGGCCTACATAGCCTAATCCCAGAATAGCAATGCAAGCTTTCTTGTCTTTCAAGTTTTTGATAAGTGTATCCTTGGTTGTCATTCTTCCTCTTGGTTTATATCGTTTCCCCGTTTGCCCGCGCTCCCGGATGATCATTATCCATAAGACGGGTCAATACTGAAATGGACAAACGGGACAACGTCATTAATATTGCATCTTCACCGTTATCCTTATAATAGCGCTCCCGCCGGCCGACTTCTTCGAAACCGAACTTTTTATACATACACAGTGCAGCTTCATTCCCGGCGCGGACCTCCAAAAACGCAGCGCGAGCGCCTTCTTCACAGGCGTTTTCCAATGATTTCACCAACAATTGCTTCGCAATTCCCTGCCGCCGAAAATTCGGATGCGTAGCCAGGGTGGCAATATGGACTTCATCCACAATCATCCACAGCACCAACATCCCAACCAGCCGACCATCCAATTCCGCCACCCAACAGCGGGCCGCCGGGTTGTCGGTCACTTCGAAGCGAAAGGAACGTTCAGGCCAGGGTAAAGTAAAGGATGACAGGTCGATCGCATGCGCCGCTGGCACATCCTCGACTGTCATCCGGCGGATGACCAGGTTCATGAAGGAATTGGATCCGCAACGTGCAGGTAGATCGGCGCAAGCGAGGCCACATCGTCCCGCGCCCCGGCCTGCCAGCGCTCCCAGGCCAGTTCCGCCAGGATGGCTGGCCGGCGGACGCACGCAGCCGGTGAGGGCAGCACCACGTTCACGCGTTTGCGCGCCAGGCGCTGGCGTTCGTCCGCCGTGAGTTCGCCACAGACGATGGTCGGTTTTTGGATGCTCTCAGCCAGTTCATCGGCTGTCGTCACTTGCGCCTGTCCCGTGGATTGCCATCTGGTTTCACTGGCTTCGTACCAGGTCACGGCCAGCCGGCCGCGTCCCGCCTGTAAGACGGCTGCCAGAGGCAGGTCGCATACTTCCTGTGTGGCAGCGACCACATCCAATGTGGGAATGCCGATCAGGGGCACATGCCGCGCCAATGCCAGTCCTTTGACGAAGGCCAATCCAACACGCAAACTGGTAAATGAACCGGGGCCAAGCGCCACGCCCAACACCTGGATTGCATCCATTTTCAGACCTGCGCGCGTGAACAGGTCGGCAACAGCGGGAGCCAACTCCACGGTGTGATAGTGGCGGCTGCGCCAGAGCAACTCGCCGATTACCTGCGCTCCATCGTACAGCGCCAAACCCATCTGCTGGGTGGAGGTGTCGACGGCCAGCAGCATCAGTCGCCTCCAAACAAATCCTGGCGCAACTCAGCTAACAGTGTATCGTAGCGCGCGCCGGTGGCTTTGATCAACATCTGTCGATTTTCTTCCGCCACATATTCGAACGAGATCCACATGCGGTTTTTCGGTAGAATCTCCTGAATGCGCTCCGGCCATTCGATCAGTAAGGATCCCCGGGCAAGCATTTCGTCCAGGTCCACCTCAGCAGCTTCGGGCGCAGAGTCGAGGCGGTAGGCGTCCATGTGAAAAAGCTGCCCGTCGTCGAGGCGCCTGTAAATGTTTACAATGATAAACGTCGGACTGGAAACCGGGTCGAGCGAACCCCAGCCGCGGGCCAACCCCTGCACGAGCGTAGTCTTCCCGGCGCCCAGTTCGCCCTGTAAACAGACCACGTCGCCGCGTCGAAGCAAGTTGCCCAGACGCATGCCCACGCGCCGCGTCTGCTCAGGACTGCGGCTGAAAAATTCCAGGGTGTGGGTATCCAGAATTGGCATGGGTGGGATTATATCAGGCTGGCAAAGGAATAAAACCTGCTGAATTCTACTCCAAAATGAGTCATTGGACTCATCAACGTCTTTGGGTTAAGATTGCAAATATCCATTCCCAGAGGAGCATCTATGCCGGAGTATTTGAACCAACTTTTCGAAAAAGTGACGGCCTCTTTACCCAATGTACTGACCGCCATTCTGATCTTCGTCGGAAGTTTGTACATTGCGCGCCTGTTGAGCAACTTACTGAAAAGGATTTTAACGCAACGGAACGTCAGCCGTGATGTAACCCAGTTGTTGGTGCAAATGACACGCTGGAGCATCATCGTCCTTGGTGTGATGGCGGCCTTACAACGCTTTTTCGATGTAACAGCCTTTCTGGCTGGGCTGGGTATCCTGGGTTTTATCGTAGGGTTTGCACTGCAAGAAATCGCACAAAATTTTGTTGCTGGCATCATCCTGGTGATTCAACAACCTTTCCAGGTAAACGATGTGATCGAGACGGACCAGTACACCGGTACCATCCTGACCATCAATATCCGCACCACGGAAATGAAGACGCTCGACGGGCGCATTGTCATCATTCCCAACGCAGCTATCCTTGCCAAGCCAATCATCAATTACACGCGCGCTGCCTTGCGCCGCGTGGAGTTGCCAGTCGGCGTTTCTTACGGTTCCGATCCGGCCAAAGCCCGGCAAGTCGTCCTGGAAGCCATCCAGAAGGTACCAGGCTTTGTCTCCGAGCCCGCACCATTGGTGGTTTTCCACACCTTCTCAATTTCCTCGATCGACATGACCGCCTACTTCTGGATCGATACATCCAAGACAGATCCGCCCAATGCAAAGAACGCGGCTTTCGAGCTTGTCAAAGCTGCGTTGGAGAAACAGGGGATCGAAATCCCCTTCCCTATCACTGCAACATACAGACAAATGGATTAGTATTACAGCGCAAAGTTCCAAGAAAATCCCGAAAAATGGTTGTGCGTGAGGGCGTGCATCCCCGCACTCAACCATTTTCGGTTATTCCTGGTACGGTAAAGTTGGATTAGTTTATAAGACGAAGGGCCTTTCTGGTACGGTCAGGTCTTTATCTTAGTTCTCCAGAACAGTCGTTTCCGGGATCAGTTCCAGCGTTTCCCCAATCGCGCGTGCGATCTGACGGGATGCATCCGGTCGCGCCGCGCGACGACAATTTTCAGCATATTGCAGGCGGATATCCGGCTTTTGCACCCATTCCACCAATGTCTGCACCACGCGTTTTGGCTGTGGCGCCCAGACGCCAATTTTTTCCTCCACGACAAATGACACGTTTCCGTCTTCCTGCCCGGGCAATTTGGCATACAAGATCATGGGCAAATTGGCGTTCATGGACTCGGCAATCGTACCCGGCCCGGCCTTGGTGACCAATACATCGGCCGCGCGCATGAAATCCGGCAATTCGCGTGTAAAGCCATAAATATGCACGGGGATCGGCCATTTCAGCGATTCGAGGTGTTCTTTCAGGCGTTGGTTACGCCCACAGACGATGACCAGTACAACGTCCAGCCCGGAAACGGCAATCGCACGCGCTGTCTTGCCCAGCGGTCCCATCCCTTCACCACCACCCACAAGCAGGATGGTGTTCTTATCCTGTTCCCAGCCAAGTTTCTTGCGTAAATCCATCTTGTTCCCTACGGGGACACAATACCGCTCAGCCACCGGCTGCCCAACAACCCGCACCTGATCCGGGGCCATCTCATAGGCAATGGCGCGCTGTCGGGCAATTTCAGTTGGCACCAGAATCAAGTCGGCGCGCTGATCGTACCACAACGCATGCGTGGTAACCATATCCGTCACAACGATAAGAAACGGTGGACGATTCCTTCCCAAGGCTTTGAGAAAGACGGTGGTTGCCAGCGGGTGCACGGTGACAACCAGGTCGGCGGGGTGTTCTTTTACAATCTTGCGCACCGCACGGCCTACATACGGCCACATGCTGGCTGTTATGGCCCGCGCGCGACGACGTCCATTGCTGATCTTGAAGCTCAGTCCCCACAAATGCGGAGCCTTGACCATGTCAGGGTACCAATCCGGCATTTTATTCAACGGCAGCGGCGCGTGACTTTTGAAAAAATCCAGCATTTCTGTCGTCACCACATTCCCGTATTCAAGTTGAATCGCCTCGATGATTGCTTCTGCAGCGCTACGATGCCCCCCGCCGGTATCCGAAAAAAGAAAGAGAATATGCGGTTTTGTTTTAATCTGGCTCATGAGGATTGTTTTCCTGTCGAGGGAGAATCGTTTTGGCACGTCGGGCCAGTTCTCGGCGCGTCAACATGACACGTCGACCGCAACCTTTACATTCCAGGCCGATATCCGCTCCCAGACGTGTCACCGTCCACTCAGAGGAACCGCAGGGATGCGGCTTGCGCATCCGCACCACATCGTTGATTTGCAAGTCTGGCAGCATAGGGAGATTATACACGCACGTCCAAAAAACGTCCCGCGAGGCGCTCGATCAGGTATGGTTGGGGAACAAGCCTACAGGATTGACCAACAGGTTTTGATTTCATCAGGATGATTTGTGATAAACTAACCCCTGTCCAAACCACTTTTCCGGAGGGAAACATGCCTGCTCGTGAAACGTATCCCATCGAAATCGCCGGTCTGAAACGCGACTTACGACTGTTCGAAGTTGCTCCCGGTTTACGAATAGCGATCCTGAATATTCTGGGGGATACCGAATTGGTCCAGGCCTGCGCCAAAGAACTCACGAAAAAGCTCAAGGGTATCGATTATGATGTGCTGGTCACGGCCGAAGCCAAGTCCATCCCCCTGGCGTATGCCTTATCTGTCGAAACCAAAAAGCCTTACGCGATCCTACGCAAGACTTACAAGCCTTATATGGGAGAAGCGCTCAAAGCTGAGACCCTTTCCATCACCACCGGTCAGCCCCAGGTCCTTGTCCTGGACGAGAAAGACCGCGACCTTTTGAAGGATAAAAAAGTCGTCATCCTGGACGATGTCATCAGCACCGGTTCGACCTTGCAAGGCATGCGCATGATCCTGGAAAAGGCAGGGGCAAGCGTGGCAGCCGAAGCCGCCATCCTGACCGAGGGCGACCGCGCCAAGTGGATGCATATCATCTCCTTGGGGCATTTGCCGTTGTTTACGGATTAACCAGCTACACAGTGGAGAAAGAGCCCAAAAACAAGGTGGGCGAGTTGCGCTCGCCCACCTTGTTTTTGGAATCATTTCACGGCTGAATAAAAACAATAAATTGGACTCCTTATAGAGCGGCGAACCCGCCCTACCCGATCAACTCCATTTTTCGTTCACGAGAGAGGCGCTTGATAGCCCTCTCTCGTTTCATGGCTGTGGCACGATCGGGCTGGGGCTCGGTGTAGACCAGCTTTACTGGAAGCCGGCCCCGGGTGTAGCGTGCAGCGATGCCTCGGTTATGTTGTTTAAGCCGCCGTTCCGGATCGGTTGTCCAGCCGGTGTAATAGGTTCCATCCACACATTCCAAAATATAACAATAGAACGGCAAATCAATGCTCGCTTCCGGGGAGTTTTCGCGAACCCAGGAAACGTTCCCAAAACGATGGGATCTTCCCCAAGTCC
Organism: Anaerolineales bacterium; assembly: GCA_034435215.1. Taxonomy (GTDB): domain Bacteria; phylum Chloroflexota; class Anaerolineae; order Anaerolineales; family Villigracilaceae; genus JAABUE01. The sequence goes on from DAOTXM010000217.1 coordinate 24,669, forward strand.
ACCTGTTTCCCTTCCTCCCGCCAAGCGCCATGCAAGCGCTCTGCCAGCCAGCGACGGCGGCCTTCCAAAGCCAGTTCGAGCCGTTCATCGACGTTCTCGCGGTTTCCGCTGGCAATGTCATTCCGCAGCCCCTGCAAGGAACCAATGACCACATCTAACACGCGCGCAACGTTCTCACGGTTGAGAGTGGCGGCTTCCCTCAGCGAATGGATTTCATCCTGGTAGGCCAGCGCCGATGTCAGGGCGGCAAACGGACGCCCGGCCAGCTTGCGGGCTTCGATCCAGCCCGGCTGGTCCACCAGCGCGTTGAGCAGCGCCGCCGCCAGCAGTTGCGGGACGATGTGCGTACTGGCCGTCAAGCCGTCGGTCTCAGACATATCGGCAAAGAGTGGCGTAGCTCCCAGCAGTTCGATCAGATCGGTAGCAACCTTCACCGCTTCCCCAGGCACACCCGGCAGGCTGCCCAACGCCACTACCCCATTATCGAACAGGTCTTCTTCCGCAGCCTCCACGCCCAGATCGATACGATGTAAATACAGTGGATTGATGGCGGGTACCAACCCGATATAATAGCGTCCCCTCGGTAAAATCTCCTGTGCCCATTTTGCCACGGATTCCTGTAAGGGTGCAGTATCCATAACGACGGCACCTTCAGGCAAATCAGGCGCGATCACCTCCAACGTGGCGCGGATTTCATCCACCGGCAGGCTCAACAACACGATGTTCGCTTCGCGCACCGCCGCAGGCAGGTTGAATTTCACCTCATTCACAGCGCCCTTCTGTTGCGCCATTTTGGCAATTTCCGGGCTTTTGTCATGGCCTACACGGCGAATGTCGCTCCGGCGTTTTCCCAGCGCCAGGCCAACCGAAGCGCCAAGTTGCCCCAGGCCGACAATGGTAATTTGTACGGTCATGTTCATCCTCTCAAATCAGAGTGATACGATTATACTGCCTTCACAAGCTGGATTCCCGCCGCTTTTCCCCCTTAAATTGCGAGAACCGGGGACGCCGACCCCGGTTCTCTCTTGAAAGGAGGAGAAGAGAAATCACCTTATGTTCCTAATTTATCACGCTCCTCCAAAATAAACTTGACGCTATCCCTACGCTTCCTCTACGATTGTTAGACAACTTGCATGTTTGTTAAGAAAAAAGACCTGAAATGGACAAAAATACCCCTCTCTACACCGGTGTTTTGCGTAAATCCCCGCTCGGAGACCTGTGGCTTGCAGTCAGCGACCAGGGATTGGCCGCCATCGAATGGTCGCAGGACGAGGCGGACTTTGGCGCATACCTGACCAGACGCTTCAAGCGGCCGGTTCAACCGGACGCGGAAAGAGTCGCTCCCGCGCTTCGCCAATTGGACGAGTACCTGCGAGGCGCGCGAAAGGCCTTCGACCTGCCGATCGACTGGTCCCTGCTGCGCCCGTTCCAGAGGCAGGTGCTGCGAATTGTCTTTGCCATCCCCTACGGGCAGACCCGTACCTACGGCGAGATCGCCCACGAGATCGGCAACCCGCGCGCTGCCCGCGCCGTGGGCCGCGCGAATGCCACCAACCCCATGCCGTTGGTCATCCCCTGTCATCGTGTCATCGGCTCGGACGGCAAGCTGCACGGCTACGGAGGCGGGGAGGGGTTGCCAACGAAAGAATGGTTGTTGAAACTAGAGGGGGCGGTGTTGACGTGAGGTCAGGAGCCCTCACCAATCCAATGCAACCAGGTTAGATTCTGGTTCTCCAGCACGTTGATCAAGCGTTTGTCAGCAGTCCACAAATCTGCCTGGAGCGCTTCGGCAAGCGCAAGGTATTGACCGTCATACGCAACAGGTTGCCCAATGCGTTCGGACCACCGGAGAGCAGAACGGTGCAGCTCGACATCCGGGGGTACCGTTTCAACGCCCAATATGAGCAGGCGTTGCAAGGCGTTCTCGGTTTCATCGCGATTGATTAATCCGGCAAGGATCGCTTTCCTCAAAGCAGAGACAACTTCATATTCCCACAAAAAGGGTGCGTACAAGCTCACCCGCTCCGTTTCCCAAGCAAGCCATTTTTCCGCCGCCGCCTCGGAATACGGGAGTGGAATGACCAGGGCGACACACAGGTTGGCATCCACCACTATTCTTTGCGCCATACTTGTTCTATTTGGGTTTCTCGTTCTGCCCGTGCCTCGTCCACCAGATCACTCTGATAGACTCCACGTTCATCCTGGATCCGGTTGCGAAGTCCATTCAAAAACTCCAGCGCCTCCAGCCGCTTTTCCCAAATGACATCGGAATCGCCTTCCATCACGCGCAGGCCCTCCTCGATTGCTCTGCGTGCCGTATCGGAGAAAGTACGCCCTTCGCGTTTTGCAACACGCTCCAGTCGCTCGCGCTGTTCCGGTTTCAACAGGATTTGCATACGATACATGGCCATAGATACCTCTTAACAAATTATACACAAGGTTGTGTATGAGTCAATCAACGAGTCTCACTCCATTGCGTATTTGGCACAGCCAGTAAGTCCCACGTAGAACTTGGCAGGAGGAATTGTCTATGAAAGAGTAATTGTCGAAAGATGGGGTTGTTTAAACCGAGGCTGCCTCTTGATGGGACCAGTTGCTTTCTCAGCCAGGAACAGGCAAGAGCCTTGCTTATCTGGTTAAGGGAGATTCTCGCTTATCGGCAGCACACAACGGAAACCGAGGTTGCTCCCATAATTGGTGGGGTCATTCTTTTCACGATTGGTTGTGCGCAGCCGTTGCCACTCATCCTGAAAACTGCCGCCCCGCTTGATGTAGTAAACGCCGACCGCGGCGCGCGACGGGCCTGGGGGATTTTCAGCGGGTGAATGCAGATAGTAGGCCGGAGAATACCAATCTTTCACCCACTCCCACACATTGCCCGCCATATTATAGACGCCATAATCGCTGACCCCCTGTGAAAAACTCGTCACCGAGGCAGTATCACGGACACGTTCACAGGTCTTGTCGCGGTAATTTGCGTATTCGCAACTGATCTCTTCCCCCCATGGAAAAGTGGAATCATCCGCCCCCCGCGCCGCTTTCTCCCACTCTGCTTCCGTAGGTAAACGCACCCCACGCCAGTCTTCGCAATACGCACGCGCCATTTCGAAGGTCACATTGATGACCGGGTAATTGGCAAACAGCGGATCGCCAAAATAGCTCAGGCGTTGGTAGGAACTAACATCGATAGGCCTTCTACAAATTTTCAACTGCACGCATAATTCGTATTGTTCGTTCGTGACCTCGTATTTATCGATATAGTAAGCATCCAAATAAACCGTGTGCGCTGGTTTTTCGTCGCTTTCGCCTTCATCGCTGCCCATCACGAAACTACCGGCCGGGATCAGGACCATTTCCACATTCATACTGTCCCTGATTGTATTTGGGTAAGGTGTCGCGCTTGGCATTGGGGTCAGAGTCACCGTTGCGGTCGGCGAAGGCAGACCGGTCGCAGTGTTGGCCGGGAGCGTGAATGTGGGGTCGATTTGCAGAAAAGTGAAATTCGTATCAGGAGGAACAGGAGATGGGGAAGCCCCAGTCCTCCAAAGGCCCGCGATCACTGCCAGCCCGGCAAGCGCCAATGCCAGGGCCAAGCGATTCCAGATTGTGGCCAGTCCTTTGCGCGGTTTTAGGTTGGGCACAGGTTCCGCGGCTATAACGGGGACAGATTCCCCGGTCACGGATTCAGAAGCGTTGGGATGGATCGGCAGTGTATCCGAGGAGGCGGCCTGCAGGTCGAATATTTTCCCATCCGGCGAATTCATGAACAGGACCGGTGTAGCCCACTCCGTCTCGTTACCGGTGGTGAAGATTGCCTTGCGCGCTTCGGATATGGAGGCGTCCACCGGGAGACCATCTGCAATCGCGCCATAGAATTCATATGTGAACTCAAGCGCGGACTCTTCGAAAATGGGGAATTGCATGGCAATGACCGCAGGGATCCCTTGCTGCACCAGCGCCTGCGCCACGCCGGCATAAGGGTCCGATTGGGATGTGCGCGCGCCTTCACAGGCATTCAGAACAACCATCCGTAACCATGGATGATCGTGCAATAGAATGCCCAGATACTGGCCGCTGACAGGCCGCCCGCGACCGGTCAGTTCATCTTCCATCAACAAGACGCCATCCTGCTTGTGGATCACGAACTTGCCATGGCCAATGAAATGGAGAATGTGGAACTGGTCTCTTCGCAGGGCTTTTTGCAATTCCCCCAGAGTCGGTCGTTGCAAGCGTTCCAACTTCACAAGACCGTGCTGGATGAGCGGTCCAAAGGCGCTTTCCAGTCGCTTCCACTCATCGTCCACATTCAACGCTGGGAAACCTTCGGGGCTGGCAATCATCACCAGGACTTTAATGGGCATCTTGACCAGGAGGGGATGTTCAGGAAAAGGCAGCTCGAAATAACGCACGATCGGCGTATCATTCGAAAGCGCCAGGAATTGTTTGGTCTTCGAGTTGTATAGCAATTCCCAGGGATAATCGTGAAACTCAGGCACTTCGATGTGCAGGCGGATGCGCAAGCCCTTGCCCTGTTCGCGCGCCCATTCCCAGCTCATTGCAAAACAAGTGTACACATCGCCCGCAAAGATCGCATCGAACAGGCTTTCCCCGCACTGCTTGACCGCCTTCAACTCACTCGATTCGAATGGCAGGCGTTTTCCCCGCCGTGTTTGCCCCATGCGGAGAATGTAGTTTTCGAGTTGTAAATCGGAGAGGGGCAAATCGAACTCAGTCGATGCCGTACCGATAGGCGAATCAATTACCCGTGCACGATACTTTTCGGTTGTTCGTTCAATGAGTACATCAAAATTATAATAGGAATTGTCCATCTGACCATCTACGATGCTGATAAGTTGACAATGTCACGACTATCATCTGTTCCTTGGATTCAGCCCGACATCTCTTCTATTCAGCCTTCCTACAATAATTCAGGCCAAATTTCCCAAATTTGCTGGCGCAAAGGAAATACCATATATGGCGGGGCATAAACAAAATGAACTGTATATACCAGATGTGACATCGTCAAAGTAATCATACCCTGCCGCGCCCTTATCGGGAAGAGCGATTATGCGCATAAAAATAACAGAATTGCAAAGGCAATCCCCCTTAAGTATGCTCTTAAATGCTGTCAAAGCCCACCATTTTTCCGGGTTTTGCCTTGATAATTGCCCAAAGAGCCAGTCCACCCCTCCTGCTTTATGATAGACTCACCTTATGAATTCTGAGTTCCGCTCTGGCCATGTGGCTGTCCTTGGGCGCCCCAACGTGGGCAAATCCACGCTGATTAACACCCTGCTCGGCCAAAAAGTAGCCGCAGTCTCATCCAAGGCACAGACCACCCGCCGCCGTCAACTTGGGATTCTAACCACCAATGAATTCCAAATCGTTTTCGTCGATACGCCCGGAATTCACAACCCACGCCACAAGCTGGGGGAATTCCTCAACCAGGAAGCCGAGGAAGCCCTACAAGGGGTGGACGTGGCATTATTTCTGGTGGATGCTTCTGTAGCGCCAACGGACGATGACAAATGGATTGCCATCCGCCTCTCGCGGCTGGCGCGTCGGACTCCACTCGTGCTTGCCCCCAATAAAATCGATCTGCTCACCCCCGAAGCTCTCCCCCCGCACCTCGAAGCGTACCAGGTCCTGGTCCCGGAATGTACGCAAACCATCCCACTATCTGCCACGACCGGTGAGGGGTTGGAATCCCTGCTGGCGGCGCTGACAGCGCATCTTCCCGTCCGTCCCATGGAATATGACCCCGAACAGGTTACGGACTATTACGAGCGCGACATTGCTGCTGAGTTGATCCGCGAGGCTTGTCTGCTGCACCTGCGTGACGAGGTGCCGCATGGCGTGGCCGTCCGCATCGACGAGTTCACCGAACGCGGCGAGGAGGGCGCTTATATTGCGGCCACGGTCTTCGTGGAGCGCGAGTCGCAAAAAGGGATTGCCATCGGGCACGGCGGCGAGATGCTCAAACGAATCGGCATGGCAGCCCGGCATGAAATCGAAGAAATGTCGGGGCGCAAGGTATTTTTGGAATTGCGCGTGAAGGTGTTGAAAGACTGGCGCAAGGACGAGAAAGCCATGCAGCGCCTTGGGTATAAGATCAAGAAGAAAAAGTAGTATCTCGCCCTGAGCGGAGGGTTGAGTAGCCGTGAAGCGGCGTATCGAAACTCGCAGTCGAAAGGCGGCTTGGCAATCTCAAGTCAACAGGGGAGCGCGGTGTCGGCTTACAGCCTCCTCGCGATGACACATGAAACGGGAGGGTCCCAAATGTACACTCTTATCATCCTGGCCTTCATCTTCGCCGGACTTGAATCGTTGGCCTTGTGGAAAGGTCTACGTAAATTGGAATTCATCGCCAAACCGGCTGTAATGGTCTGCCTGTTTGCATGGCTATCTGGGACCGCTGGTTTGCAGGGAGCTTTGCTATGGTTTGGAATCGGCATCCTGTTTTCGCTGGCAGGGGATATTGCCCTGCTGTCTATCGATCGCTATTTCATGCTTGGCCTGGTTGCCTTCCTGCTGGCACATATCGCTTATTTGATCGGTTTTAACAGCCCTCCTCCAGATTCTCCGGGGGTTTGGGCCTTTGTGATTGCCATCGTACTGGGGCTGAGCGTTATGCGTTTATTACGCCGCCTGATAAGCGGTGTGCGGATGACAAACGCACGCCTGGTCATGCCGGTCATCATCTATAGCACGGTGATCACGCTGATGTTGCTCTCCGCCCTGCTGACGCTTTCCAACCCCGCTTGGGCTGCGACGCCCGCCCTTCTGGTCAGCCTGGGGGCATTCCTGTTTTATCTTTCGGATATCATCCTGGCCTGGAACAAATTCGTTTCCCCGATCAAGAATAGCCGCATGTTGAATATCGGCATTTACCACCTGGCACAGATTGCGATCGTGGTTGGGGTGGCGATGCAGTTTGGAAGCTGACAGAACGAACCACAAAGAGGCTGAGTCAGGAGAAATAACAACTCCGAAGTTCAGCATCTTTGCGACTCCGTGGTCAGTTTTTTTCTAAGGGCTGAAAGCCTTCTCCCAAGGCCTCATGCGCCTGCCCAATGACCATAAAGGCCTGCGGATCGGCTTCCTGCACGATGGTTTTCAGGTAGGCAACTTCTGCGCGGGTAACCACGCAATACAGGACAGGCCGCGGCACGCCCGTATACGCGCCGGTCCCTGGCATGACCGTGACACCGCGCTGCATGTCTTCCAGGATACGCGTCGAGACCGCCTCCGGCTGCCCGGTGACGATCAGCGCCGTACGCACCGTTGTGGGACCTTCAAGAGTGGTCTCGGCCACCAGCCCGCTGACATACAGGGCAATCAAGGCATACAGCGCCTGCTTCCAGCCGAAGACCAATCCCGCCCCCAGGATCACAAGCGAATCGACCATCAAATAACTGGCGGACATCGAAACGCCGCGCCAGTGATTGAGAATACGCGCCAGAATGTCTGAACCGCCGCTAGTCCCACGCGCGCGGTAGACCAGTCCATAGCCGAAACCGGCTACCACCGCGCCGTACAAGGAATTTAGAAAGATATCATCGGTAAGGCCATTTTCAGGCAAGAACAGGACCAGGAAGTCCACAAAAAAAGAATAAGTGATGACAGCGGTCGCCGTGCGGATGCCAAAGCGCCGTCCGCCCAGGAAGCGCCAGCCAATGAGGAAGAGCGGAATATTGCCGATAAAGACCATCAAGCCGATCGGCCAGCCGGTGAAATGATTGATGAGCTGCGAGATGCCGCTGACGCCGCCCGAAGCCAGCCGGGCTGGCACAAGAAAGAGTCGCAGGCCAATTGCCTGCGTCAGCGCACCGATGAAAATAAGACCCAGGTCACGGATCCAGGGCCAGGAAGTTCTAACAGATTTCATTCATACTCCGCTATTTTTCAGGGTGGTTGAGTCTCCAAAGCGTTAGCTGAATGCATATCGAAACCACATATATAGACTTTCCAACTGCCTGTTGGTTTCGATACGGCGGACAATCACCGCCTGCTCAACCAACGGATATCAATCCAATAATGCAATCCCCGCCAGTTTCTCGATCACGCCAACAACCGCCGAATTGTCCAACTCAGCCATGCCCATTTGCAGCATGGCATTGAAGAGCTGCGCGTTCTCAGCCGTCGCGGGCAGCGGGATGCCATACTCACGCGCCGATTCCATCACGATGTTCAAATCCTTGGCTTGCATGTAGGCTTTGAAACCCGGCTGGCGGTTGCCGTCAAACAAACGCGGCGGCTTGACGTCCAACGTCCAGCACTGGGCAGCGCCGGCTTTGATCGCCTCCACCACCTTTTGCGGGTCGACCCCGACCTTCTTCGAGAAAATCAACAGTTCCCCCATGGCAACCATCTGCGCCGCGACCATGATCTGGTTGGCCGCCTTGGCCACCTGTCCCGCGCCCGCGCCGCCGACATGGGTAATGGTCTTGCCCATAGCCTGGAAAACGGGCATGACCTTTTCCAGCGCAGCCGCATCGCCGCCGACCATGATGGTCAGCGTGCCGTTCCTGGCGCCGATGTCCCCGCCGGAGACGGGTGCATCAAGGCTTAATACACCCTTCTCAGCCAATGTTGCCGCAATCGCACGCGCCGCGCCCGGTTTGATCGTGGAGTTATCCACAAAAATCAATCCTGCCTGTGCGCCTGCGATGATGCCGTTTTCGCCCAGCGCGACTCGTTCCACAT
>DAOTXM010000218.1:0-2658 GCA_034435215.1 Anaerolineales bacterium
CTCCCTGGGCGCATCTGGAAGACTTTATGACCATCTTCGATTTGCATGTCTCCTGGTGTTCGAAGTGTGGGAGAGACTGGACGCAGATATGCCGCGGTCAACTCCGCGCCGAACTGGATGCAACCTACGCCCGTCTCTACGGTCTCACCCGCGATGAACTGCGCTATATTCTTGATCCCAAAGAAGTCCATGTCGAAGATTTCCCCGGCGAGACGTTCCGGGTGTTGAAGGAGAAGGAAATCAAGTAGTTTTTGGAGTATGGGACGAGGAGTTTAGTGCTCGAGGCGTGGGATAAACTATACGGGTAAGGTTGGAAGGATGAAGGATGAATTGATGTATAATACACATAAATTGTTAAGTTTATACACACAGAAAAGAGAGCAAAATGAGAACCAACATTGTCCTTGACGATAAATTGATCGAACGTGCCCAAAAATTGACGGGGATTAAAACTAAGCGCGAAGTGGTGCATGAAGCGTTGCGGCTGCTGATTTTATTGAACGAACAGGTACAGATTCGGACCTTGCGCGGTAAAGTGCCGTGGGATGGCAACTTAAATGACCAGCGTCAGTCTCGTGTGAAGATTCAGTAGCCATGCTTGTTGTTGATACCAGCGTTTGGATCGACTATTTCAACGGTGTTGAAAACCCGCAAACCGATTTTCTCCATTCCATTTTGGATACCACCCCCATTCTGATTGGCGACCTGATCCTTGCCGAAGTTTTACAGGGCTTACGCCACGACCCTGATTTTGAAACGGTTCGCCGTACATTGGGGAGGTTCATGCAGGAAAGCATGGTCAACCCTGCGCTGGCAGTGCAAAGCGCGCGAAATTACCGCCTTCTGCGGCAAAAGGGAATCACTGTCCGCAAAACGATAGACAGTCTGATTGCCACCTTTTGTATTGAAAACGAACATCAACTATTGCATAACGACAGCGATTTTGATGGATATGAAGAACATTTGGGCCTGCGGGTGATCCATCCATAAAGACTCGCGCTGAACTGGATGCCTGCTACGCCCGTCTCTACGGTCTCAACCGCGATGAACTGCGGTACATCCTCGATCCGAAAGAAGTCTACTGCGAGGACCCTTCGACGCTGCTCACATCGTCCCGATGCTCTTTCGGGAGGGCAGGTTTCCCTGTCGAGACGTTCCGTGTGCTGAAGGAAAAAGACGGAATTGCATATCCAAAACAAGCGCAAAACCTAGTTCGGCAACTTGATAATCAAGGATTGCACAAAACTAATGAAGCTTATCGGAAAATACCGTTCCAATAATGCCCGTATCTGAGTTTTAGGACATGCTCTATTGTCCAAGATGTGGTGCCGAACTTACGATGATTGTGCAAAATAAAATTCTCTACCGTACAAATACGGGAAAAACTCAGGTGTACATTGCAGGCTAGATGTACGGTAGAGAAAAATAAAATAAAACGTGGGGAAATCGCATTGTGTTCGTATGCCCAAGATGCCTGGATGTATTTGCGACCTAAAATACCCGCGACCATATTTTGAGGTAGCCAGTGAACCTTTGTTAAAGTAGAGAGTCCCTGGCGTTCGCATCAGGAGCAATACCATAAGTTAGATTGGTTACGCTTCAAGAATCTTCTTAGCTCTCACTGATGCTTACACACACCCGCGTATCACGTCTAATCGGCAAATTTCGCAACAGGAGAGCTGATTGGCTGACTATCCAGAAGCGGGTTGCTCAAAAATAGCTTATGTAAATACAAATTTATGAAAGTTATTTTGCCGAAATTTTTGATGTTCCCCCTTTTTGATCGCAACCTCAAGAACCGGGTGCATATTTCAAATTGCTACTGACTGATTCCAAGTTAGGCACTCTATCCTTTCATAGGTCTTAAAAAATATGGCGTGAGGGATTCAGTCATTCGCTAATATCTTCAGATGGAATCCCTTCCAGACAACATATACCGAATCACCTGGCTTATACAACCCCTCACCATTTGTGTTGATGTTTTGGTTGCGGATGTTTACCTTGAGCGTGTCTGTCAAGGCTACCAGATAGTTGATATCGTTCCCTAGGTAGAGCGTCTCAATTACCCTCCCTGGAAGCGATACAGAAGTCGGGTCGTGATCGGGTTGACGTGCGAGGCTACCCTTCTCTGGGCGTACCATAATTGTTACCTGCTGCCCATGGTCAAGTGGAAAGTCTGGTAAGGGTAGGGTAAGTGGGATCGACCCATCCAGTTCAACTTGACAGGTTTCAGTGTTTGTTTCTTTTATAACACCCTGCATGAAATTGCTTTCACCAATAAAATCAGCCACGAATTTGCAACTTGGCTGCTCGTAGATATCCACTGGCGTGCCGACCTGTAAGACGCGCCCGTTGTTTATCACCGCAATGCGGTCGCTCATTGTAATGGCCTCTTCCTGGTCATGCGTAACGTAGATAAAAGTGATGCCCAACGTTTGTTGCATATGCTTAAGCTCAAGCTGCATGGCTTTGCGTAGCTTGCGATCCAGCGCGCCCAGTGGCTCGTCCAGCAATAGCACAGCCGGATGTTTAACTAAGGCGCGCGCCAGAGCCACGCGCTGCTGCTGACCTCCCGAAAGCTGTTTCGGGCGGCGGCTGCCCGTCCCACTTAGCTGCACCAGCTTCAGAGCTTCCTCTACTCGTTGCAGGCTCTCACCC
>DAOTXM010000219.1:0-3813 GCA_034435215.1 Anaerolineales bacterium
GGCTGGAACCATCCCGTATGAAATCCTGACCAACATCAACACCCGCGTGCCGCGCGTCTATGTTATGGATTAATCCAGAGATGGGGTGCGGGGAACATCCCACTTACCCCACTCATATTGGAGAATTATGTCGGGATAATCTGGTAAAATCGCATCGAACCGTCAGCCAGGCGTCGGCCTGGTTTTTGTTTGCCCAATATCGAGTAGAATTCTTATGATGAGGTATCTGTGAAGAAAAAGGTGTTCATGTATTTGAATCTGTTGGGAATTGCGGGAATTGTGGTAGCGCTCGACCAGTGGACGAAGTGGCTGGTGCGCGAGAACATTCCCTTTGCGACCCAATGGCTGCCTGACGGCCTGCAATGGTTGATGCCCTATGCGCGTCTTGTGCACTGGCAGAACACAGGTGCGGCCTTTGGCATGTTCCAGGGGGGGGCAGCGGTTTTTACGGTGCTGGCCTTTGTTGTCATTGGCGTGATCCTCTTCTACTATCCCAAAATCGAGGCGGAAGGCTGGACCTTCCGGCTGGCGTTGAGTTTGCAGTTGGCCGGCGCGTTAGGCAATCTGATCTCCCGCCTGACGCAGGATGGAAAAGTCACAGATTTTATTTCGATTGGTACATTTCCTGTATTCAATATCGCCGATTCGGCTATTACCATCGGCACGGCGATCCTGATCCTGGGGGTATGGCTGAGCGAGCGGGCGGGGAAGCAAGCCCGGGTCGAGTCTGAAGCGCAAGGGAATGGGGAGCAGACAGCCCTGCCTGAGAATTGAATCATATGTCAGACCGGCGCGAATGCTTTGATTTCCAAAAGGAGCAGGAAGTACGCCTCGACCATTTTCTCGTCGAGCGTTTGCCAGAGTTTTCGCGCTCCCGCCTGCAGGGATTGATCAAGGACGGTTTTGTCACCGTCGATGGCGTCCCGGCCAAAAAAACGGGTCAGATGCTTGAGCCGGGTTCCCGGGTGGAGGTGCGCATCCCGCCGCCCGCGCCAATCGGCCTGGTGGGGGAGGATATCCCGCTCGATATCCTTTTCGAGAACGACGATTTGCTGGTGGTGAACAAACCGGCTGGCATGGTAGTGCATCCCGCTGCCGGACATGATACCGGCACGCTGGTGCATGCGGTGCTGGGCTACGACCCGAATTTGGAAGGTGTTGGCGGCGAGGAACGACCGGGGGTGGTGCACCGCCTCGATAAAGAGACCTCGGGCCTGATCCTGCTGGCGAAGAATGATCGTGCCCACCGCTGGCTGCAAGACCAGTTCCGCTTGCGCAAAGTCGAGAAAGCCTACCTGGCTCTGGTGGACGGCGTGCCCCCAACTCCCAGCGGGCGGGTGGAGGCGCCCATTGGACGCGACCCCAGCCATCGCAAGAAGATGGCAATCATGCCGCCGGGCAAGGGGCGTGAAGCGGTCTCCGAGTACATTACATTGGAGTCATTCAAAAACCATACGCTCTTGGAATTCCATCCGTTGACCGGGCGGACGCACCAAATCAGGCTGCATTGCATGTTCCTGGGCTGTCCGATCGTAGGAGATAAAGTGTACGGGTATCGCAAGCAATCCATCGAAATAAACCGACATTTTCTACACGCGGTGCGCTTGAAGATCATCTTGCCGGGAGAGCAGCAAGCGCGAACGTTCGAAGCGCCGTTACCGGGGGAGTTGCAAGTTATTTTGGATAATCTTCGCTAAGGAGAAAATATGGAATATATCGATCTGCGTTCCGACACCGTCACCAAGCCCACACCCGAGATGCGTGAAGCCATGGCCAGGGCTGAAGTCGGCGATGATGTGTATGGCGATGATCCGACCGTCAACCGCTTGCAGGAAATGGCAGCCGAGATGACCGGTCAGGAGGCCGGATTGTTCGTCGCTTCGGGGACAATGGGGAATCTCTCGGCGATCCTGGCGCATTGCCAGCGCGGGGACGAGGCCATCTTGGGAAAGGAAGCGCATACATTTCGTTACGAGGCGGGTGGGATTTCTGTCTTGGGCGGGGTACATTCCTGCCAACTGCCCAACCAGCCGGACGGTTCGATTGCGTTGAGGGATATCGAAGGTGCGATCCGCGCGGATGACCCGCACCAACCAATCACCCGTCTGATCGCGCTGGAAAATACCCATAACCGCTGCGGTGGGACATACCAGTCGGTGGAATACACCCTCCAGGTGGTGGAATTCGCACACGCGCGTGGGTTGAAAGTGCATCTGGATGGGGCGCGCGTGTTCAACGCTGCGGCGGCGCTGGGTGTTCCGGTCAGGGATTTGACCGGTGCTGTCGATTCGGTCACATTTTGTTTGAGCAAGGGGCTTTCAGCTCCGGTTGGATCGGTACTGTGCGGTTCGAAGGAATTCATCGAAAAGGCGCATCGCGTGCGCAAGCTGCTGGGCGGGGGGATGCGCCAGGCCGGGGTGCTGGCAGCAGCCGGGATCGTGGCGCTGGAGAAAATGGTGCACCGCCTGAGCGAGGATCATGCCCGGGCGCGTACGCTGGCTGAGGGTCTGAGCGAGAACCGTGGTCTGGTCCTGGACGCGGGCACGCCGGCAACCAATATGGTTTTCATGGGTTTGGCTGACGACATCCCCCACTCCGCAATGGAAGTCGCAGAGAAGATGAAGTCACAAGGTGTTCTGGTTGGCATTGCAGGCACACGTCGCTTTCGCCTGGTGACGCATTGCTGGATCGACGATGAGGGGGTGGAGCGGGCAGTCGCTGCTTTCCGTGATGTGTTAGGCCAGTGAATTTTACGGACGAAAAATTCCCAACGTTGTTTTCAAGCGCCGGGAGTTTTTTTTTGCCGATTGGATATTTTCCCAATGGGATGGGTCCGGCTCGATCTGGTCGCGGCCTCGCTCTTTTGCTTTGTAGAGGCGCTGGTCAGCCAGGTAGATAAACCGGTCGATCTCATCCGTTTCATCCGGGAAAACAGAAATGCCCTGACTTACCGTCGGGGCTGGAATCTTTTCATGTTTGGGGTGGCTGAGAACCAGGTTCTGCATAGTTCTTTGAATGCGCTTGGCCACTTGATAGGCTTCATCCCCTCTGGCGCCGGGTAAAGCAATCACAAACTCTTCTCCACCCCAGCGGCCGACAATATCGCCTTTTTTGATGTTATGCCGGATGGCTTCGCACAGCTTGATCAATACCAGGTCACCCACCTGATGGCCAAAGGAGTCGTTGTACCTTTTGAAGTGATCGATATCGAGCATGATCAGACTGATCACTTTGTTTTCGATTTGTACAGTTTCAGTCAGTTCTTCCAAAGCTTCCAGGAAATATCTGTGGTTATATGTACCTGTAAGACTTTCCAGGCGGGATTGTTCTTCGACTTGCTGATGGTGTACGGTGTTGTCCAGTGCGAGTGCAGCGTGCTGAGCCATGTTCGAGAGCAATTCCATGTCGGTATGACTGAATGCATTGGGTTTGTATGAAGATACAGCCAGTAAACCGTTGATGTGCGCTGTTCTCATCGGCACACCGACCCAGGACTGGCTGGTCTTGTTTTTCCCGATGACGGTCCTGTGAATATTGGCAATCTCGGTGCCTTCCCGCAAATCAGGCAAGAACAGGGGAGCCTGGTTTTTTATCACCCAGCCGGCGAGTGTATTGTCGATCGGCACTTCCACATCCGTAAAATATTCGCCATCGTCATAGAACAAATCCAAGCGGATCGTACCGTTCTCTGCAAGACCGACATAATAGGAATCGGCAGTGAGGGCCTTCTGAAGCGCTGCATTCAAAAGCGACAGGACTTGATCTGTCTCGAGTGAGGAGTTGATTTGCTGGCTGAGTGTATTGATGGTTTCG
>DAOTXM010000220.1:0-3759 GCA_034435215.1 Anaerolineales bacterium
TATGGTAACCAACCCCTGTTGCAATCACATCGCTGTATTGCCCGGGTTCCAGGCGGAAAGCGGCCTCTTCCAAGGCAGGTTCGAGCAGGTATCCACGCGGGAACCAACCCAACTCGCCGCCCGTATTCGGGTCATAGAGCGCTGCCAGGTCTGCAAAATTAGCCCCGGCCTTCAATTGGTCGGCCACTTTGCGCGCCGCCTCTTCATTATAGAGCAGAATTTGCTGCGCGTGTACCTGTTCGGCGGTACCAGGCACAGCCGCAATGATCTTGTCACGCATCCAGGCGGCTTCAGCGGAGCGTTTCAGCGCAGACTGGAATGATTCTTCCGTGTAACCGTGTTCGGACTGCCAGGCAGCGAGCGCATCCATTCCCCCGGCTGCAGAGGTCAGCGCATCCAGCCTGGACTTTAGATCTGCCTCCGTTATCTCGAACCCATCGGCGCGCGCGACCTGCGCCAGCAAGACCTGCGCGATCAGGTCGTCCAAAACGATCTTGGCTGCATCGTCCATGCTGGCCTCGCTCCCCAGGGATTGTCGGGCAGCACGATAGCGGTCCACTTCAGCAAGGAACTCCATCTCTGTGATCCACTCGCCATTGACGATGGCCGCCAGGGGCGGCGGGGTGGGCGTCGGCGGGACCTGCGTCGGCGTCGGCAAGGCTGGGGTAGCGGTAGCAGGCGTCCTTGGGAAGGACGCGCAGCCAGAAAGGCATATAGCCAAGATCAAAAACAGTTGGAACAGGTTGTAGCGCAAGCGGGGAAACATCGCACCGATTATATATTAAAAAAGTAGGGGCGGGGTAATCCCGTCCCTACAGGCGATCAGTTTGATTTAGTACTCCGGCATTGGCGGAGGAGCTGGTTTATCTTTCTCAGGCATATCCGTGATGAGCACGTCGGTGGTCAGGATCATGGCTGCGATGGAGGCAGCGTTTTCAAGGGCACCGCGTACCACCTTGACCGGATCGATCACGCCGGATTTGATCATATCCACATATTCACCAGTCAGCACATTGAAGCCGATGTTGATGTTCTTCTTTTCTTTGGCTGTGCGGCGGACGGTGTCGATGATAACCGAGCCATCCTGGCCGGCGTTGGCAGCCAGTTTGCGAATGGGGGCTTCCAGTGCCTTGCGGACGATGTTGATACCAACTTTGGTTTCATCATCATCAGCCTTTAGATCGTCCAAAGCTTTGACAGCGTTGATGAGCGAGATCTCACCACCAGTGACGATGCCTTCTTCCACGGCCGCTCGGGCGGCGGAAAGGGCATCTTCCACGCGATGCTTCTTTTCTTTCAGTTCGGTCTCGGTGGCAGCGCCAACACGGATGATGGCAACACCGCCGGAGAGTTTTGCCAGGCGCTCCTGGAGCTTTTCACGGTCATAGTCGCTGGTGCTCTTATCGATCTCTGCGCGGATTTCCTTGATGCGGCCTTCGATGGCGCTCTTCTCACCCTTGCCGCCTACGATGGTGGTGTTCTCCTTGTCAGAGACCACCTTCTCGGCGCGGCCCAGGTCTTGCACGGTGGCAGTTTCGAGCTTGCGGCCGGTCTCTTCAGCAATTACAGTGCCGCCAGTCAGGATGGCGATATCCTGCAACATGGCCTTGCGGCGGTCACCAAAGCCGGGAGCCTTGACCGCCAGCACGTTTAGCATGCCGCGCAGTTTGTTGAGGACGAGGGTGGCCAGAGCTTCGCCGTCGATATCCTCAGCAATGATGACCAGTTCGCGCTTACCAACCTGAACGAGTTTTTCCAGTAGCGGGACGATGTCCTGTGCAGCAGAAATCTTCTTTTCGTGGATCAGCACGTAGGGCTCGTTGATCACGGCTTCCATGTGCTCAGCGTCGGTGATGAAATAGGGTGAAAGATAACCACGGTCGAACTGCATACCTTCCACATACTCGGTCTCGAATTGCAGGGACTTGGATTCTTCCACGGTGATCACACCGTCCTTGCCGACCTTGTCCATCACATCTGCAATCAGGTTACCGATTTCGCTGTCGGCGGCAGAGTTGGTGGCAACGTAGCCAATCTCTTCCTTGGTGTCGATCTTGACAGCCACTTTGCGCAATTCTTCGCTGACAGCATCCGTCGCCATTTCGATCCCGCGCTTGAGCAGCATCGGATTGTAACCAGCCTCGAGCGCTTTCAAGCCCTCGTTGACGATGGCGTGGGCCAGAACGGTCGAAGTGGTGGTGCCGTCACCGGCGATATCGTTGGTTTTGGTCGCAGCCTCTTTAAGAAGCTGGGCACCCATATTCTCAAAGGGATCTTCCAGTTCGATCTCTTTGGCAACCGAAACGCCGTCGTGCGTAATGGTCGGAGAGCCGAATTTGCGATCTACGGCCACGTTACGGCCTTTGGGACCCAACGTCGCTGAAACAGCTTCAGCAACCACGTTGATGCCATATTTGAGTTTACGACGAGCGTCTTCCGAAAAGACGAGTTGTTTGGCAGCCATTTTTCATTCCTCCTAAGAATTAACCTTCGATAATCGCGAGCAGGTCGCTCTCGCGCAGGATGAGCAGTTTCTTGCCATCCAGCTTGAATTCAGTGCCGGCGTATTTGGCATACAGAACTTTATCGCCAACTTTGACATCCATTGGGATGCGTTCGCCGTCTTCGTCACGGGCGCCGGGGCCTGCCGCCAACACTTTGCCCTGCTGGGGCTTTTCCTTGGCGGTCTCGGGCAACACGATGCCGCCTGCAGTTACTTCTTCCTGCTCTATGGGCTCAACCACGACACGGTCGCCGAGGGGTTTGAGAGAAAGTGCCATTTGTTCCTCCTGATAAGTGGTTAGTTTATAAGCACTCAATTTTTTAGCACTCAGACAAGCAGAGTGCTAAAATGCGAACGAATGATACTGTCCTTTATGAGACAAGTCAAGAGCGGATTTGAAATTCTAATAAAATTCTGACAAATCATGGAGATGGCGTTGCAGTCATCTCAGCCATCACCTCCGCTGCCACTGTTGGGATAGTAGAAGAAGCCGTGTTCCCCAAGGACGAGCAGATGGCCTCCCCTGCCGAAATAATTCCGGCGATGTCAGGGTCGCTCCCATAAGCAAGCTCGACTTCTTTCAATACTTCCATCGCCTCCGGGCATTTATTGTCCTGCGGGCGACTCAAGGCAGCCAGGACAGAACCATATGTATAGTAATACACGACCGTACTGGGCGACAACGCCAAACCCCTTACCTGTGCAGGCGTATCATTGGGGCCACAACCACCCCGGCCATCGCAGGATTCCTCCGCCGTGCAACCACGGATGGCACATTTCAAAGCCGGGATGGATCCCTCGTAGTTGCGAGATTTGAAATAAATGATCCCTAATTGTCCATAAACATCGGGATTATCGGGTTGGAACTCCAGTGCTTTTTGCACATTCCTCGCTGCAATGAAAAATTCGCCCATCTGCGAGTAGGTCTTGGCAATCGACAAATACGGGATCGGATCTTCGACTTCCAATTGCTCGTTGATACTCGCAGCTTTCGCAAAGTATTCCAGGGAACGCTCGTATAACGATCTGGCAGTCTCCTCGTTGGGACTACCAAAGGCCAGGCGACGGTAATTTGCTCCGGCACGCAAGTACAGGAAGGTCAGGTTAGGTGTGATGGAGATGGCTGTGTCATATTCCTGGATGGCCTGGTTATATTGTCCCAGCGATTCGAGTACATAGGCATAGACACGATGTACGTCCATCAACGTCGGGTCGCGCTCCAAGGCTTGCAGGATATTGATCTCCGCCTGCGACCA
>DAOTXM010000221.1:0-2287 GCA_034435215.1 Anaerolineales bacterium
GGCGCGGTTGGCACCCTTGGGCCCGACCTTTCTGAAATAGGGAAGGTGGCTGACGCCCGCCTTCAAAGTGGGGAATACGAAGGCGGCGCAAAGACGGTCGATGAATATATGCACGAAGCGCTGGTCGATCCGAACGCCTTTGTTTCACCGGACTGCCCGGCAGGGCCATGCCAGCAGGGTTTGATGCCTTCCTTCTCCGGAACCTTCAGCGAGCAGGAAATCCAGGCGGTTGCGAAATATTTAGCGAGCCTGCCCGGAGGCGCTGTGGCTGCCCCTGCTGTCGAGCCGGCGGCGCCCGCTGAAAGCGCGGTTGCGGGAAGCGTCGCTCCGGGACTTTCCGACGAGGAGTTTGCCTGGGCGAAACAGACTTATTTCGAGCGCTGCGCTGGCTGTCACGGCACGCTGCGCAAAGGCGCGACCGGCCCGGCCCTGACCCCAGATCTGACCCAGCCCAAAGGAACCGTGGCGCTCTCGACCATCATTTTCAACGGCACCACGCGTGGCATGCCCGACTGGGGCAAGCAGGGCTTCTTCACCCAGGAGCAGACCGAGGTCATGGCGGAGTTCCTGCAGAACGAGCCGCCCGCGCCGCCTGAGTTGTCGCTGGAGCAGATGAAAGCCTCCTGGAAGGTCTTCGTCGAGCCGAAGGACCGGCCGACTTCCCCGCAAACTACGCGCGATTGGGAGAACTATTTCGTCGTGACCCTGCGCGACGCCGGGCAGGTGGCGGTCATCGACGGCGATACCTACGAGGTGGTCAACACAGTCAATACCGGTTACGCGGTGCATATCACCCGTATGTCGGCTACTGGGCGCTACGCTTATGTCATTGGACGCGACGGCAAGCTGGCGCTGGTCGATCTGTGGATGGAAGTGCCGGATAAGGTCGCTGAAGTGCAGCTGTGTTATGACGCACGCTCCGTGGAGGTCAGCAAGTACGAAGGCGAGCTGGGCGATTTTACCGACAAGTACGCCATCGTGGGTTGCTACTGGCCGCCGCATTTCGCCATCCTGGACGGGCAGACGCTCGAGCCGTTCAAGGTCGTCAGCACGCGCAGTTACACCTATGACACGGAAGAATACCACCCTGAACCGCGCGTGGCCGCGATTTTAGCCTCCCACTTCGCGCCGGAGTGGATCGTCAACGTCAAGGAGACCGGGCAGGTCTGGCTGGTGAATTACACCGATCCGGTCAACCCGACCATCAAGATGATCGAGGCTGAGCGCTTCCTGCACGATGGCGGCGTGGATTCGACCAAACGTTATTTCATGGTGGCGGCCAACCAGGCCAACAAGGTGGCTGTGATCGACTTGAAGGATGGGGCGTTGGAAGCGCTGGTCGAAACGCCTGCAGTTCCCCATCCCGGACGAGGCGCGAATTGGATCGACCCGGAGTTCGGCCCCGTGTGGAGCACGTCCCAACTTGGGGACCCATCCCTGACTTCCATCGGTACAGACCCGGACGGGCATCCTGATTCGGCCTGGAAAGCTGTGCGCGTCACCCCCTTGCCGGGTTCCGGAAGCCTGTTCATCAAGACCCACCCGGACAGCCAGTGGATCTGGGTCGACATGGTCCTGAATTCGGACCCGGTCCTTTCGCGCACGGTCTGCGTGATCGCCAAATCGGACCCGAGCAAGGTGCACAAGTGCTGGGAAGTCGCGGACTACGGGCGGGCTGTCCACATGGAATACAACCGCCAGGGCACGGAAGTCTGGATCAGCGTGTGGGGCGACGCCAGCAAGCCGGGCGAGACGGGCGAGATCGTGATCTACGATGACGCCACCCTGGAAGAAAAAGCGCGCATCCCGGACCTGGTCACGCCCACCGGCAAGTTCAATGTGTACAACACGTTGAACGATATTTACTGATAGATATTTCATACCGTCCCGAAGGGTTCCCGCAATTCAGGCTTGTATATCCTGCCAACCCTTCGGGACGTTTTGCGGGGTATTGCTTCGCTTATCAAGGTCACGCACGACCTGCGCAGGTGCAAGTACGTGGGGCACGTGTTGTAACGGCGAGCTGGGAAGCTGGTACAGGTCCTGCAGGGACTGAATGGATATTCCACCCGCCCGCAGGTGAACGTGGGTTGCGGCGTGAAGGGTGACTCTTCGACTGTCGCTTCGAACCCATACAAATCCACTTGATCCATTCGCGAGCAAAATGCTGTGAAAAAACAGAAGTTATTTTTACACGACTACTAATATTACAGCGCAAGGTTGCATTGTTGATACGCATTCACTACCAGGGATAACCGAAAAAATGGTTTTGCGGGGGGGGGGGGGG
>DAOTXM010000222.1:0-3835 GCA_034435215.1 Anaerolineales bacterium
GCTCCAAGCCTCGACGATGGGCCTGCTGGCCGATTATGCGGCTGGTCACCCGGCTTGGGCCGAAGCCGTCAATCTGCTTCCACAGGGACGCATCACCCCGCAACTGGCCGCCTGGCGCACCGTCCGTGTGGCGCTGGGGGATGGCTTCAACTTCATGTTCCGCGTGGACACCCCGGTGGGACAGGTTCCAACCATCCTGGCACAGCTGGATGCGGTTGTAACGGATTTGAATAAGTGATATTATTCGTCCTAAGCGGAGCGAAGTGCAACCGAAGGATGCTTCGACTGCGGCCTACAACCTCCGCTGAACGCAAAAATCGAGGTTCCTATGCCGATTTATGAATATGTTTGTCTCGATTGCAAAAAAGAATACGAAATCCTGCGCTCGTTCAACGAAGCAGATAAGCCCGTAGCCTGCAACGAATGCGGCGGCGAGAACGTCAAGCGCAAATTGTCTGTTTTCTACGCCCAGAGCGGTGGTCAGACCGTCAGCGGGACGGGGGGTGGTTGCGCTTCCTGTGCTGGAGGAAATTGTTCTACTTGCGGGCACTAATCTGCCAAAGATAGATGTAGATGGACTACAACCCGTAGACGAACGAGGTGTGATAACAGTTTGGCAGTCTGATTGTCAGTATTCGATGGGGGATGTAGGGAATTTTTTCTGGAGGGAATCATGGAATATATACAACTGGGACGTTCGGGTCTGAAAGTCTCCCGTCTATGCCTGGGGACGATGAACTTCGGTCCCGAAACAACCGAACAAGACAGCTTTGCCATCATGGACAAGGCGCTGGAGTTAGGCATCAACTTCTTCGATACGGCCAACGTGTATGGCTGGAAGTTGGGCAAGGGCGTAACCGAACAGATCGTCGGGCGCTGGTTTGCGCAGGGCGGCGGGCGGCGCGAGAAAGTCATCATCGCAACGAAAGTCTACGGTCGCATGGGCGAATGGCCGAACCAATCCCGCTTGTCCGCGCGGCACATCCGCGAGGCGGTGGAAGATTCGCTCAAACGCTTGCAGACCGAGTTCATCGACCTGTACCAGATGCACCACATCGACCGGAATACACCCTGGGAGGAAATCTGGCAGGCCATGGAAGTGCTCGTCCAGCAGGGGAAGATCCTGTACGTGGGCTCATCCAATTTTGCCGGTTGGCACATTGCCAAGGCGCAGGAAGCTGCGAAGGCGCGTCACTTCATGGGGCTGGTCAGCGAACAGTGTCTGTACAGCCTGAACGACCGCATGAGCGAGCTGGAAGTGTTGCCGGCCTGTCAGGATTATGGCCTGGGGGTGATTCCCTGGAGTCCGCTTTCAGGCGGTCTGCTGGGCGGCGTGCTGGCGAAGATCGAGAAAGGCCGCCGCGCTTCCGAGGATATGCAGAAGGAAATCGAAAAGAAGCGCGACAAGCTGGAAAAGTGGGAAAACTTCTGCAAGGAAATGGGCGAACATCCCGCGGAGGTGGCGTTGGCCTGGGTCTCGAACCACCCGGCCGTGACCGCCCCGATCATCGGTCCGCGCACCATGGAGCAATTGACCGGTTCCATGCGCGCCTTGAAGATCCGCTTCAAGAAGGATGAACTCAAGAAGCTCGACGAGATCTGGCCCGGCCCGGGCGGCGAAGCGCCGGAAGCGTATGCGTGGTGATGCTGTTGGGACAGCAGTTGAACTGCTGTCCCAGCCAAGATAAAGAAAGTATGAAGGCCGACGACTTTCCGAGGTATGGGCTTCCATCCAGCGTAGTCGTCGGTCTTGCGTTTAACGCGCTGTTTGGTCTAAAGCGCAGTTTTCGCGCGGATGCGTTAGGCTGCATTGGACGGCTGAAGCCGCCACTACGGGTGATTGGGGAAGAAAATGTTCCAGAGAGTGGGCCATGCGTGGTGACCGTCAATCACTATTACCGGCCGGGGTTCGGCGCCTGGTGGATCGCGCTGGCGATTGCGGCGACGGTCCCGGTGGAGATGCACTGGGTGGTGACGGGCGAACTGACGTACCTGGGCAAATTAGGGAGTCCAATTTCGCGCTGGGCATTGGCACGCATTGCAAAAACCTATGGATTTACCACCATGCCACCCATGCCGCCGCGCCCCCAGGATGTGGAAGCGCGCGCCAGGTCGGTCCGCGCGGTGTTGGAGTATGTGAAACAGCAGCCGGATTTCATGCTTGGTTTGGCGCCTGAAGGCGCAGACCAGGGTGGTGGACGGCTTTCACTTCCCCCGTCAGGGGTGGGAAGGTTTGGATTACTGCTGGCAGGCTCAGGGTCGGCGTTCGTGCCGGTGGCCGCGTATGAGGCGAATGGGGCCTTTTGCCTGCATTTTGGTTCGGCTTACCGGTTGAATGTCCCGCCCGGTTCGCCTACAGATAAAAAAGACCGCGTTGCAGCAGAAATCATGATGAAAAACATCGCCGTGTTGTTGCCTGAAGCACTGCGAGGAGAATTCGCGTGAAAAAATTGAAACTGCCTGAATTGCTGGTTCTCAACGCTTACTGGGTGGGACTGTCGTTCAAGTGGAACGCGCTGCACCCGATCATCCTGCCCGCCGTGCTGCTGAACTTCGTCCCAGACGCGCGCAAGAACACTTACCTGGGGCTGCTGACCTTTGTCGGTCTGTTGCTGGCGATGGTCATCCAGCCGCTGGCAGGCGCTCTCTCCGATGGTTGGGTCTCGCGCTGGGGCAGGCGGCGACCGTTGATCGTGCTGGGCACGCTGTTCGACCTGGTCTTCCTGGGAGTGCTGGCCTGGGCCGGTGGGTTGACCTGGTTGATCGTTGGTTATATCGGCCTGCAGTTCAGTTCGAACATCGCCCAGGGCCCTGCGCAGGGACTGCTGCCCGACCGCGTCCCGCCGGAGCAATTGGGTGCGGCCAGCTCGTGGAAGAACGTGATGGATATGACCAGCCTGATCGTCGCCTCGCTGCTGGCCGGACGGCTGCTCGACCCTGAAACGCGCGACCCGACCCTGATCGTGCTGGTGCTGATAGGGACGATTGCGGTTGCGACGTCGATCACGGTATTTGGTACACGAGAGAAACCCACACCCCCTACCGCGCTCCCAAAGGGAGAGGGGAGAATTGGTGCTCTTCGTGTTCTTCGTGGACAAATTTTCCACATCGATTTTCGCGCGAACACCCCTTATTGGTGGCTGATCGCCGAGCGCGGACTGTTCCTGCTCGGCATCTACGGCGTGCAGGCTTTTGCGCAATACTATTTACAGGATGTCATCCGCGTAGCGGACCCGCCCAAGCAGACCGGCGACCTGCTGGCCGTATTGACCCTTTCTCTCGTAGTCCTGGTGCTCATCGGCGGCTGGCTGACGGATAAATTCGGGGCCAAACGCATCCTGTATATTGCCAGTACCCTGGCCGCTGTTGGGATGTTGTTGATGCTCATCCCGCGCGATATGCCCGGCCTGATGGCTTTTGCTGGCGTGCTGGGCGCGGGCATCGGGCTCTTCCTGACGGCCAACTGGGCTTTAGCAAACAAATTGGCTCCTCGGAGTGAAGCGGGCAAGTTCCTCGGCCTGACCAATCTGGCGACCGCTGGCTCCGGCGCCCTGGCGCGCCTGGAAGGCCCGGCGTTGGACTGGTTGAACGGCCTGTGGCCGGGGCGGTGGGCCGGATATACCTGGTTGTTTGTTTTTGGGGCGCTGTGTATTTTGTTGAGTATAGTCTTGCTTGGAAAGATCGACAAGAAGCGTAAATAAAATTGGCTCTCCCGTAATTAACGGGAAAAGTGAGTAAATGTGCTACCATCGGGAAAAACGAAGGTGCGCCCGATGAACAACAATGAGTTTGTGAACAAACTACTGAACCTGGATAAAGTTCAGGTCACACATAC
>DAOTXM010000223.1:0-3351 GCA_034435215.1 Anaerolineales bacterium
ATGCGCGGCAAAGAAAGGTCGAGCTGGTTCTTCCAATACCCTGCCTGCGCCGCAGCGATGACCAGCGCGCCTTCCGTGGGATCTCCCACAGAGGTCAATCCTTTTTCATCGCGGGGATCTACTTCGAGTATTGCGTCATTACACAGGCTGCCGCCCAATAACAGCAGGGAGACGGCTTTCTGTTCCCGCAAGGTTGGGTCAACCGTTGTTCCTGCCTGCATGGTGGGGCTGTAGTTGTGCACCCGTTCCTGCAGATCGATCTGGTTCCCGGCCACATCCAGGATGGTGACAGTCATCTTGTTTTCTGTGAGCGTGCCTGTCTTGTCTGAACAGATGACGGTCACGGATCCTAGTGTCTCGACGGCAGGCAATTTGCGGATCAGGGCGTTGCGTTTCAACATCCTTTGCGCGCCCAGCGCCAATGCGATAGTGACCACAGCAGGCAGGCCTTCTGGTACGGCTGCAACCGCCATGCTGATGGCGGTCATAAACATCAGGCGGACTGGCTCGCCGCGTAAAATACCCAATAGAAACACGACCGCAACAATGCCCAGTGCTGCCAGAGCCAATCCTTTACCAAGTTGTTCGAGGCGGCGTTGGAGCGGTGTGGCCTCCTGCCCGACAGATTGGATCATGTTGGCGATATGTCCCAACTGGGTCTGCATCCCGGTCTCTGTGACCAGCATGCTCCCACGCCCATAGGTGACGACCGTCCCCATATACGCCAGGTTGCGGCGGTCTCCCAGCGGCAGGTTTTCATCATGTATGGAGTGCTCGATTTTTTCAACCGGTTCTGACTCTCCGGTCAGCACAGCCTCCTGGATACGCAAATTTACAGATTCAACCAGGCGACCGTCCGCCGGGATCATGTTGCCGGCTTCCAGAAGGACCAGATCACCAGGTACCAACTCACGAGCCGAAAGTTCAAGGATGTGCCCGTCCCGGCGTACCCTTACGTGCGGGACGGCCATCTTCTTCAAAGCTGCCATGGCCTGTTCGGCGCGGTATTCCTGCGTGAAACCGAGCAGGGCATTCAACACGACGATGATCATGATAACGATGGTGTCGGTATACTCGTGGAGGAAAAAGGAAACGAGCGCGGCAACGATCAGGATAACGACCATGATCCCCGTCAACTGTTCCCACAAGATTTTCCAGGGGCTTTTGATGCCTTTTTCGACCAGCTCGTTAGGCCCGATTTCAGCCAGTCGCCTGGATGCAGTTTCCCCGGATAATCCGTTTTGTATGTCGGTTTCTAGAGTTTCAGCTGCTTCCTCTTTATCGAGAGCATGCCAGGTTTGCATTTTGTCTCTCCTTTTGAATACTTTGAGCGGGCAGTGATTGTTTTAAAGAAACAAACCACCACGCCCAAGCATGTGGTGGTCTCGCAGTACGCATCAGCGCAAGAGCAACCGAGAGCAAAGCTCTGTCCTGACGATTGCTCTTCTTGCCTGGGCAAGCAGCTACTCCCCAGCCAGAAAAAGTGTACTACAAATTCAATATTCGTCAACCTGCGAGATAGCTTTTATATGAAATTACAACTCTCCCCTTTCCATTTTTTCTCTATACTCAGATGGTCTCCCTCTTAAGTGTTGAGGGTGCAAGATAACCGCTGAGTCCGCCGAGAACATACACTGTCCCAGTGGCCTTCAGGAGAGTATTAGAAACCTTTGGTTTTTCTCCGCGCTCTCTGCGGTAAAACTTTACGATGGCATTTCCATCAACACTGTACAGGGAGACTATCTATACTCAGTACTTCACGATAGTTGAAAGAATATCCTACACGCCCCTGTTTTTGGGCTTCTCCCAACCATTTCATGATTTACCGATACTAATGCCGTTTATATTTCCATCCGGCAGGGATGGAAACGGAGATTTACGAGTAACAGCCCTCATCTCAGATTTTCCCGATGAGGGCTGTATTTAGCTGGTCTGTCAAGTTATTTGTTCTTCTTCTTTTCCTCTTTTAGTTTTTTCCTTTCTTTCTGGGTGAGTTTTGGTTTTTTCTTATTTTCTCTTCTGGCTTTATCTTTACTACCTTTGTCGCCCATGGGATCCTCCTTGATCAAGAAAAGGTAACATCGTGTTGCAATACCGGATACCAGCCGATAAGCTGTCAACCGGTCTGCTTTCGATATTATAGAACGAAACCTTCGCCTCGGCTACCGTTCCGGCGGTGTGGAACCCTCTTCCTATTTTGGTAGTTCAAAAATGTAGAGGGTGCGTGGCCGCCTAAACAACTTTTTCTGGTGGGTGCGCGCGATAATATTTCAAATAACGCAGCGCATTAACATCCCGCCCGCGCAGCAAGTCGGTGGCGCGGATGTGCAGACTGTATTTCATCGGGTCAGTGATAGCGCAGGTTGCTCCGGCGTAGATGGCCATGGACAGGAAGGCCAAGTTGATCGTATCGCGTTCTGGCAGGCCAAAGGAGACGTTGCTTGCGCCGATGTTGACATTCACGCCGAACTCGCGTCGCACCATTTCGATGGTCTGCAAGGTGACCGCGGCGGCTTTCTGGTCTGCGCCTACGGTCAGAACGAGCGGGTCGATCACGATATCATCGGCAGGAATGCCCACCTTTGCGGCGCGTTCGATGATCTTCTCGGCAATGGCGACGCGCGTTTCCACGTCCTTGGGGATGCCGTTATCGTCCATCGTCAGTCCGATCACTGCCGCACCGTGTTCCTTGACCATCGGCAGCACCGCACTCAGGGACTTCTCCTCGCCATTGACTGAGTTGACCAACGACCGGCCTGGGCACAGAGGCAGGGCGGCTGCCAGCGCGGCGGGGTTGGGTGAATCGATGCAAAGCGGCACATCGTACTCCTCTGTCAGCAGCCTGACCACCTGCTGGATCAAAGCTACATCGTCTACGCCCGGCACGCCGACGTTCACATCCAACATGTCTGCTCCAGCAGCAACCTGTTTGCTTGCCAGCTCGCGCACATAGTCCAGATTGCCTTCTTGCAGAGCCGCAGCCAGCTTCTTGCGGCCGGTGGGGTTGATCTTCTCGCCGATGACCACAAACGGGCCCTCGGTATCGAGCACGACCTTTTTAGTTTTGCTTGTCAATTCTGTTTTCATTTTTGTTCCATTTATCTCAGATGAACACGGATAAACGCTGATTGCTTGATGGGCACAACGGATGTTTATCACGTCCAGTGGTTCACCTGTGTGAATCTGTGGTTTATTTGACTCCCATCAGTTCTTTGGCCACATTGACCGCGCCGATGGCGTCTTCCGAATAGCCATCCGCCTCGATCTTCTGCACCCACTCCCTGGTCACCGGCGCGCCGCCCACCATCACCTTGACCTTCATGCCGCGCCTGGTCACCTCATCGATGACTT
>DAOTXM010000224.1:0-3806 GCA_034435215.1 Anaerolineales bacterium
GTACTCTATCTCCTGAAACTTCCCGATTCTTGCTCCCCGGCTGCCAATTCCCAATTTACCGTTTTCCATTCCCTGCTTGCTGGCCTCTTCCTTGCCCTGGCTGCCCTGACCCGTTCTGTTATCCTGCCCTTTGCCGGATTGGCTGTTTTATGGGTCTGGTTCGTCCACAAACAAAAACGCAGCGCAATCCTGATTGCCTTGACCATGTTCATTCTGATTACACCCTGGGTCGTGCGCAACTCCCTCCTGCACCACAAGTTGACCGGAATCGAATCCTCCATGGGCTACAACCTGTACCTCGGCTATCATCCCGAAGGAAATGGTTCGTTCATTTTCGGTCCATCGCTCGATCTGATCCCCATCCTGGACGATGCTGCGCGTGACAAGCTTGGTGCCCAAAAAGCGTTCGAATTCATCCGTGCCGACCCCGGGCGATTTCTACCACTGGTCTTCAATCGTCTGGGGTTCTTCTTCGGCCTCGAAAAGCGCGTTTTGATGTACTTTTATTCCAACAATTTGTTGGGCTATATCCCCAAACCGCTTCTGTTAGCAGTTGCAGGGATCATCCTGCTGCCCTTCGTTTTCATCTCAATATCCGCTACACTGGGACTTGCGCTCACCCGTCTTCGCCCGGGCGTGCTATTGTTGGTTTTGTTGCTGTTTGCATACATCCTGCCGCATATCCTGATCCTCTCCGATGACCGCTTCCACCTGGCCCTGGTACCCTATTTCTCTATTCTGGCCGCGCAGGCTTGGATGGGTGGCCGACGTGCCTTTGTTGCCCGCTGGAACGAATCCCTGGCTGGCAAGATCGCGCTCGGCCTGGGAGCCCTGGCTGTGGTTTTCTTGCTGGCGAACTGGGGCTTGGAACTCACCCGCGATGCAGATAAAATTGCCGCATTGCTTGCCCCCGGCGGCAATCGAACATATTTTCCATACTGATGTTGGTCGAGTAGACGGCGGATCTCGACACCTGCACTTACGTGCTGGTGCAAATGGACGGGCTACGCCCTATTCGCCCAGCGCCGCCGTATCGTGACCACCGGAATATTCAAAACATGAGATCCATCCTCGGCTCCACTCTCCGTTTCGACTGGAAGGTCGTTACCATCACCATCGCCAGCACCCTGTTGTTGATAGTGGACCATTATCATCGCATGACCGCGTACAAGTACCTGGACCGCCTCATCCTGTATCTCATTGTTCCCCTGGCGTTTATCATCTTTATTTTCCAAGAGCATCCACGCGAATATGGTTTCACGCTTGGAGATTGGAAGGCTGGCCTGGTCATCACGCTGACGGGCGTCCTGCTGATGGCGCCGATCATCTGGTACCTGGGAACGCGCGACCCAGGCATGCGCGATTACTATAAGCCGCATGTGGCCGGTCTGCCCTGGACGACCTGCCTCGATCTGATCGGTTGGGAATTCTTCTTCCGCGGCTGGATCCTGTTCGGGTATGCCCGCAAGTTTGGGCCGGAAGCCCTGTGGATACAGGCGGTCCCGTTCGCGCTGGCGCATCTTGGCAAGCCGGAGGTCGAGACGCTTTCCACCATTTTCGGCGGTTTTGCCTTCGGTTGGGTGGCCTGGCGCACGCGTTCGTTCCTGTACCCGTTCCTGATCCACTGGTTCATTTCGACCTTCGTGATTCTCGTTGCGGCAGGTGTGATTGGCTGAGTACTCGCTCCGCCCGGCGGTGGAAGCCGATTTTCCGGAGATCAAGGCGTTCATCCGGCAGGTGCGCATCAACCC
This sequence comes from Anaerolineales bacterium, assembly GCA_034435215.1. Taxonomy (GTDB): domain Bacteria; phylum Chloroflexota; class Anaerolineae; order Anaerolineales; family Villigracilaceae; genus JAABUE01. The sequence goes on from DAOTXM010000224.1 coordinate 1,752, forward strand.
CACGGGGTTGGACTGGCGTCGTTTTACGGTGGCAGTCGACGGGCCGGCCCAGAGCCAAGGGTCCGGACAATTGATCGCCTGCGCCCAGTTGAAGCCCGTGCCGGACGGTTTGACGGAACTGGCCTCCCTGGCAGTACGTCCTGCCTACCGTCATCAAGGGATTGCGCGCGCCCTGATCGAGCATTTGCTGGCAAACGCGCCGCGCCCGGTCTATCTCACCTGTCGTTCCAGCCTGGGCAAACTGTATGAAAAATTCGGTTTTCGCGCCCTGGAAGCGAACGAAACGCCGCAGTATTACCGGCGGCTGCAACGACTGGCAGGCATTTTTATGGAATTGACGCGCCGAAACGAGACCCTTTTGGTGATGAAGTTAGGATAGAATTAGGGCAGCTATGAAATCGATCCTGAATGTTCTCATCGGTGTGCTGGTGGGCCTGCTGCTGGCAGGCGGGGTGTGGGTCGGTACGCGTGCGCCGCAGGGCGAGAGCGTGACTTTGCGCCCGGCGCCGACGCCCGAGCCGCTGCGCGTGCATGTGGCCGGAGCCGTGGTGCGTCCGGGCGTTTATACGCTGGATAAAAATGGCCGCGTGGAAGATGCGGTGGAGGCTGCCGGGGGTTTCGTGGCCGAAGCCGACAAGAACGCCCTCAACCTGGCCGCCCGCCTGGAAGATGGCCAGCGCCTGGACATCCCGTTTGTGGCTGGTTACGAACCGGAGGAAGAGGAAGGCTTTGTGGTTGTTTCCGAAGGCACGCCCTCACCGCAGGCAGGGGAGGGATTGATCAACATCAACACCGCCTCACTCGAAGAACTGGATACGCTGCCCGGCATCGGTCCGACCATTGCCCAACGGATCATCGACTACCGCACGGCGAACGGGCCGTTTGCCACCATCGAGGACATCCTCAATGTTTCCGGCATCGGTTCCGCCACCTTTGCCGAGATCGAAGACCTGATCACGGTGGGAGATTAAGCATGCCTTTCGACCATTTCGATTTCATCGCCCCGGTCTTCTCCCGTGTGGGGTATGCTTCCGTGGAGGACATGCTGAAACACGCCGCCCTACCGACCCCGGGTCGCGTGTTGGATGCAGGCGGCGGGACGGGTCGCGTCGCAAACGCCATCCGTGCCCACGCCGGGGAAGTGGTCATCGCGGATCCCTCCTTCGGGATGCTGCGTCAGGCGGACCGGACCCGGCTCGGGCTGGCCTGCGCGCATTCGGAGTCGCTCCCGTTCCCGGACGGGACCTTCGAGCGCGTCATCATGGTGGACGCGCTGCACCACGTCATCCATCAAAGACAGACCGCGCGCGAGATGTACCGCGTACTCAAACCCGGCGGCCGCATTGTCATCGAAGAACCGGATATCCGCAAGTTTGCCGTCAAGTTGATCGCGCTGGGGGAGAAACTCCTGCTGATGCGCAGCCACTTCTTGTCCCCAAATGAAATCGTGGCGTTGTTCTCCATTGATTCGGTGAAAGCCAGCATCCACGCAGCCGAGGGCAACGCCTGGGTGGTGATCGAAAAACTGGGGGCAGCCGGTCTGGTTTAGCAGCTTGAGCCAGCCGCGTGGGCTCGCGAGCCTAAAACGGCGAGCCTCAAATAGTGAGATCTGCCCTCATCCTTCTCGAATTGGTCTTCTCCAGATCCAACCTGCGAGGAAGAGCAGGCCGATCAAGACGGGCAAGCCGGCAACGAGGGCATAAGCAAACCATTCGAAGCCGCGAAAGGTCGCCACATAGAAGACTGCCCAGCCAATGAACATGACCGCGCCGAACCATTCACACTTCCAGGCAATGACAATGGCGATGGTTAGCAAAATGGAGGGGAGCAGGTGCAGGAACAGGGCGAGGAACGTTCCCCAGAAACCAAGTTGCTCATCGAATACATCGAATGCGAATATGCTGATGAACAGTACGAACAAAATGCCGGCGATGCGCGGCATCCAAAGCAGAATTCGTTTGAGGTTTTTGCGCATGGCGTTCTCCTATCTCATCATAGCACGCCATTTCGATTAATCAAGTGGTGGAGTTCTGCGCCACCGCGCCCGCCCTCCAA
>DAOTXM010000225.1:0-2041 GCA_034435215.1 Anaerolineales bacterium
CCCCCCCCCAACACCCCTATTTTAGGGCTTCTCCACGCTGTTTCGTGATCTACTGAGATTTGCTTTTTTGTATAATGAGAGTAAAATTTGTACAAAATACAGAGAAGAAAGCCGCACCATCTATTCTGGAGAAATGCAAATGCGATTTAAAGAGAGAGTAAAAAAGATATTTTCTCCAGCGCCGGGCACACCGCGCTGGCTGGTTGTTTTGCCTTACATAATTTTGGGGGTGGTGTTGATTTTGATTCTTTCCGGGGGAGCGTATGCCTGGGAATATACCAATTCGCCCCAATTTTGTGGCACCACCTGCCACACCATGCCGCCGCAGAATGCAACCTATAAGATTTCCCCACATGGCAATGTGTATTGCACCGAATGCCATATCGGTCGGGCCTTTGTGGGCGAACAGCTGGCACGCAAGACCGAGGATATCTACGAGCTATATTCCATGGTCTTCAATGTCTATGAGTTTCCAATCCGCGCTACGCGTACGAAACCCGACATCCTAACCTGCGAGAAATGCCACCTGCCCGAAACCTTTTCGGATGATAGTTTGCGGACGATTACCCGTTTCAAAGACGATATTCCGAACACTTCGTATGATGTCTATCTGATCTTGAAAACAGGAGGTGGCACCAAGCGGGAAGGACTTGGCAAGGGGATCCACTGGCATATTGTCAACCCGGTCTACTATTATTCTGATGACCCGGAAAACCAGGATATCCAGTACGTGCGAGTGGAGAATGAGGATGGTACATTTACCGAATACATGGATATTGAATCGGATTTTGATCTCACAAGCCTCGACGAAAGCCAGTTGAAAAAGATGGAATGCACGACCTGCCACAATCGCGTCTCGCATAATTTCCAACCCCCGCCCGAATCTGTAGACGGCGCCATGGCGCGTGGTTTGATCAGCCCGGACATACCTGGCATTCGCAGGCGGGCAGTCGAGGTGCTTTCTGCTTCTTACGCTTCACGTGATGAAGCGCTGGCGGCCATCGATGAAATCGAGGCATATTACAAAAATACGGAGTATTACGTTGGCCGCGGTGAGCAGATTAGTCTCGCGATCCAAACTCTCAAGGATATTTATGATCGTACAGTCTTTTTGGACCAGAAAGTGGACTGGACCACGCATCCGAACAATATCGGTCATACCTACTCTGCGGGCTGCTTCCGTTGTCATGACGGGAAACACCTCGATAACGAACAGCAGGCCATCCGTCTGGAATGCAACCTGTGCCACTCCATCCCGGTCGTAGCCGGTGACCAGGATTTTATTGCCAAGATCGAAATCAGTCGTGAGCCCGAGCCCGCATCCCACCTGAACCCCAACTGGATCAGTTTGCATAACCAGGCTTTCGATGCCACTTGTGCCAATTGCCACACCACCGATGATATCGGCGGTACGAGTAATACCTCCTTTTGTTCGAACAGCGCCTGTCACGGCAATGTATACACGTACGCCGGTTTCGATGCTCCAGCCTTGCGCGAGATATTGAAAGACCAGTTGCCACCACAGCCGGAAGCGCCGCCGCCTGCGCCAGTAGTGGGAGTCCCAACCTATGATGCCAATGTTGGCCCGCTATTTGCAGCTAAATGCACGGCTTGCCACGGCGCGACAGCTTCTGCTAACCTGGATCTATCTACCTATTCTGGTGCGATGAAAGGCAGCGATGAGGGTCCGGTCATCTTGGCAGGGGATAGCGCTGGCAGCAAACTTGTCGAGGTGCAACGCGGCACTCACTTTGCGACGTTCTCTGCCGAAGAGCTGGAACTGGTCATACAATGGATTGACACGGGCGCATCAGAAAAGTAGATCCTGCTCGAGAAAAATATAACCCCGGTGTTCATGCTGCGAACACCGGGGTTTTATATGCTCGTAAGAAAGCCAACACGAGTTTGGTTATTTACCTAAGTTTCGCCCAAATAAACGGCAACCTGGGCTTGGGCGAGTAAAGCAGCGAGGCCGGTTTGCAACTCGCGGGCAAAAGGGTCAGCTGGATTGAGAATAATCTGGCGCACAGACTGATGACTA
>DAOTXM010000226.1:0-15799 GCA_034435215.1 Anaerolineales bacterium
TGCTGCATATGAATCAGGGCAAGCCGACTGCTCATCGCGCCCGCACCCAATCCCGTGCCACCGAACGCCTCTTCGAATGGCTGAAGGAATATGCGCCTTACGAACGGCTGGCCATCGTCCACGCCGGTATTCAGGCAGAGGCCGAAGCGATGCGCGAACGCGTCAAAGAATTTCTTCCGAATGGCGACATCCCAATTGTCCAGATAACACCCGTCCTGGGTTCTCATCTTGGCATTGGTGCGCTTGGCTTCGCCTGTGTTTCCGCAAAGGAGAGCCGACCATGAAGACGAACAATCGCAGTTCATTGGTCGTTTTCCCAATTTTGATCGTGATTGGTGTACTAGTCGCTTTGGCAGGGAGCCAGGGCGGCGCTACGCTCGGCGGCGTTCCGGTATTCGCCATATCGGTCGGACTGGCCTTTCTGATCCAGTGGCTGGTCTTCATCCCCTCGTATTTTTCCCAGACCGAAAAATACTTCGACCTGACTGGCAGCATCACATACATCTCCGTAGTCGGCGTCGCGGTCTGCTACAGCAGGTATAGCACCGACCTAGATACTCGATCCATCCTGCTCGCGGCACTGGTCATTATTTGGGCGTTGCGTTTGGGGACGTTCTTGTTCGGACGGATACAAAAGGCCGGCAAGGACGATCGCTTTGATGAGATCAAGCCTTCGTTCATCCGCTTCCTGAACGTCTGGACCATCCAGGGCCTGTGGATCACTTTCACCGCAGCCGCCGCGCTGGTTGGAATCACCACCGTCACACGGAAAGATATGGATGGATTTGCCATCATCGGTTTTCTCGTCTGGGCCTTCGGCTTCGCCTTTGAAGTGATTGCCGACTCTCAGAAAAGCCGCTTCAATGCAGATCCGGCGAACAAGGGCAAGTTCATCCAAACGGGCTTGTGGTCGCGCTCGCGCCACCCCAATTATTTTGGCGAAATCGTTCTGTGGGCCGGCATTGCCATCATTGTCATCCCCGTTCTACAAGGCTGGCAGTGGGTTGCAATGATCTCACCCTTATTCGTCACCCTGCTTCTTACCCGCGTCAGTGGTATCCCCTTGCTGGAGAAAAAGGCTGACAAAAAATGGGGCGGGCAAGAAGATTACGAGGCCTATAAAAAGAATACGCCCGTATTGATTCCACGTTTGACAAAGGCAGGACAATCATGAACATCCTCAAAATCCTACAAATCATCGCCGTCATCGGTACCATCCTGACCGGCCTGGTGTCGCTGATCTGGCCTTTGAGAGTACAGGGCTTCACTGGTCTGACAGCCCCGGGCGGGCGGGGTATCACTGAGATTCGTTCCATTCTTGGCGCTCTATTCATCGGTCTGGGCATTGCTGTGTTCCTGCTGGGAACGCGGGAAGTCTATCAAATGCTCGGCATCATGTACCTGACTATTGGTGTCGTACGTGCCGTTTCGATGGTCATCGATAAATCCATCGAGCAGTCCAACATCATTAGCGTCATCGTCGAAATCATCTTCGGAATCATTCTGGTGCTCTGATGAAACTGGCCAAATTCATTGCTTTTCTTGGTGTGATCGCCATGACCGCCGTTCTGATCTACGGCTTTACTGTGGGCGATTTCTCTGGTGAAGGCAACCAACTGATGTCGATGCCCTGGGGCATCGTCTCGCTGGTCGACCTGTACACCGGCTTCATCCTGTTCTCAGCCTGGATCATCTACCGTGAAAAATCCCTGCCCGTTGCACTGCTATGGACCCTGGCCATGCTGGTGCTCGGTTTCTTTACGGGTAGCCTGTACGCGCTGATCAACCTGTACGCCAGCCGGGGCGACTGGCGCAAGTTTTGGCTTGGAAAACATGCTTGAGACGAAGGACAAAGCCCGCGAACTGCTGGAGGAATTCCGCGCGGTCACGGGCAAGGTTGGCCTGCTGGATACGATCCTGCCGCCCATTCTGTTTTTGATCCTGAACGGTCTGGCAGGGTTCCATGCTGCCATGATCGGAGCACTTGGGACAGCATTGCTGATCGCCGTCCTGCGCTTGCGGAGGAAACAGTCTCTTGCTTATGCCCTGGCAGGCATGGGAAGTGTTGGGCTTGCAATTGCATTAGCCTACATGCTTGGGCGCTCCGAAGGATATTTTCTCCCCGGTATCGTCAACGGCGGATTGACAATTGCGCTGGCGCTTGTCAGTTTGATCATCCGCAAGCCAATGGTTGCATGGACAAGTTACCTCGCCCGGCGCTGGCCGCTGGAGTGGTACTGGCACCCGCGTGTGCGCCCAGCCTACAGCGAAGTCACCTTGGCATGGACGATATTCTTCGCTGCCCGTCTACTCTGGCAGGTTTCACTTTTCCAGGCCCAGGCTGCCAGCCAACTAGCTGTTATCAACGCCTTGCTGGGCTGGCCTGCACTGATCATCCTACTGGTGCTCAGTTACCTATATGGCACCTGGCGGCTGGGCAATCTCAAGGGGCCTAGCGTGGAAGAATTCCGCAGTCAAACCCCGCCACCCTGGCAAGGGCAAAAACGAGGTTTTTGATGAGCAAGCGTGTCCAACTTAACCAACCCGCACCCGATTTTTCCCTGACGAACGCCAACGGGCAACAAGTCAGGCTTTCAGACTTTCAGAATAAGGCCAACGTGCTGCTGGTCTTCAACCGCGGCTTTACCTGACCCTTCTGCCAACGGCACATGGCGCAGTTGCGCCGGGACTATTCGAAATTCCAGGCCCTTGAAACGGAAATCATCGTGGTAGGACCTGAAGACGCAGTTGCATTCAAGTTGTACTGGCAATCACACAAATTGCCTTTCATCGGCTTGCCTGACCCCACCCACAGCGTCTTGAAACGCTACGGGCAGGAGGTCAACCTGTTCAAGCTGGGACGCATGCCCGCCCAGGTAATCATCGACAAACAAGGCATCGCTCGCTACGTTCATTATGGGCACGCCATGAGCGACATTCCTGAAAACGAAGAAGTTTTACAAATCCTGGCAACGCTCACAGAGGAAGTATCACAATAGCATTTCATGAAAAATAAGCCGCTTTTCTCGATTTTCCTGATCGTCTTCATCGACATGCTCGGCTTTGGCTTGATCCTGCCGTTGCTGCCCTATTATGCGGAAACGTTTGGCGCTAGCGACACGATCATCGGCTTGCTGGTAGCCTCCTATGCCGCAGCGCAGTTGATCGGTGCACCTATCTTAGGCCGCTTCTCAGACCGTTTTGGGCGCCGTCCAGTGCTGCTGATCAGCCTGTTTGGTACGCTGGTCGGTTTCCTGCTGCTCGGCTTTGCCCGTACGCTCCTGGTGCTCTTTCTTGCCCGCATCCTCGATGGGCTGACCGGGGGCAACATCAGCGTGGCGCAGGCCTACATTTCGGACGTGACCGACACCAGGGATCGCGCCAAAGGACTGGGCATGATCGGCGCCGCCTTCGGGCTGGGATTCATCGTCGGGCCTGCGACCGGTGGCCTGCTCAGCCAATGGGGGTACGCGACCCCGGCTTTTGTGGCTGCTGGACTGGTTGCAATCAACCTGGGTATGGTCGCGTTCTGGCTGCCCGAATCGTTGACACCCGAAAAGCGCGCCAGCATGACAGAGAAAAAGCCCGCCATCACACTGTCAGCGCTGTTCGCTGCCTTGAAACGCCCGTTTACAGGCCCATTACTCATCACACGCTTCTTCTTTGGCCTGGCCTTTGCGATTTTCCAGACCATCTTCGCGCTCTACGCGCTGCGCCGCTTCAACCTGGGCGCTACCGAGACCGGCTTCATCCTGACCTACGTGGGCGTGTTATCCGTCATCGTGCAGGGCGGGCTGGTCGGTCGCCTGAGCCAGCGCTTCCGCGATGACCTGCTCATCTTCGCCAGCGTGGGTCTCATGGCGTTCTCGCTCCTGGGCTGGGCACTGACTCCCTCAGTAACGGTGCTGCTCATCGTCCTGGCTCCAACTGCCCTGGCCGGCGGCGTGCTCAACACCGTGCTCTCCAGCGCGTTGACCAAAGCAGTCCAAGCCCAGGAGATCGGTGGAATCCTTGGTCTATCCGCCTCGATCGAAAGCGCCACGCGCGTCATTGCCCCCACCCTGGGCGGTCTGTTGCTCGAGAGGCTGGGAGCCTGGTCTCCCGGCGCATTTGGCGCGGCGCTACTGGCCGGGTTGTTCATCTACGTCCGGGTCACGATCTTAAACCATCCCATCGCGCAAAGCGGGGATAGCGTCGCCGTAAGGGCGGTGGAAGCCGGGCAATGAGCTATGATGAACCATAACGACAGAACCCGCTACGAATTGCCGCCCGAAGGGATTACATTGCTAGGGTACATCGTCCGCCGTATGCACAAGACCGGGTGGCTGACTCCCGTTCCTGAGCTGCTAACCCGGGGAGACTCAGCCAGGGCACTCGAGCAGGTTGTCCTGTATGCGGTCTTATCATCCACGTCCTATGGACCGGCCTACTACCAGCCAAAATTCAACCGGACAGGCGACTCCGTCTCTGAAGCCGATCCCGCTACGGGTGCAACCGTCACCGCCCGGTTGGACAGCACTTCACCGCATTACCACATCTCCTATGAAGTCAAGATGACCAATGGAGATACCTTCAAAGGCAACGAAGAGATTACCGGCACAACAGTCGGCTTGCGCGGCCTGGGTATGCCCGCTCCCTCCCGTTTTACCTTCATATCCGGTGAGTACACGTCCGAATTGATCGGGGTGATTACCAGTGAACTGGCGTTCTCCCTGCTCAGTCGCACCCGTATCCGCGCCTACGGCTCGCTGAACTTCAAAGACAACCTTTCCAATTCCGGCCGCCTGGAACTGAAACGGGATGGCGGTCTGACTATCATGATCAACGATCAAGCCACACATTATTCGTTGACAGAAATCCCAGTCCCGGGAAGCACATGACAACCATCTGGTGGATTCGCCGCGACTTGCGATTGACAGACAACCCTGCGCTTCAAACCGCCCTCGAGGCTGGTCCCGTTATTCCAGCCTTTATCCTCGATCCACACCTGCTCTCAGTCCCTGCCCCTAAGCGACAGGTTTTCCTGTTCAACGGACTGCGTGCCCTCGACATGGATCTGCGCCAACGTGGTAGCTACCTTGTCGTTCGCAACGGCGAACCGCTCGAGGTACTGCGGAGGTTGCTGACCGAAACCAGCGCATCCGCCATCTGTGCCGAAGAAGACTACACACCCTACGCCCGCCAACGGGATGCACGCATCGCGCGCGAACTCCCGCTGCAACTGGTGCTGGGGCAAACCGTGCAGCACCCCGAATTCGTCAAAAAGGCGGACGGGAAACCCTATACCGTCTACACTCCGTATGCAAGAGCCTGGAAATCCCTGTTGCCAGAACACATCGATCTCACGCCTGCTCCCAAACGGATCCCTACCTCGTCAGGGATTCACTCCGAACCCATTCCGGATGCACCCGCCAACGAACTATACCCGGCAGGCGAAGCCGAAGCCTTCAAACGGTTGAACCAATTTGCCAGCTCCTCGATCTATCACTACGCCGAAACCCGCAACCGCATGGACCTGGACGGCACCTCGGCGCTCTCGCCCTACATCCGCTTCGGGATGCTGGGGTTGAGACAAGCCGTCCACCACGCAATGCAAGCCATTCGTCAGGGAGGAAACGGAGAAGAAAAGCGCGGGGCAGAAATCTGGTTGAACGAGCTCATCTGGCGCGAGTTCTACATCCAGATTCTGTATCACTTCCCGTATGTCAGCAAAACGGCCTTTAATCGATCCTTGGCAAACATCCCCTGGAGAAATGACGTGGCTGAGTTCGAGGCCTGGACTCGAGGGCAGACCGGTATTCCCATCGTGGATGCTGCCATGCGCCAATTGCACGAGACGGGTTGGATGCACAACCGCGCACGCATGATCGTGGCCTCTTTCCTCGTCAAGGACTTGCTGATCAGCTGGCAGTGGGGTGAGCGCTGGTTCATGGAGAATCTCATCGACGGCGACCCGGCGGCCAACAACGGCGGCTGGCAATGGACGGCGGGCACCGGCACCGACGCCGCGCCCTACTTCCGCATCTTCAACCCGGTTCTCCAGTCCATCAAATTTGATCCAAATGGTGATTACATCCGCAAATGGGTACCGGAGCTGGCTCATTTGGGCGCTGATGTCATTCATGCTCCGTGGGAAAAGGGTATGAAAGCCCCGGGCTATCCGTCCCAGCCGATCGTGGATCGTGCAAAAGTCAAAGAGCGTACGCTTCGTGCTTATCATTTTTCCAAATCTATGCCGGGGCAGCAACCATGATAGAAATCCAGAAACGTGACTTATCCATACCCATGGAAAAAGCCAACAAGTATGGCATCTTCATGGCTTTACCGGTTGCAGTTGTACAGGTTGCCAGTTTTTCGTTTCTCCATGGCTTTGAAGATTTCGATCCGAATCCGAAATGGAACCTAACTATACTCGTTCTTATCGTTCTGGCCGGCATTGCCACCCACGAGGTGATTCACGGCCTTGCATGGGCAATGTTTGGCAAAAAACCATTAAGCGCGATCAAGTTCGGCTTCATGTGGAAGACCATCACGCCCTACGCCCATTGCCAAGAACCGTTGGAAGTGAACGCCTATCGCCTGGGAGCTTTCATGCCCGGACTGGTATTAGGCATCATCCCTTTCCTCATCGCCATGCTGACCGGAAGCGGCGATTTGATGTGGTTCAGCCTGGTTCACACCTCGGCAGCCTGCGGCGATTGGCTGGTTCTGTGGCTCATTCGCACGGTAACACCGGGTTCCTTTGTGGAAGACCATCCCACCAACGCCGGGTGTTATGTGCTTGAGAATGCCTGAAATGTCCGCCGCATCTGACCCTCAAACCGGCCTGGCTGTATTGAAAGCCTTTCTGGCCGAACGATCCCCGCTTGGCCCTTTACGCGTCATGGCAGAACGCGTCGGTCGATTCTTTCAGGTTCCGCTGCCCGGTTTCAAGCCTTATATCGTCTACGGGCCGGAAGCCGCACGCAAAGTGCTGGTCACCGAACGCCACAAATTCCTGTGGCGCAACCATGATCCCGTCACCGACCTGCTGCGGCGTGGCGTGCTGGTCACGGACGGGGACGAACACGACCATTATCGCGCTCTGATGGAACCCAGCCTGCATCCGCGGGTGCTGCCCGACTACGCCGGGATGATGGTATACCAAACCGAGCGCGTCACGTCCAACTGGCAGGATGGGCAAACGGTGGATATGCTGGTCGAAAGCCGCAAGATTGCCCTGTTGATTATTATCCAAGCCCTCTTCAGCGTGGATGCCTGGGATGATCTGCCTCGCATCTGGACACCCATCCTGAAAGCCATCGAGTACATCTCACCGGGCACGTGGATCTTATGGCGAAAGATCCCGAGGCCGGGCTACAGGAAACATTTGAGGGCGTTGGATGAGTATTTGTTTGGAATCATTGCGGACAGACGACAGAAAATAAACGACGGACAACTACCCACCCAATCGACCGGCTCCCAAGTCTCAAACCCCGACCTGCTCCAGCACCTGATCGACGCCGGCCTGGACGACGAGCGCATCCGTGATCAGATGCTGACCATGCTGATTGCCGGGCACGACACCTCTACCGCCCTGCTGGCCTGGACGTTCGTTTTGTTAGGCCAATACCCTGACATCCATACCAAACTAGTGCAGGAACTTGATCATGACGACAAACCACCCCTGCTCGACCAGGTCATCAAGGAAGCCTTGCGGCTGTATCCGCCTATCCATATCGGCAATCGTATCTTGGCAGAAGATGTGACCTTCGGCGAAGGCCAAACCATGCCTGCCAGCGAACGCATGTTCTACTCGATCTATCTCACCCACCGCGACCCGCGAGTCTGGGATAAGGCGGGTGATTTCTGTCCCGAGCGTTTCGAGCACGGGCGCAAGACCCCGCCGATGAGCTATATCCCCTTCGGCGGCGGTCCGCGCGCCTGCATCGGAGCGGCCTTCGGCCAGGCGGAAGCGCGGCTGGTGCTGGCCAACCTGCTCAGAACCTTCCACTTTCAACCCTTGAACCCTGAAAAAATCCGCCCTCACATGGGCGCTACACTGGAACCCAGGCCGGGGGTATTGATGAAAGTGGCGAAAAGGAATTAGACGCAACGGGCACAAAGGGACATAAAGAAAGCTTGTATTTCCCCTTTGTGCTTTTTGTGTCCTTCGTAGTAAAAAATGACCTACTTCGGCTTCCTGCTCCGTTTCCTCTTTCTGCCCATCCTCATCCTCCTTGGCATCACCTGGTGGGACCATCGCAAGAAGCGCCCCACCCCGGGCTTCGATTCCAAAAAAATCCCGCTGATCATCGGCGTGCACATCCTGCTCGCCCTGGCTTACACCACCCCCTGGGATAACTACTTGGTCGCCACGGGCGTCTGGACCTACAATCCTGAGCTGGTCACAGGCCTCGTCCTGGGCTATGTCCCGATCGAGGAATACACCTTCTTCATTGCCGAGACACTGCTTGCCGGTTTGTGGTGGTGGTTCCTGGCAAGACGATTGGCCCTGCCTCGAGCGGAGTTCAAGCCGTCAGCAGCCGGGCGTTGGATTGCCTTTGGAGCCCTGTTTGTGATTTGGGCTGTATTCACCTGCTTATTCTTCTTTGGCGCAGAGTCCTGGAATTATCTCGGCATCATCTTCTTTTGGGCACTGCCAGCCATCTTCCCGCAGTTCCTCTTCGGCGCGGACCTGCTTTGGCATTACCGTAAACTTGTTTTCTGGGCAATTGTCCCCCTGGGAACCTATCTCTCGCTGATGGACATCATCGCCCTGAGGGACACCACCTGGTCCATTTCCAAATCCCAGACAACCGGAGTGCTCTTCTTCGGCATCCTGCCTCTCGAAGAAGTCGTCTTCTTCTTCATCACCAATATCCTCATTGGCTTCGGCATGACCCTGATGCTTTCCCGTCTCGGCTGGCAGCGCTTCCAGGATTGGAGAGCCCGCCGCTTCAATGGACTACCATAAATGAATGCAAAACTCCAACAATTCCGGGACCAGCAATATCTCAACCTGGAAACCTTCCGCAGGAGCGGGGTTGGCGTAAAGACGCCGGTCTGGTTCGCGCAGGAAGGGGAAATGCTCTATGTTTGGACGCAGGCGGACTCAGGCAAAGCCAAACGTATCCGCGTCAACCCGGACGTGAGGATTGCTCCCAGCAGAGCAGACGGGACTCCCGTTGGGGAATGGGTCCCGGCAAAGGCCGTGGCGGACGAGTCGGACGAGGCCGTCCAGCATGTCAGGAGCCTGTTCAGGAAGAAATATGGAGCAGTTTTTACCCTGTTCGGGTTAATGGGCAAGATAAATCGGGCGAAATACACGTCGATACGGTCGCAGTTGGAAGGGTGAGCGATGCGTGCTGAGGACTATCTACTGATCCTCCGGCGCCTCACGAACGATATACAATGGCCTGCCTTTGGCCTCGTCATATAAGCGGCCGATATACTCGCCCAAGATGCCCAGCGAGATCAATTGCACTCCGCCCAAGAAAAGCACTGCGATCAAGGTCGTCGCCTGCCCAAGGAATGCCTGCAGACCGGTCATACGCATATAAATCACCACTGGAATGGCGAAGATGGCAATGCCAGCGGAGATGAAACCAAAATAAGTAGCAATCTGTAAAGGTAGATAGGAATACCCTGTTACTGCGTTGAGAGCCAGGCGCAACATCTTACGAAATGGATACTTGGTCGTACCCACCTGGCGGGCAGCGCGTTTGTACTCCACGCCGATCTGCTTGAAGCCCACCCACGCCGACATGCCGCGCGGAAAGCGATGCCGTTCGCGCATGGTCTTGAGCACATCGACCACTTTGCGGTCCATCAGGCGGAAATCGCCCGTATCGAGCGGGATTTTCACATCCGTAATGCGAGAGATGATACGATAGAACAGGGAAGCCGTCCACAATTTGAACCAGGATTCGCCTTCGCGTTCAGCGCGCACGGCGTAGACAACCTCATAGCCTTCCCGCCATTTGGCAATCATATCCAGGATGACTTCGGGCGGGTCCTGCAAGTCGGCATCGATGATCACGACCGCATCGCCGCGCGCGAAATCCCAGCCCGCGGTGATGGCGATCTGGTGTCCAAAATTGCGCGCAAAGATGACAGGACGCACCCGTTTGTCAACTTTTGCCAGCGCGCGGATTTTGTCCGTCGAGCCATCCGTGGAACCATCATCCACAAGGATCAGCTCCCATGTTGTTCCGGTGGAATCCATCACCTCTTTGACGCGGCGGTAAAGCTCCGGCAAATTGTCGAGTTCATTGTAGATTGGCGCAACGATCGAGAAAGTAATGTTCATGATGTTTTTTCTTGTCCCTCCCCTGCACTTTTATGCTTACGACGGATTGACCTCTTTGGTTCTACTGGCTTGATAAATTGCAGGCTGTCGCCTTCCTCGAAGGCCGGCAAGCCAAGGACTTTTCGTCGCAAATACTCACCGGTCACAGCCACTGTTGCCAGTAACGGCACCACCAGCAGCGCACCCATGATGCCCTCCAGGATGGTGGCAACCAGGATCGCAATGAAAACCAGCCCCTCATTCATATGAACGCTGCGCCCCATCACATAGGGGCGGAGCCATAAACCTTTAAGATTGATCAACACCAGATACGTGACCAATACAATGCCCGCCACCCAAAAATTGGAAAGCGGAATCCAGTTCGAACCTTCCAGCAAGGCCACCCCAACCGCCAGGATGGCCGCGATAAAAGGACCCACATCCGGGACAAGGGTGAAAAATCCTGCGATAACGCCCAACACCAACGCACCTGGAATCCCGATGATCGACCAGGCAATCGTAAAGACAATGCCAACGATGATCATCAAAACGATCTGTCCGCGCAGATAGGCCATCCAGACCTGGCGGATGCGGCTGTAGAGCTCATGCATTTCATCCTGATAGGCGGGTGGCGCCAGGCTGATCAGCCAATCACGTATGTGCGGCCAGTGCGTCAGGAAAAGGTGCACGCTGACCATGATAATCAGAAACCACAGCACGCCTACAGATGTGGTTTCGAGCAATTGAAACAATTCCTCTGGCAGCGGGGAGAGCACTGTGGTCTCTATCTGGTTCAGAGATTCTCCCAACTGCTCGAAATGAAACATATATCCTGCAAACTCGAACGGTTGGGAAAACACCTGTTGCAATTGGTCCGTAAGGTCCAACAGATCTTGAACCACCAGTTGAACTTCATCGAGAAAGAGCGGTGTCAGGGAAGCCGGGATGCCCACCAGAAGCACCAGAGCCGAAAAATAGACCAGGTTGACCGCCAATTTTCGAGAGATACGCGTCCGCTCGACTAGGAATACCACCAGGGGATTGATCAAATAAGCCGAAAACCCGGCGATCACCAACGCATTTACTGCTTCATGTGCATAAAAAATGAATGCGATAAAAGCAGCAAAGACAAGCATCCCTGTCAGGTAGCGGAACGACAGGCTCCACTTGTTGTTCATAACAACTTCTTGACTGCCTCCAGGGTGGGTTCGATAACAGGGGCCTCGACGACAGCCTGCATGGCCGCCTTGACATCTTTCAGCCCGCTGCCAGTATTCAGAACCAGGATGGGCTCCTCGCTTCCAACTACATCCGAGTCTGCTGCCTTGACCAAACCAGCGTAGGACGTGGCCCCGGCCGGTTCCGCGAATACGCCCACCCTGCCGAGTTCCGCGATCGCGGACAAAATTTCTTCATCAGAAATAGTGATGTACGTTCCGTTGGTCTCGCGCGCCGCACGCACCGCGCGTACGCCATCGCGCGGCAGGTCCACGGAGATGCTGTCGGCCAGGGTCTGCGCCGAAACGGGAACGATTGTCTCGGTCCCCGCTCGAAACGCGTTGGAGATGGCCGCAGACCCTTCGGCTTGCACACCGATGATGCGCGGCATTTGTTCGATCCAGCCCAGTTCCAGCAAGTCCTTGAAACCCTTGTGGAGGCCGGAAATGATGTTCCCATCCCCCACCGAAACGAAGATCGTGAATGGCCTCGTCCCGACGGCTTCCTGCATGTATTCCCAGATCTCGAAGGCGGCAGTCTTCTTGCCCTCGGCCGTGAAGGGGTTGTAACCCGTGTTGCGGCAGTACCAGCCGAACTCTTGCGCCGCCTGGATGGTGAGGTCGAAGGCGTCATCGTAAGTGCCGTCCACCAGCATGACCTTTGCCCCGAAAACCAGCAACTGCGCCACCTTGGCCGGGGGTGCGGACTTGGGCGCGAAGATGACCGCTTGCTGCCCCACCGCCGCCGACATACCCGCCAG
Organism: Anaerolineales bacterium; assembly: GCA_034435215.1. Taxonomy (GTDB): domain Bacteria; phylum Chloroflexota; class Anaerolineae; order Anaerolineales; family Villigracilaceae; genus JAABUE01. The sequence continues at coordinate 12,249 of DAOTXM010000226.1, forward strand.
TGCCGCACCTGCATTGCCAGTAGACGCGGTCACGACCACCTCAGCCTTGAGCTCCCGGGCGCGCGCTACCACGATGGCACTGGCGCGGTCCTTGAAGGAAGCAGTCGGGTTGCGCGATTCGTCCTTGAGCCACAGGTTTTGCAAACCTAGTTTTTCGGCTAGGACAGGCATCTTGAATACCGGCGTCCAGCCAGCGGCATGCAATGGTGTGCCGTCGCCTTCCACTTCCGGCACGGGCAGCAGAGGCGCATAACGCCACAGGGATGTGTCCGCCCGGCTGGTAATGTCTTCGGGCTCGTATTTTTCGCGGATGCCATCATAATCGAGCACGACATCCAAGTTGCCGCCGTCCCGCGGACAGGTGTAGTTGACCTGTCCCGGGAGGTATTCCGTCTTGCAAAGCGAGCAGCGATATCCGGTGAATTTGCTCATAGGGTTCCTCTCTTCGTCCGCTCTATTTTACCCTGATGTTCGCGCTCTTCAGAAGCTTCAAATGACACACAATCTAAAAACTGGTCCTGCCGTTTTTGGCGGGAAAAATACCGAAATTAGGGTCGTCCTGTCATCAACGGTAGAACCTAAAAACTATGACAAACGAAGATCGTCAAAAAAGTAAGATATTTATATATTGACTTACTTTATAACGTTTAGTATACTTATTTAAAAAGGAGTAAATATGGAAACTATTACCACATCTAAAGGTCAAGTCGTTATTCCAGCAAAAATCCGGCGAAAATTTGGAATCAAAGAGGGAACCTACATTCAAATTGACGTAGATGATGAAAACAAAAAAATCATCCTGACCCCCGTTACGCGCGAGTATGTCAATAGCTTGCGCGGGAAATACAAAGGCAAAGGTTTAATGAAAGCGTTGAAAGCGGAAAAAGAACAGGAGAAGGGATATTAAATGCCGCATAAATCCAAAGCTTTTGTGCTAGATTCCTGGGCCGTTGTTGCCTACTTTGAAGATGAACCTGCCGGTGGACAGATTGCCGATTTAATCGCCAGCGCCCATGAAGAAGGCATTCCTGTTTTTATGTCCATTGTAAATGTTGGGGAAGTCTGGTACATCACAGCGCGTGAAATTTCTGCAGAAGACGCCGATACGATGGTCAAAGAAATGCGCGATCTACGGATTCAATTCGAAGACGTAGACTGGGAAATTACCCTGGAAGCCGCGCGCTTCAAATCGAAGCAGAAAATGTCCTACGCGGATTGTTACGCCACAGCGCTGGCAAAGATAAAAGGTGCAAATTTAATAACCGGCGATATAGAATTCAAGGCAGTAGAAGACCAGGTCAAAATTCAATGGGTTTGATTACACTATCGCACAAACAGGTGTGATTGAGCTACCCTGGCTGGTATTTGGTCTTACAAAGCGAGCAAAGATAGCCGGTGAATTTGCTCATGGGTTCCTCTCTCGATTTGTCCTATTTTACCCTGATGTTTATACCAATCGACAACCAATAAGCGCGAAATATTCTTTAGGCTAATAAATTGGACTTTTGACAATTTGTAGATATGTCGCTTTTGGCGATTCCGGGCACAAATTTTCCTCGAATCAGACGATTTTTAGCCCAAAAATCGGGCAAAACAACCTGATTCACACCTAAAATGCCGTCTGGTATAGGCCAAATTCGGTAGGTAGTATGGGCCTCCACGCAATTTTGTCAAAAGTCCAAAATAAAAGTAGTTTGCAACGAGAATTTTCTTTATCCATTGTGCTCAAGGGATTCGTTTTATAATTCAATCAAGTATTAATAGACAGGAATTCAGAAATGCCCAAAACTTTTCCAAAAAAACTAAGGGTTTTTCTTTGTCATGCAGAAGAAGACAAACAAAAGGTCCGCAAACTATGTCAACGCTTAGAAAAGGATGGTTTTGATGTTTGGCTAGATGAAAAAAATTTATTGGCAGGACAGGACTGGAAATTTGAAATTAAAAAAGGCATTCGCAATGCGGATGCAATCATATTTTGTTTGTCAACTATATCCGTTGCAAAGGAAGGATATGTCCAAGTAGAAATTCAGGAAGCACTAGAATTTGCTAAAGAAAAACCAGAAGGAACTATATCCATCATACCTCTAAGATTAGATAACTGTAAAGTTCCATTGAACATCCAGAAATGGCATTGGGAAAATTACTTCACTAACAAAGGTTATGAAAAATTAATTAAAGCTCTAAACGCTCGAAAAAAGGATTTAGAAACAAAACAAATAGTCATACAGTCTGTACATCACTTTGATCTCAGTAATCTATCTAATAAAAAATGTAAGCTATTTATTGACACATTAAAAACTAAGGTAGCACCTAGCTTATCGACACTTATAGCACCCAAGACTCGATTATCTCTAGGTAGTGATTTTTATAGATTCATAACAACAAATCATCCTGTCGAGGAATGGATACAATCTATGGAAAAAAATATTAAAGAAATGGGGCACCAAAAAACGTCTACAGAATTATGGGTGGTTTCTGGCGGATATGGTGCCGGTAAATCACATTCAAAAGGATATATATTCGCCTCAACGCGAAGAATTCGCAGTGTGAAATTCTTGGAATTAGATTTAGTAAATGTATTACACGCCTATCAAAAACCTGAGAACAATAATATTTTTTCACTAATTCTGTTAGAGGGGAGAGAATTCTTAAGTGATTTATATGATGAGTTAAGGAAAAAGAAAGATATCAATCTCCCAATTGAAGAAACTCTTAGGGAATCCGTAGTTGACGATGAATTTATAGATACTTTTTGTGAATTTGGAAAAAATAACTACGTTGCCTTCACGCCTCTAGAAAACTTAATTAAGAAGAAAGGGAGGCAAATTTTTTTACCTTTAATGAGATTGTTTAAAAAACACCTTGGGATTAAGGGGATTTCCATATTTATTGATAACTTTGAAGAATTGCCCCGCTTAACCCCTACTAATCTTGAGAATTTTATTAAATCCATTTGGGCATTTTATGATGACACCGCATCAACATTTATCGACCCAGATTTACCGTCTTTCAAAATGATAATATTCTGTTCATTGGGAGCTTGGAACGAAATTACAACCAATGCTCTCTCTTATGCTTTAGAAACAAGGGCACATCATTTTGAAATACCGCCTCTTACGGGAGATGAGATAATAATATTAGCACAAAAGTTGTATGAGCTTTACCGGAAATCTGGCTATTTACAACACGAAAATGGGATTGAATTTACAAAGCTTCCACATTATTTAGTTACCAAAGCAGGTATTGATGCACCTCTTACTCCTCGATGGCTCATAAATCAGGTCATGTACATTATAGAAAAACCTGATGATTTTTCTCGATATTTATTAGATGAACAAGGTAACCTATAATCTATTCCCTTTTTACAAGTGGCAACAAAAAGCTGACAGGTTATTTGACCTGTCAGCTTTTTGTAGTTGTTATTTACCTAAGTTTCGCCCAAATAAACGGCAACCTGGGCTTGGGCGAGTAAAGCAGCGAGGCCGGTTTGCAACTCGCGGGCAAAAGGGTCAGCTGGATTGAGAATAATCTGGCGCACAGACTGATGACTA
>DAOTXM010000227.1:0-3523 GCA_034435215.1 Anaerolineales bacterium
TAGATATTCAGGGGATCGTCCGGGCGGCGTGGATCAACCTGCGCGGCGGAGAAACTATCGCCGGGGGCAGCACCATCACCCAGCAGGTGGCCCGCACCCTGTTGCTCGAAGAGAACGAGCGCTTCGAGCGTACCCTGCGCCGTAAATTGCGCGAAGCAGTCCTGGCCTGGAGGCTGGCGCGCCGTTTTTCGAAAGAAGAAATCCTGGCACTGTACCTCAACCAGGTCAATTATGGCGGCATGGCCTACGGGGTGGAAGCCGCCTCCCAGACCTACTTCGGCAAACCCGCTGCCGAACTGCTGCTGCCGGAGTGCGCATTGCTGGCCGGCTTGCCGCAGGCGCCCGGCTTGTACAACCCCTTCACCAACCCTGATCTGGCCAAAGAGCGCCAGATTATCGTGCTGGGACTGATGCAGGCGCAGGGCTACATCTCGGAGCAGGAGCAGGCCGAGGCTGAGTCCGCGCCGCTCAGTTACAACGCGGTTCCCTATCCCATCCAGGCGCCGCACTTCGTCTGGATCGTACGCGCTGAGCTCGACCGCCTGTTTGCCGATGGGAGACTCGATCCGCGCGGGAGCCTGGTCGTGTGCACGACGCTCGACCTCGATTCCCAGCGCGCTGCCGAGGCCGCTGTGACGCGCCAGATCCGCGTCTTCCGGGGAGAAGACCCGGTCACCAGCCACAACGTCAACAACGCTGCGGTAGTGGCGCTTGATCCACATACCGGTGAAATCCTGGCGCTGGTAGGCAGCGCTGATTATTTCGACGCCTCTATTTTCGGGGCCGTGGATATGGCGACCGCGCCACGCCAGCCGGGATCTGCGTTCAAGCCGTTCCTCTACGCCCAGGTCCTTGATCCGAACCGTTCGTCCTATTGGACGGCTGCCACCGCCATCCTGGACGTGACCACCACCTTCATCACCCACGACGGCGCGCCCTATACGCCCGTCAATTACGATGGCCGCGAGCACGGGCCGGTCTCTGTCCGGCAGGCGCTGGCCTCCTCGCTCAACGTCCCGGCGGTGATCGCGCTCGATCATGTTGGTATCGAAAACACGGCAAGCCTGGCCCGGAAGCTGGGGATCTCCTCGCTCGAAAACCCGCAGGATTACGATCTGTCTCTTGCGCTGGGCGGCGGGACGATCAGCCTGCTGCAACTTTCCACGGCCTATGCAACCTTTGCGAACGAAGGCAGGTACACCGGGAATTACGCCATTCTGGATATACGCGACGCGGATGGGAACCTGCTCTACACCCCGGAACGCAGGCCTCTGCAGCAGGTCTTCGACCCACGCGTGACCTGGCTGATCGACGACATCCTCAGCGATGACCGGGCGCGCGCCCTGGGCTTCGGCTTGAACAGCACGCTTAAACTCGACCGGACGGCCGCCGTCAAGACCGGCACGACCACCAACTTCCACGACAACTGGACGATTGGCTATACGCCGGATTTGTTGGTAGGCGTCTGGGTGGGGAACAGCAACTACGAGGCCATGCGCAACGTCACCGGGCTGACGGGCGCCGCGCCCATCTGGCACGAGATCATGCGCACCATCCTGCAAGGAAAACCTGACCGGCCTTTTCCGCGTCCGGAGGGATTGGTACAGGTCGAGGTATGTGACCTGTCCGGTCTGCTGCCCACCCCCGCCTGCCCGCACACCCGGCTGGAGTGGTTCATCGAGGGGACAGAACCGACCGAATATGACACGTTCTACCAGCAAGTCTGGATCGATGCGCTGACCGGCCAACTCGCCACGCAGGCCACTCCGCCGGAACGCCGCCAGCTACGCGTCGTGCTCGATTTACCGGTGACGGCGCAGGGCTGGGCGAGAGCGCAAGGGTTGGCATTGTTAGCGGATTTGGAATCAACAGCAATCAGCGATCAGCGGTCAGCGATCAGCCTCTTATCTCCGCGCCCGAATACCACCTACCGACTGGATCCCAATTTCAACCAGTCCGCCCAGCAGGTGCTGGTGGAAGCAGTCGCCGGGCAGGGGGTTACAGATATTTCATTATGGGTAGATGGAACCTTGCTGGCGAGGCTTGAATCCGCACCCTACCAGGCCTGGTGGCCGCTGGTAGCTGGCGAGCATCGCTTCTGGGCCGAGGGCGTGAGTGCCAGCGGGGAAACGGTGACGAGCGAAGTGTTGATCATTATAGTAGTAACCGAGCCGTAGAAACCACAAAGTCACGGAGTTACAAAGACACGGAGAACTTCAATAAAAAAACCTTGTGTCTCCGTGTCCTCGTGCCTTCGTGGTAAATATCGAAATTCTCTACTTCACGACAAACAGACTCCCCGCCCCTCTCCCGGCCACATCCGGGAAGTAGAACTCGGACGCAGTCGTCGGGATGACCCGGAACGTCCCGGCGGTGCTGGCGCGCGCCAGGTAAGTGTAGACGTACGTGCCAGCAGGAAGGTATTGCGCTGAGATCACGACTTTCTCATCGCGCAGCTCGATGTGGTCGAAGTACCACCAGCCCCAACCGCGCTCGCTGTAATCCTGCAGGGTATAGACCGCTGGCACAACTGTATCGGTTGCCAGGCTGGCATCGATGGCTTCCAGGCCGGCTGGCAGGGGATCGTCCACCACGGCGTAATGCAGCGCGGCGGGTACGACCATGGTCATGCGCACACGCACGATGTCGCCGCGCTTTGCTTCGGTGATGGGGGTCTTGTTCTTGGTGTCGGTCAGCGCGAAATACTGGCGCGAGACGCTGATGCCCTGGTCCAACGGCTGGACCTGCTCCACCGGCAGGGTCGCGCTCATGTAGGCGGTGTAGTACAGGTTGCCGGTTCCCTCGCCGCGCGTCAGCACCAGGTAGTTGACCTCGTCTTTCAGCAGGTCCTTCAGTTCGATTTGCAACTTGACCGTTTCCAGCAGATTATCGCGGCTGGCCTCTCCCTGTTGGAGCGGATCGCCGTTGAAGCCTATGGCAAACGGGTAACTGGTCTCGTATTCTTTGGAGGCCGAGAGCCAGTCGGTCAGCGCGATCAGCGACCAGGCCGTCTCTTGGGTGGAACGCCAGCGACCCGCATCCCGGTGCGCCATCAGCCAGCGCACGGCATTGGCCGTGACCGGGTTCTTGGGATCGATCTTGACGAAGGTGTCCAACACGATGGCCGTGGTGCGGGTGTCCGTGTTCCAGTTCCAGTAGTCGACTTCGCCTTCCTCCCAATACGCGCCCGCGGCTGACATAACGGTGGCAGACCCCAGGTCCGACATGAGCGACTGGATGCGCTTGTCTTCCGGGTCCAGCAGATACAAGGCTTGCGCTAGGTAGGCCTTGCCGTACAGGCTCAGCGACTCACGCTGCTCGTAAATGAAATTGGTCCGGCCGGCATCCAATCGCTCGCCGCGCGCGAGTACGTACAGCACGAAGGCGTGCCGGTTGTACTTCCAGATCGGGTCGTTGCGCCGGATCTCGGACAGGTGGTCGCGCAGGAAAGTTATGCCGTTATCCAACACACTTTCGGATACGGTGTACCCGGATTCCTTGGCTTCCAGCAGGCCGAAGACCA
>DAOTXM010000228.1:0-3063 GCA_034435215.1 Anaerolineales bacterium
CCCCCTGCGCACACCGTTTTTGCCCTACTTTTTTGCATAGGCCTGAGTAGATACCAATCAACAAATCACGTAGTGACTGGGAAAAGCCCTTTTTCTGATTGTTGTGAGGTGTTGACAATGCTCACAGGTGGAGACATCCCATGCTGAACTGGCTGACAGGCTCGGCGCACGCGGAAGCGCGCAAACTGGTCCACCAATTGAAGGACGCTTCCAAACGCGCGCGCGCCAGGGCGGAATTGCTGCGCATGGGCGCGGAAGCAGCCCCGGCTCTGGTCGAGGCACTTCAAACCGCGGACCAGGACCTGCTCCCCTTATATCAACAAATCCTGGCCCGCATCGGCCCGGCCGCCACCCCCGCACTGACATATTCCCTGCGCAACGACCATCCCCTCATCCGTGGACGGGTCGCCGAAGTCCTGGTCCATACAAAAGACCCAAAAGCCATCCCAGCTTTGCTGGAAGCCCTGCGCGGGGAGTTCTATACCGTCCGGGCACGGGCTGCCCGGGCGCTGGGAGCGATCGGCGACCCACAAGCCGTCCAGCCATTGCTCGAATCGCTCCACGATAAAGAGCTGGAGGTACGCGTGGAAGCGGTCAGGGCGCTGGGGATGTTCAAGCTCCCGGATACCTTCGACAACATGGCCGACCTGCTACTGGAAGACCCACAGATCGAAGCGCGCCAGGCAGCCGCCCAGGCGTTGGGGGAGACCGGTCATCCGCAGGCGCTTCCCTACCTGATGGTCGCCCTACGTGATCCGTTCTGGTGGTACGAGCGCGAGCAGGCCGCCGAGGTATTACTCGAAGCCATCCAGGGGATGGGTACGCTGGCGATCGAGGCGCTGCTGGAGGCCCTGCAGGACAGCGAAATGACCGTCCGTCGCTACGCTGCCGGGCTGTTGGGGCGCATCCGGGACCCGCGCGCCATCGACCCCCTGGGGATGACCCTGTATGACACGCACTTCGAAGTGGGGCAGGCCGCGGCTGTCGCCCTGGCCGGGTACGGCCCGCCCGGCTTGAAGTTGCTGGCCGAAGCCTTGCGTCACCCCGAAGCCTGGCTGCGACAGCACGCCATCGCCGGTCTCACCTTGAGCGGCGACAAACGCATCGTGCCTGCCATCCTGGAGATGCTGCGCGACCCGGAGCGAGAAGTCCAAAAGCAGGCCATCCAGGCGCTGGCAGAACTGAAAGACCCGCGTGCGCTGCCCGTGCTGCAGGCCATCGCCATCGACCGCCGCGATCAGGAGATGTACAAACTGGCACGAGGGGCGATAGAAGCAATCGAGCAGGGAAAATAGAGTACTACTATGCGTCGCACCTGATATGTGAACAATGCACAAAAAACGGATAAGATCTGCCCAACAGTAAATTTCGTTTCGTAAGGTGCGACGCGCTTGAACACAATGAAAAGTGATATGACTCGAAACAAGACATTAACCTGGAATAAGGTCGGTGGGTTGACGCTGGCGGTTCTGTGCCTAAGCGCCCTGGCCGGTGTCTGGATGGTGCGGCAGAGGGTATTCCTGGCTCCACCGCTGGCTGCCTCTACAATGTATTTCTATATGGCGGTCGCACTATTCCCGGCGCTAATTGCTTTCCTCTTCGGCGCCTGGGGGCGGCCAACCGGCAGGCGCATGATGTTGGTGGCGCTGCCGGTCTTCGCCTGCGTGATCTTTGTATTCTACCTGGCGCTCATCGGGCCGGGATTCTATACAAACATCCAATGCCAGGCCGCGGCGGAGCCAGCCAGACAGCTTGACTGTACCTGCCGGTTCGAGACGGTCGAGGGCAAAGCGCAAGTCGAATGCAAGGCAGAGGCGTTATCGCCCTTGCCGTTGATCAGGCTTGTGGAAGAAAAGTGGGGCGCGCCATAAGTGGCACCCCCAAAAATGCAATACCCCGCCTGCTCCACATGATCGCCGGTGTATTCTGGGTTGGTGCAGCATTGATGCCGACCTACTTCATCAGCCTGACGGTTGGCGCCCCCAGGGAAGCCGGACAGGGTTTCATGCGTCATTTGATGGATCAAACCAATTTCAACCTCGTGATGTGGACGTCCGCCCTCACCACCGTCAGCGCCGGCGCCGTGCTGTACTGGCTGGACTCCGATGGATTTACCTCCGCTTGGATACGTTCCGGCCCGGGCATCGGCTTTGGCGTTGCCGCCGTCTTTGCCTTTTTGGGCCTGATCCTGGGCGTCTTCCAAAGCCGCAACTCGAATGCCATGGCACAACTCGGCGGGCAGATCCAGTCACAGGGCAAGCCGCCCTCCCCCGAACAGACAGCGCGCTTGCAAAGCCTTGGAAAGTCACTGGCGATTGGTGGGAAGCTCAACGCTGCCTTCCTGATCCTGGCAACGGTCGGCATGGCGATTGCCAGATACTTGCGCTTTTAGGACGGAAAGGCTGCGCCGCGCGATAAATGCGAGGCAACAAAAAAGCGTCCAGCGGAATTCTTCCTGGACGCTTCTGCTTTTTAGCTTACCTTGCGGCCGCCCTTTAGTTCATCCTGTAACCTCACCAGTTCTTCCATGTCGCCCCTGGCAGCCAGCTTAGCCTGCTCGATCCATCCAGCGGGATTCATATACTGCATCTTGGCCGCGTCCAGCGCCTCCTGCACTTTGGCGACGTCCGCCCCGGCAAGGTCGGCAAAGGAGGTGATCCCGATCCCAGCCAGGACTTTGGCGACCTTTGGCCCGATCCCCTCCAGCATCGTCAGATCGTCTGCGAGCTTCTCCCCGAGCGTCTCGTGCCGGACCTCAGGCTGCTTCCCCTTATTCCGGCTGGTCAGCCAACCGACGATGACCATGAGAAAAAAGAACGCCAACGCCACCCACAAGAGCCACGCAAGACTGGTATTCGGACCTTCTTCAAATAATAAAGAGAGAGCGTACACATTGACCTCCCGGCAAAATATGAGATAAGTTATTTATACGGGAAAAGGGCTGGGCTGTCAATTAGGATAGAGATGCAACCAATTTCATTTTTGCACATCAAAATGAAAGGAAAGGTTTCGCCGTTTTGGCGGAAAAAAGGCCGAAATATGGGGTGTCAACGCGCGTGCGCG
>DAOTXM010000229.1:0-3972 GCA_034435215.1 Anaerolineales bacterium
CGCCCCACCAGCACCACCTGGTCCACCTTGATGATGGGAATTTTATCGAGCACCTCGTCGCCCTTCTTGACCAACAGACTGTCATCCGATTTATGGATCTGTGAACCGGGTTCGGTTACGTATAGAGTAGGCATTGTTCCTCCTTTGCTCCCTTCTCCCTTCCAGGGAGAAGGGTAGGGGATGAGGGTCGGACGCTCCCCTCACCCTGGCCCTCTCCCCTCAGGGGAGAGGGGATCTCAAGCAATCACCGTCCCAAGCCAGTCGAGCTTCTCTTCCGGGCTGAGGATGCGGGTCTTCTCCAGGTTGGCTTTGAGTTTCAGGGCTGCCAGCGCACGCAAGGCATCGTTGTAGGCGCTTTCGGCTTCATCCTGCGTACCGCACAGGATGACCCAATCGTCTGCAAAACGCGCCAAATAGCGGTCCTTGCGGGTCAACGCCACATCAAAGGGATGCAGGTAGACATTTGCTAGCAGCGGCGAGAGCGGGCTGCCTTGCAATACACCCGCCGGGCCGGGACCAACCTTGCGGTGCATCAGCCAAGCAGTTACAGCGGCTGCAGCTGCCACCCCCGCCAACCCGCCGGTAGCCATGGCGCCCTTACGCAACAAACGGCGACCAGCCGGGGAAGCCAAGCCGATCTTGACAGCCGTGCCTGCCCTGGAGAGCAGCCCGCTGGCCCGTGCGCGCACAAACCCCATGCCCAGCATGACTCCGCTGGCGAGCATCTGGCGCAGGGCGGCGCGGCGCATCCCGGAGACCACCAGGTCACGTTCGGAAACAGAAGTCACTCCATTAACATGGACAGACCCCGCGTCCGGGTAGAGCGCTGGATCGTCCGGCTCGAAGCCATAATCATGACGACCGAAAGGGTCCGCTTCGCGCGCAACCGCATCCAGCGCCCAGGAGACGCCCCGCCGGGCAAAGCCCTTGACCGATTCGATGCGCCTGGCAAATTCCATGTTCACATTTTCTGGCGGTCCGGCCTGCATCACCCCGGCATCCAGCCAATTCTGCAACAGGGAGATCACGCGCGAGTCTTTCACCTTGCGCTTAACACGCGCCACCAGCAGGTCATGATCCAGGTTGTCGAAGCAGGCGGCGATATCGCCATCCACCACCCAGCGCAGGCCGCTGGTTCGCAAGTCATGCACGTACCCCACTGCCTGCTCAATCGACAGGCCGGGACGAAAGCCAAAACTGCAGGGCAGGAAATCCGGCTCCCAGAGCGGTTCTAGCACCTGCTGGGTTGCGCGCTGTGCGACCCGGTCACGCACGGGCAGGATGGCCAGCATACGCTGCCCGCCGCCTTTTTTCGGGACAGCGAAGTAGGCCGGGGGTTCCGCCTGGTAACGGCCCTTGAGCATCATATCGCGCAGCACCGATAACTGCGCTTTCAAATCCTGTTCGAAGTCCGCCAGGGAAACGCCATCCGGCCCGCTGGCGCGTCGGCGGCGGTATTTGGGAATGTTGCCGCGCACGGCGCGCCAGGCCCCCAGCAGGTTCTCTGGCGCTGCAATTTGTTCGAGTAGTTTAGTCGTCATGGGCGTACCTCGCTTTCATCCACATGCGGAACAGATTGCGTTCCCAACACCACGTGACCGCTGTCCAGGAAGAAAACCCAGCGGCAGGCCTGCCCGTAGGTCAGGTCGATCAAACGGCCTTCCTTACGCGCCAGGCGCGCCGCACGGCGAATGGGTGCTGATTCCCAACGTCCCATCGCCACTACCCGCTGCCGGGCGATACTGCCACCGAGGCCAATTTCCAAAAACTCGTTCATCTCCACCTCCCATCGACGGCATCGTTCGCCAGCGCGTCTGCCAGGCGGTTGTGTTCGCGCGGGATGTGGTGAAAGATGACGCGCTCGAACTGCACGGTCAGGGCGCGTGCGCGCGCCTGCGCTTGGCGTAAAGCCGGGGCGCGGGCGGCGGCCAATCCCTGCATCTGGTGGACGACCACCTGGCTGTCGCTGTAAATATGCACTTCCCGCGGACGCAAGGCGCGCAGGGATTCGAGCGCCAGGATAACGGCAGCGTATTCGGCCTCGTTACAGGTCATGCGCCCAGCCTTGCGGCTCCACCAGTGGCGAATGCCCCAGCCCTCATCCCTGACGATAGCCGCCTGCCCGCTAACACCCGCATCCGGGCGAATGGCGCCATCGGTAAAAACGTGCACACACTGGGAGCGAAAAAGATGGAAGGGTTTCATGCCGTCTCCTCATCCACTTCCTGGCAGGATGCCATGCCTGGCAACGCGCGGCGCTGGTCATCGCTCAAAGTTTCCCAGGCTTCCCTCCCGCGCTGGAAAAGCGCCTGCAGGGCAGTGCCTGCCAGCATCAGTCTGGCACGGCAACAGAGTGTGACCGTCGGATCGCCAGTGGGGATGCCCTGCCATTCGCCAAACGAAGTTTTCAACAAAGACATGGCTTGCGAGGTATGCGGGTCGGCGCACAGACAGAACTGCGCCTGGAACGAGACGCCCTCCCCGGCCAGGTCGAAATCGGGGCGCAGCAGGGGAACACAACCTTGCGTCAGGGCTGTCAGGGTCGAGAGTGGCACATCTTCGCCGGATTGCTGGATCAATTCTTCTACATCCAGCACATGGAACGGCTGGTAGACCTCTCGACAACAGGTGAGTATCATAGTTTCCAATTGTTCAGTTGTGGCTTGTTCCCAATCGAGCAGAATGCCGGCGTCCAGCAACTCGTTTCTCAGGTCCGCGGGGGAGCGTTGGAAGCGTTCGAAAGCCCAGGCCAGCAACTCCTCGTTCATAAGAATCGCTCGAAACGGGGAGGCTGGCATGCTGCCTGTTTCCTTTTGTTCGTCGAGCCGGGTTTGCGTCGCGCCGAACGCAACTAGCAAGGCCGCGAGATGCTGGTTCATTTCCATCAACGAATCCATCACTGTCTTGCACAGGTCGGTCAGGGTGCGCCTGACGTCCTGCTCAAAATCGAGGGTGAGTTTACCCTCCAGGGTATGAACGCAGGCTTCGCGTAGTTCCACCAGCCGCCGATATTCTCTCCGGCGAAAGAGAAAATTGAAGGCCATCACCCCATACGAATACAGCGGGTCGGGCAGCCGGCGCAACCAGCGCGGTAAAGCCGGAAAGGAAGAAACAAGGCGATCCATGTCGTTCATAGCACATTCGAAAGCGCTTTCCAGGGAAGATCGTAAGGCTTCTTCTTTATCCACTGGCAGGCAAACCTGCAGGCGTTTTTGGATCAACTGCCCAAGTCTTTGTGTGACCTGGATAGCGCCATCCAGGCCGCCAGGATACAGATCAACGCGCCGTGGTAGCAGCCTGGACTGTTCTTCCAAGGCCCTCAATACGTTTTCCCGCAACGCGTCCAGATTATCTTTTTTGGTATCAGTAATACCCGGAGCCACTTCACGCTGGAAATAGTCGGCATACCCGGCAATTGCATCTCCCCATTCCTGGACGGGCAATCCTTCGAAGCGCAAATCGGCTAGGTGTAGGTCAAAGCCTAGTTCTGCATCGGGACGATGGCGGAAGGGCGTGCCTGCGCAGATGCGCGCGGCCCAGTCACGCAGTTCTCCCATGCGCGCCTGGATGCTCAACGCGATCTGCTCCACGATCTCGGGCAGCGTCTGCCCCCTGGCGCAAAACTCAGCCAGCACCTGCTTCCCCAACCTGAGCGCACATGTTTCGATCAGCGCTGCCGGATCGAATAAAACTGCGGTAGCTGAGGCCGCGTTGTAGAAGGCGCCCTTTTCCAAAATATCCGAGCGAGGTAGCATGTGGTCCAGGTGCTGGGCGAAGCGACCGGAAAGCAGGGCCAGCAGGAAATTACCGGCCAGCAAGCACAGTTCCGTTTCGTCCTTTACCTCCCAGACGCCCTCCTTGAAACGGTCGAACAGGAAGATGTGAAACGGCCAGCCGGTTTCTCCGGCCTGTTTTGCCAGCGCATTCACATGGAAATTTACCAGCGCCTGCGGGATCAGACCAGTCTCTCCC
>DAOTXM010000230.1:0-4028 GCA_034435215.1 Anaerolineales bacterium
GGCGCACATCGAGGAGCATCTGGAATCGGTTAGACAATTGGGGCAGTAATAACGGTCTGCGAAAGCGAACTTACCAAAGCGGCATATCGATAAGCGTTTCCACCCAGGCCAGGAGCGGCGTGTAAATTTCCCAGCCAACCAGCCCAACGATCATGCCCACGATTGCGCCCGCGACAACGTCTGACACATAATGCACGCCCATGGCCACGCGCGCCAGCGCCACCAGCGGCGCCCAGACCCACAGGATGATCCCTGCCCAGGCGGGACCCAGCGCGGCTGCGAGGAGCGCGATCAGGAAAGCCCGCGCGGCATGTCCCGAGGGGAAGGAGTGCGGGTCGGTGCTGCGGTAGATGCCGCCCCACTCGCCTTCCGGCCGGCGGCGGCGGATGATGAACTTGAGCGACATGACGATCACGGCCAGCACAGAAATTCCCCCGAACAACACCACCGCCCATTTTTTCCAGAACGGATCAGCCGTGAAAGCCCATAACAGGACCAGCGCCAGCCCCCAAAACCATGAGTCGCCGGAGTGAGCGAAGAATATGGATATGCTGCGCAGCAGGCCGGGCTGTTCGGCAATACGCAATTGGTTGGAAAGTCGGGCGTCGATTTCTAAGATGGAACGTAAATGCATGCAGTGATGACCTTATTCGCGTGATTCAATCTTTCTTGTACAATCTTTCCATATCCTCGCGGATGAGTTCGAGTTGGTGGGGTTTATCCACATCCATGCCGGGTTCGGCGTGTTCCCAGATGATCGGACGGCCTGTGATGCCCAGGCGTTTCGTCACGCGCGTCACTGCGTCAGCCAGGGTCAGGCGTCCAAGCAGGAGCAGCAACAGGGTCCCAAACCCGATCGTGGCCGCCTGCTTGAGCGGAGACTTGCGGTTGCCGATCAACTCCTCCCACATATCCAGATGTTCCGTGGCCATGCTCACGTGCGCGATGTGGATATCGGCGCCACATAGTTGCATGTCTTTCAATTTGGTGTAAGTGCGGTTGGAGCCTGGGTAACGAGACTCCATCACTTCACGCGGGATGACACCGTAATAAATATCTTCCCTGGTTTCCATACAGGTCTCGATCAACCAGTCCACCATCTCGGCTTGGATGCCGGGAATATCGGAAGAGACAACCAGCACATATTCCGTTTTTGGATTCAGTTCGAGCGATTTTTCCACGCCGGCTACGACATTGGCCAGCATGCGTCCCTGGTTGGAAATGAAGTGCGTCGGTTTCTTGCACGTCACCTCGCTTTTTGGCGAGAGACCGATGATGATCACATTGTCCACCTGTTTGGCATCGCCGAGCGCATCCAGCACCCACTGGATCATGGGTTTACCGGCTATATCGACCAGCGCTTTGGCATCGCCGTTTGTGTAGGTATACAGAGGGTCTTCGGGAAGCGGGATCCCGCCAGCGGTAACAATTGCGTCCATAATTTCTCCTTCCACGAAGTTCACGAATGTTGTTCGTGTTCGTCGCGGATCAATTCAATTCCTGTAATTGCGGCTCGAAGTGGAGTTTGTCGAGCAGTTCGCTGTACTCGTCCCAGGTCAGCGGACGGTTCTTGCCGGAGATGGCGACCAGTGCGGCTTCCATCATGTTAGTGCCAAAGGAACGGCCATCCAGCACGGGCGTGGTGGTGACCAGGTACTTGACGCCACATTGCTTGAAAAGCTCCACGTCATCGGGCGTGGTGGTGTTGGTCACGATGACCTTGCCCTGCATGTTATCCGGCATGTGCTTCTTGATGTAATGGCAATCCCCGGCAACCACGGTAGCCCACTGGTAATATTTCTCGTACTTCGGTGCCCGCACGTCCTGCTTTTCCCCGGTCGGGTAGAGCCATTCGAAGGGAAAGCGCGTTACGATGGGAATCATGATCTTGGCCAGCGTGCGCAACCCACTCAGGGATTTGATGGCAATCGGCACGCCCAACGCAAACATCAGATCGCCGAAAACGACCTCATAGCCGGCTTCTGTGAACGACTTGGACAGCCCCCAGCGATCCACGCCCAGTGTAATGAAGACCTTGCGCCCATTCTCTTTCAAGTAATCACCGATTTTTTCATCCAGGAAGGCCGGGGCTTTGTTCTCCAGCGTATTCTTCAAGCCGCCTCCGTCCACGACCGGGGTCTTTTCCACAAAACGCACCATCGGTTGCACCGAGTGAAAGGGGAAGAATTTGCCATCCACCAGCGCACCCAGGTCAGCGCCGCCCACGCCGAAGGCATCCACCTTGCCGTCCAGTTCTTTGTACTTGAGCGCGGCAGCCTCCATGTCGCCATCCGTGCCGATGCGCTCAATGCTGATCTTTTCACCCAACAAAGTAATTTCCACGGCCTTATTGCGTTTGGACGAACCAATGCTGATACTGACTGCTCGTTTCATGCGTCCTCCTCTGGTTTGAGTGCCGTCAGTATACACCCAACCGAAAAATGTGAAAATGCCCAGATCCCGGTGTATGAGAATTTATTCCCGCACTACCAGACGGGGTAAAATCAACCGGGATTCACGTTTCTGGCAGAAGCACACCCCCAATCTTTTATTTTCCCGTCGAAAACGAAGCGCCAATCCCATATCAGGAGAAAGATCCGATGACCATCCGCCGTACATTGATTGCCCTGTTGATCCTTTACGCCTTGCTGATCGTTTATGTCGAGACGAATATCGCATTCGGGCGAGGCATCTCTCCTTTCCTGACCCCACTCAGCACGCTGGTCGGTTTCAGCTTTGCCCTGTTGCATGCCAGCCGGCGCATGGGCTGGAAGCGGGCATTGGGGCTCCTGGCCTGTGTTTTCATCGTCAGCTTGACCTTCGAAAGCGTGGGCGTAGCGACCGGCCTGGTTTATGGTCCGTATCATTACACGCGCAAGCTTGGCCCCCTTTTCCTGGGTCTGGTGCCGGTCCTGATCCCGATCGCGTGGTTCATGATGATGTATCCGTCCTTCGTCATTGCAGATCGCCTGGTATCGGTTCGGGAGCGCGGACGGCGCATTATAACGGTAGCAGCCATGGGAGGTCTGGTGATGACCGCCTGGGACCTGGTCATGGATCCGATCATGGTGCGCGGAAGCCACTGGATCTGGGAGGTGGAGGGCGCGTACTTCGGCATCCCCTTGCAGAACTTCTGGGGTTGGTGGCTGACCACCTTTGTCACCTTCCTGGTCTTCCTGCTGTTCGATCCTGCGTTGCCGCGACCGCCCGCTGACGATCAGGACCGGTTGGCGATCCTGAGTTACGCCACGACCGGCCTGGGGAATACCGTTGGCGCGCTGCTGGTCGGCCTCGGCGGCCCGGCGCTGGTGGGATTCTTTGCCATGGTCCCCTGGGCCGTGATGGGTTGGTTCCATCTGTCTACCGAAAAAAATTGATCAGCGACGGCAGTTCGGAATAAACGCGATCCTTTTTCGTACGCGGATTCCTCAGATGAAACGAAACGCATGCAATTGCATGATCTTGCAGTATTAGTCTGCCAGAAGCGCCTGGCATCACACCGCAGTAGCATGGCAAACAATTCCACGTGGCGTTGGGTTTCGGATCCGTATCTGCTATGATCGAATTGATCGAAAGAGTTTATTCGGAAGGAGGCCCCCCATGTCTTCTCTGTATAGCTGGCACGACGAGTACATGGTGCGTTTGGAGATGAAAGAGTTATACGAAGAGATCGAGCAGATTCGTTTGCTGAATGACGCCGGTCGAGCCGGACCCAGCTGGTTTGCACAACACCTTACAAGGTTGGGGACCTGGTTGTCCAAAGCGGGTGCAGCGATTCACCGGCGTTACTCCGTCCCGGTCCCGCAATACTACCAGTCCACCAGCTTCAAGTTATCGCCGTAATTTTGTCCCTGACAAAATAACCCGGGTATCAGATCACCGCATTGGGATAACGCCCCACATCCCCTTGCCTTTTGAAAAGATACCCAAAAAAGCTCCTCCGGGTGAAGGTCCGAAGGAGCTTTGCGCTTCTAGGCTTTTGCCAGCAACTCGTCCAGCACTTTCTTCGAACGCTGGTCGATGACCGC
>DAOTXM010000231.1:0-18638 GCA_034435215.1 Anaerolineales bacterium
CCTCTAGGTTTTTTCTCGACGGGTTTTCGTGTAGCATTCCCGGAAAGAGCAGACCTGTCGAAGCGTTCTCTGGGAGCACAAATCATGCGCCGTCTAACTGCTTTCATCGCTGTATTGACCTTCTGCTCTTTCGCCTGCGGATTGATCACACCCGTCTCGAACCCGAGCCCCGGCCCTGCCTCCGTTATCCCCGACGTGGAAGTCACTGGGACGGTTTTTAGGCTCCCGACCCCTACCTATACGCCTCCATCGCTGGCAACCTTTCCACCACCGCCAGCGGCTACTGCGCCCACAGCGGATTATCTCCTAAAAGAAGAGCGCCTGATCAATGGCTATGCCGTTCGCATCTGGACGAACCCGAATAGCCAGATTGGCTTCGACGATATCCTGCTGATCGAAACGGCGAGACAAACACCCGTCCGTGTGGACATGGTTTCCGCCCTACACGATCTGACCGGGAGCGACCTCAATGCTGATGGTTCACCTGATCTGGTAGTGGAAACCTTTTCGGGTGGCGCTCATTGTTGTTTTGGCACACAGGTCTTCAGTTTGAGGCCGAGCGGGGCGACGCTCATCCTGCAAAAACCCGAGTCCAACGCGGGCGGGTACTTCGAGGACCTGGATGCGGACGGCGTCTCCGAGTTCATCACCTATGATGACTCGTTTGCTTACCAGTATTGTCCCTATGCAGCCGGGGTGATCGTCAAAGTCATCATGGCTTATGATGCCACACGGGATTGTTATCTGCCGGCCAGCCCACGCTTCCCCACACAATATACGGAGGAAATAGCCACAAACGAAGATCGTGCCCAGTATGCCCCCGGCGAGCTCGGCGAATGGGACGGCACTAACATCTGTGCCGTCCTGCCGCTTGCGCTCGATTATCTCTACCAGGGTCAGCCCGATCAAGCCCAAGCCGAATTTGCCTCGCGCTACTCCGGCACGGATACAGATGCGAAGTGGACTGAAATTTTGCAGGTTGTACAATCCAGTCCACTCTACATCCCCTGAGACATCCCTCTGGTCACTTTCCACTGTTTACTGACTACTGACCACTGTCCACCGTCTACTATTCACTGATCCATGTCCCTCCCCACCATCTTTCTCGTCGCCCTCAGCATGGCCATGGACGCTTTCGCCGTGTCCCTGTGTTCCGGCGTCAAGATCGGGCCAGGACCGCGCCCGGTCTTCCGCCTCTCCTTTCACTTTGGCTTGTTTCAGGCGCTCATGCCGGTCCTCGGCTGGTTCTTCGGCAATACCATCGCGCCGCTGGTAAAGGATTTCGATCACTGGGTGGCTTTCGGTTTATTGGCCTTCGTGGGAATTCGCATGATTTGCTCTGGCCTGAGCAAGGAGGAAGAAATCCAAAACGATCCCTCGCACGGCTGGACGATGGTTGTGCTCTCGATTGCCGTCAGCATCGACGCGCTGGCGGTTGGCATGAGCTTGGCCTTCCTGGGCGTCAACATCTGGACCCCGGCGCTGGTCATTGGACTGGTGACCGGGATTCTATCTTTGATTGGCTTGCGCGTGGGCATTAGCTTCGGAAAGCGTTTCGGAAAGCCCGTCGAAGTGCTCGGCGGGTTGGTCTTGATCGGGATCGGGGTCAGGATTGTGGTGTCACATTTGGTGAGTTAACGGGATCTTCTTCATTAGCTAACCAACCCAGTCACAATCTAATTTATGGCTCTGCCGTTTTGGCGTTTTCGCGGTACTTCCTGACAACCTTTGCATGCACATCGTCATAGACGGCAGAATCTAATTTATTTGACATCGGGATTAAATAAGCGTTTCAAAATGCTTAGGGGATCATTCTTTATCTCTCTCACTTCACCCTTTGACGATTGCTCTGGTTTTATTGTGTAATTCGCCAAGAGTGCACTTAAGTGAGTCGAACCATCACGTGGTTTTTCTCGGCTGGCAAGCGAGGCAGCTTTTTTAAAGTAAGGGTTGGGATCAATACCGACATCTTTCGCAGCTTGATAAAGATCGTTCAAACTTAAATAGGTATCTCTGGAATCTCGCCCGCTATTTTCCAGCGAAGCCGCCACCAAGCCTCTTTCCAGCCATTTAACATCTCTGGTGGAACGAAGTTCCTTTGCTGCGTTGTACACATAACCTAGAAGGAGATCTTCAAACTCACGATTGATGCTGAAGGATGCCCGGATCGCATTGCACTCTTCCCATTTTGCGTTGAGATAGGCCTCATATTCTTGGTTTAAAAAAGAATGGATCATTTCTGTGGGATCAGAGTTCTGTGCCTGGTACTTTGCAGTAAATTCCTGGACTGCCTGTTCCAATATTTTCGAGCCTTCCCAGTCAAAGTAATCAATATGATGTTCTTCCCGAAACTTTTCATGGAACTCAATAATTGGCTTTTTCCAATCACGGTATTGCTCGGCATAATCCTTGATTTTTACCTGAAATTCTTTTGAGTTCATAATCCAACCCCGATCCAAAATCATAGTGTATAAACAAATATCACGATCACCCCAAACGCCCCACAGGCAAAATTAACCCAGTCATTGTCCAACCACCTCCAACCACGAGTTTGGATCGTCGCCGTACCGCAACTATGCGTGGGGTTGCGCTCGGTCTCCTTCTGGCAGGCGGGACAGTAGTAGATGGCCTGCACGGTCGCGCCCAGCAACGAGTCGAACAACGAGCCGAGCAATCCGGCGACTGTGACAGGGACCAGGAATAGCCAGTTTGTACCTGAAGGATTGAGCACGGCTGCTTCCAGACCGATGATTCCCGCGCCGGCCAGCGCCGCCAGCGTCCCAACAGGCGAAACCCCGCCCGATGTCCCCTTTTCGACGACTTTGCGCAGATGCGTGATCAAGCGCGGTGCGGTCGGGTTCAGCACGCCCAGTTCCGTCGCCCAGGTATCGGCGTTGACCGCCGCCAGCGAGGCAGCGAATCCCAGCCAGGGCCAGGTTGCTTCGGGGAAGAAATAGTGCAGCGCCGCGAACAGGGTGGCGATCCCGCCATTGCCGAACACCTGGCCAGCGTCGCGTTGTCCGCCCTTGGCGTATTTCTCATTTGTCTCCTGCTTGTGGCTCTTGAACATCCGACTCAATCCACTGGATGTGATGAAAAAGGTCAGCAGTAGAATGGCCCAATTCAAACCGCCTACCCCGAAGATGACTGTCCCGACCAGGAGCGCGGCATACGCGCCGCTACGGCTTAAGCTGCGAGCGCGATAGGCCAGGTAGGCAATAATAACGGCAAGGAAGAATCCGATGATGAGTTGCATTTTTAACCGCAAAGGGCACTATGAAGCACGAAGGATCCTCTTTGCGTCCTTCGTGTTCAGACAGGAGTCGAGACGATGAATAACACCGCAAACAAAAACAACAAAGCAGATAACGTGCTCGAAGCCCAGATGATCAATGCCAGGATACGATGTGTGTCCCAGCGATAGAAATAGAGTCCTGCCCCCGATCCCACCAGATACAGAAAAGAACTGACGATCGGTAGCAAGATCAACTGGCTGGCCGGGGAGGGTGACAGCGCCGCGCCACTGGGTGCGAAACCGAGCGTTACCTGGCTGACCGTGGGAATGGTCAGTATCACCCAGATGGCCAGTCCGATGTTCAGGAACAAGCCGATCAACCACAAAAATCGCGCCAGCGGGTCCTCCCAGGCGCGTGAAAAGACAAAAGACGGGTAAATCGATCTGGCTTCGGTAGGTAACAGGCTGCCCATCTCGATCGTCCGGGCGAAAGTCTGCGCAAAGCTGGCCGCGTCTGTCGGTGAGATGGCATATACGCGTTTGGAGGTCCCCACCAGCAGCAATTTCCGTGGATCTGATGCCAGGAACTCGACTACACCCAGGTCCGGGTGACGACGCAACCCCAGCACGGCGCCAGGTAAGGGGAGCCAGGGCAAGCGCAGGGGCGTGGTCAGGTCCGAAGCGGGACGCAGCCATTCGATGTCAGTCAACGGGATGTCCTCGTCGCGCAATCCCCAACGCAGTTCCAGACTGTCACGGTCCAGAATGTAATTAGCGCGCAGCAAGGCATAGGCGCGATAGACAAGCAACGGCAACAGCACCAGTGCCAGCAGCGCGCCCAGCAAAAAGATGACGAGGTTCGGCCCCACCTCGGTAAAAGTCAGATTCCAGATGCCCCAACCCGCCAGCCCGCCCAAAACCAGGATCAGGAAGGCGTGGATCAGCAGGCCAAGTTGCTTGGGAGGGGGATAGTGACCATCGTTCATGCCATGCTCAGAATTTCCCGGATCGACTGGCAGACGTACTCCACCTGTTCCTCAGTCATTACGCCCGAGAATGGCACTGCCAGCCCGCGCCGGCCCAGGTCTTCAGTAACAGGGAAATCGCCCTCACGCCAACCAAACCGTTCGGCCATATAGGGTTGCAGGTGGATGGGCAGGAAATACGGACGAGCAGGCACACCTCTTTCTCCGAGACATTTTGCCACCGCATCGCGATCGATCTTTGGATCGAAACGGACGACGTAGACGAACCAGGACATGCGCGTAGTGGAAGGTTCGATGATGGAAAATTCGACTCCCGGGATCTCGCTCAAACGCGCTTCATACCAGGCTGCGACCTGCTCCCGTTTTACAAGCAATTCATCCAGCCGGCGTATTTGCGCCATCCCCAGCGCAGCGGACATCTCGTCCAGGCGATAGTTGTAGCCCAGGTGCGTATGTTGCAGCCAGGTATCGCCGACCGCGCGACCCTGGTTGCGCAGCGCGCGCATGAGATCGGCCGCTTCGTCGTCATCGGTGACCACCATCCCGCCTTCGCCAGTGGTGATCTGTTTGTTCGGGTAGAACGCAAACACGCCATAATCGCCGAGTGTTCCAGCCGGGCGACCTTTGTACTCCGCCCCGAGCGCCTCGCACGAATCCTCGATCACCTTCAGACCATATTCCCTGGCAATCGCATTAATGGGATCCATGTCAGCCGGCTGGCCGAAGACATCTACGGGAAGAACGGCTTTCAGCTCGCCTCGCTGAGCGGAGGGTCGAGTAGTCTGTAAGGCATATCGGGACCCGTAGTCGAAGCGTCGCGGCAAATATTTCTCGATATTCCTCGCTGCATTCGCCACCAGCTCAGGATCGATGTTTCCCGTGCGCGGATCGACATCCACGAACACTGGCACCGCGCCCTCGAAAAGCAGCACATTCGACGAGGCCACGAACGAAAACGGCGTGGTGATGACCAGGTCCCCAGGCCCGATTCCCGCGGCACGCACGCACAGGTGCAGCCCCGCTGTCCCGGAGTTGACGCCAATGGCGTGCTTGCGCCCGGTCAACTCGCAAAAGCTCTGCTCGAAATCCAGGATGCACTGGCCCATGCTCAGGTTGGGCGTGTCGAGCACATCGATGACAGCTTGACGGTCCGCATCGGTCAGGTCGGGGGAGGACATGGGAATTTTCATTTATTTACTAACCCATTTGGGGAAGAGCCCACGGCTCTCAAGTTTATATAAAAATCGAGCTATTAAACTGAGCTGTGGTAAGGAATAATGCTCTTTTTCATATGATTCAACAAGAAGCAATAAATTTTCCAGTTTTTCGGCTTGGGATCTCCCGGGTTTAGCATCGAATAGCCGCTCAATTTCTTTGAGAATAATCTCATGTTCAGTCTCAGTTTCGATTGGCTTTAACTGATTAATACTCGTCATTCCGATACTCTTTTTCAAAGAGTTTATATTGTTTCTGATCTTCACGAACGAAAGTATTTCTAAACTCATCGGACAATCCAATAAATTGTTCTATTGGAACCGTTCGTATTGCTTGGGAAAGATAATCTCCAATTTCATTATCTTTCATCTTCATTATTTCATGCTTGAAACCAAGCGATTCGTTCAAAACATCTACCACTTGTCGTGGCCAATACCCCGCGCTCATTTGTATTATGGTTCCTTGTACTTCTTCGGCCATACGCTCAATACGGCTTTTTGCTCCGATGCGATCCACTAAAATGATTGTCGCCATATAGAATGTTGAACGCCCTAATAATATTTCGCGCTCAAAGCGTGTAACTTTATCAAGCGAGATTTCAGGGTTTCCCCGACCTATAAAACCAATATCAAACCGGACTCCTTTACCTAGTGTATAGAGCAATGTTGCATCACTTTCACGTTTTTCTCCCTGGGATGAAAGCCAAAATACTCTATCAAATTCTTGTGGGGGAGGAGTGATATGTTTGAATCCGAGTATGTGAAGCAAAGAGCCAAGAACTAATTTCTCAAAGAGCTTACCATAAGCTGATTTCTCTGACCCTCGAATTGCAAGTGTTTGTGCACCAACAGCGTTAAGAAGGTACGAAATCCAAAACCAATTAACTTGGGCTCTGGCACCATGACCTGTTTCGAGGTATCCCTTTAGATCGCCCTGAGTTTGTATATGTGTGCTAATTACCTCATTGCAAATTTCAATATACCGATCACGATACTCAAAAATAGCCTTTGGATCATCTCTTAGAACATTTTGAAAGGCTTTATCAGTCAAACCAAGCATCCATTGAGCCAGCCAGCGTTCGGCTTTTGCCAGTCTTTTTTTAGAGAGAATTTCAGTCGCTACAATTGGTAATTGACTAACAAAATCGCTTGAGATTTCAGAACCTCGTAAGAACAAATCAACCGTCGCTAAATTTAGTGCAGCGATTCTTCGACGCGTTAGTGCTTCGGTTGAATCACGTAAGTTTTTTCCTGTTAGGATATCTAAAACAACTCCTCTGACAACATCCAAACCAATTTGTTTAACGAGTTGACTACCGCTAGCAGACAGTAACTCAAAGTCAGATGGAGACATCAATTCAGACAGAGAGTTGATAGGTAATTTTTTCTTAGCCATGAGCCCCTCAGAATAGCATGTTATCTGCGTTTATTGGTGTGCAGTTTATTGTGTGAATATGTTTTGCCTCTTTGCCGAGCCACAATTTTGCTTCTTCACGTATGATAGAAATATACTTTGGGTTTTGTTCAAGTAGTACAAACCTTCGGCCAAGTTTTGCGGCTGCTTTTCCAACGGTTCCAATTCCTGCAAATGGATCAAGCACTACATCACCTTTGAAAGAGTAATATGTGATTACCCTCTCAGCCAATTCTACAGGAAAAATCGCGGGATGGCGTGGGTCGTGAGTAGGTTTGATACGCCAGATGTTCGTACGTTCGTAGTCATCCCCAATTTTAGATTCTTTCACAAGATCTTTCTCTGGATGAGCACGAATATTCCAATCTATTAATTTTTCAGTGTGCTTTCTATAAACAAGAATATATTCTGTTACCGGAACAGGTTTATATTGCAATGGATTACGGTCAGCTGCAAATCGTCTCCCGCGTCCGGTCGCCCAACCAGCACCTTCAGGTTTTTCCCAAATGATGTCATCTATGAAATCATATCCTTCTTCGATGAACAACCTGTGCATATCAAATGGGACAGCAATGCGTTTGGATGCTTCAGTACGACTTGCACGACGAATTAAGACAGGAGAAACATTCATCACGAAGAAGCAACCCTCTGCCAGCACACGATGTGCATTTTGAATGATTTTACGAATTTTGAGCAAGTATTCTTCGTAAGTAACATAATCGGTATATTCAGGTCGGGCATTGTAATAAGGTGGTGATGTAAAAATTAGATTTACACTGCCTGCAGGAAGCTCCTGCAAAATCTTTTCGCTATCTCCTTGGGCGACGGTGTTTCGCAGGGACGATAACACATAGGTCCCATTCTGTTTTTTTGTCTTTTTCTTGACCTTTTCATTACGACCAAGCAAACGCGCTTCAAGTACATCGGGAGACGTAGATTTATCTTCGATGATTAAAGATGTGTAAGCGTCAATAACCACTTCACCAATGCGTTCATGAGACGTTTTTCCTATCAATGGCACACGCCAAATGTGGTAACGGTCATCTACTTCTGGTAGTCCGAATTCAATAGCATTTTCCAATTTGGCGCGTTCCAGCCAAAAAGTCGCTACTTTTTTAGCGGCTTTCACATCTAAAACGTTATATTTTCTTCGTGCAGCTACTGTTATTCTTGTTATTGTTTCCATAAATTTAAGTTTATCGTTTCGATGAGATCGTTGATCGGCACAATTATATTCTCTTGCAAAATCCGTAATTTCAATTCTACCATTCTATTCTGCAACCCTCTCTCCCCCACCGTCACCCGCACGGGACACCCGATCAAATCCGCATCGTTGAATTTGACCCCGGCGCGCTCGTCGCGGTCATCGAAGAGCACGGAGAGACCGACTTTTTGCAGACTCTCGTTTAGTTCCGTCGCGGCGGATTTGGTGTCCATTGTCTTACCGGGCACGTGCATCAGGTATACATCGAATGGTGGAGCAGGGTGGGGCAGGGTCAGGCCTTTGTCGTCGTGGTGGGCTTCGGCCAGCGCATGCAGGATTTTATCGAAGTAATATCTACCTTCGGAAGCCAGTAAATCGGCAGACAAAATGGAAAGCGGCTTGCCACATTCCACGCACTGGTTCCCTGCTTCGGCCTGGACCAGGTCTGCAAGGATTTCCGCGCTGTAATCGCGCCCGTAGTTGACGTTTTTCAGGTGATAGCCGGTCTCGTTTGCGCCCGCGACCAGGTTGGGGGAGTTCGGGATCAGGTCATCTACGATGACGAGTGCATCCTTCAGGCCAATGGGGGAGGCATAGCCTGCCACCGCACCGGAGGCGGCGATTTCTTCTGCGGTTGCCGGCTTTACATCTCCTATACGCTGTTTGAGTTTGGCTTCGCTCAGTTGCATATCCCCGCGCACCACAGCGAAGATGAATTTCCCGTCAGATGGGCGGGTGAAGAGCAGCGCTTTGGCGGTCTTCTCTTTCGGGATGCCTAGGAAATGAGCCAGATCTTCGATGGTGTTGCATGCAGGTGTTTCGACTTTTTCCACAGGGAGTGCTTCTTCGGTCGAGAAGGTGCTTTTGGCAAACGACGCAAATTCGCTGCGGGCCACATATCCGCAGGCCGGGCAATGGATTACATCCAGCGCGCCGGTCCTCAGGGGAAAGAATGTCTCTGTTTTATTGCCGATAACGGAGATTGCGAGTGCAGAGAAGAAGGTGTCTCCCAGTTCTGCCGATAACTTTTCCAGATGATCGAGTGCACGTTCCCCAAGAGGGGTTGGCAGATTCTCGCGTGTGACATACCCTGCACGAACCAAAAAGGCAAATCCCTGGGTGCGGGCGTTATTCGGGGCTTCCCGTTGAGTTTGTATGGATAGGTCCTGGAATTTCATGACAAAAAATTTACCACAGAGTACACAGAACGCACAGAGAAGACAAAGGAAGTTCTCTGTATTCTCCGTGCGCTCTGTGGTGAAAATTCACTTATGATTTCTTTTTCCTGGCAGTTGTTGTCTTGGAGTTGGGTGGTTCCTGTGTAAGCGCAGGGGTGGCGGACTCGGCCAGGGCGGCCTCGGCCGGTGTGGACTCGGGAGCAGGCTCGAGGTTCAGTTCGACCGCTTCTTCCATGCGGATCTGTCCGCGTAGAAAGGCGCCGTCCTCGGTCACGAAAGCGGTGGTCACCACGTCGCCCCAAACGCGTCCACTGGCGCGGATTTCGAGTTTATTGGTGGTGATATTGCCGCGCACTGCGCCCGCCACAATGACAGTGTTGGCGCGGATGTTTTCGCAGGTGACGCGCCCGGTCTCTCCGATGACCAGCATGCCGCGCAAGGCGATCTCCCCCTCGAAGGCGCCCTCGATGCGCACACCGCCGCTGCCGTTGATACTGCCATGCCAGATGACACCCGATCCAAGCACGGACGTAATGCGCTCCACGGCCTGGATAGGTTGAGACGGTTCTGTAGCAGGAGGAGTGCTTCTTCTAAACATACGCGCTTATTTTACCGTAGAAACAAAAAGGACGCTGGTTTGCGCGGAAAATAGGTTCCTGCCGCGTTCACCAGCGTCCTACCCTGGTCACATCGTAATCACTGGTAACTGATCACTGGTTACTGCTTTCCTTTGGCCCCATCTGCACACCGACGATATTGAACCCGCTATCAACATACAACACATCACCTGTGATGCGCGCCGAGAGATCTGATGCCAGAAAGACCGCTGCGTTGCCCACATCGTCGATGGTGACGTTTTCGCGCATGGGCGACATATCGGCAAAGTGCTTGTACATATCGCGGAAACCGCCCACGCCCGCCGCTGCCAGCGTACGGATCGGACCGGCTGAAATAGCGTTCACGCGCACTCCTTGCGGGCCGAGGTCATAAGCCAGGTAGCGGGTAGTGGCCTCCAGTGCCGCCTTGGCCACGCCCATCACATTATAATGCGGCGCGACCTTGACCGAGCCGTAGTAGGTCATGCATATCAACGAGGCGCCCGAACGCAAAATGGGCTGAAAAGCGCGCGCCAGCGCCACGAACGAGTATACACTGATGTCCATGGCGTTCTTGAAGCCCTCACGCGTGGTGTTATAGAACGGTCCGGTTAGCTCCTCGCGCCCCGCGAAGGCAATCGAGTGCACAAGTACATCAATTTGACCGAAATCTGTAGATGCTTTTTTTGTTACAGATTCAATATGCTCATCCTTGGTTACATCACACTCTTCGACCCAGGTGCAGCCGATTTTTTCGGCCAACGGCATCACGCGCCGTTTCAAGGTCTCGCCTGCGTAGCTGATCCCGATCTTAGCGCCCTCGCGATGCAACGCCTGCGTAATGCCCCAGGCAATCGAGCGTTCGTTCGCAAGACCAAAAACGAGGGCATTCTTACCGTCTAATAAACCCATGTTTCCTCCAAGAGAATAGAGATTGGAGCGCAGAGAGCAGTGGACTGATCTCTTCTCTAGTCTCCGCTCTCTATTTTCCAGCCATTGACCAAAAAACGCCACGGCATGGACTTCCATGGCTCTGGCACAGTGTTTAAACCCACTCTCGGCCCAATCGTCACGTTTTTATCTGAGACGGAAACCCCCGCTTCGATCCACAGACCCATGCCTGCTACCGTTAAATCGACCCCGTTCTCACTCTTGGTGATCCCCATGGCCTGACACAACTTGCCTGGCCCGAAGGTGTCTCTCCCATTTCTCCGCGCGGACATGACCTCCATACCCTCCACCGGCTGGATCGCCCGGATCAACACCGCCGCCGGAAACCCTTCCCGTTCTGTAACCGCATTCAGCATCCAGTGATTGCCGTAGGTAAAATAGACGTAGGCATGTCCCGGTGGGCCATACATTACAACAGTTCGCGGCGTACGCCCGGCTTTGGCGTGGCAGCCCAGGTCCTCCTCGCCGATATAGGCCTCCGTCTCAGTGATGAGACCGATCAACTTCGCTCCATCCAGAATCCGCACCAAACGCGCGCCAAGCAGCTCACGCGCAACGGTCAGGGTGGGGCGGTTGTAAAATTCTTTGGGGATAGGAGAGCTCATAGTCATGTGTGCGATGTGCAGCGTTCAACGTGCTTCGCACGTGGAACGTCGCACTCCGCACGTTATTTGAAACGTGGATCGCGTTGAAGCGTCAGCCGCAGGCCTTCGTCCAGCTTGATCGAGGGTTTGTAGTTGAGTTTTTGGGCGGCAAGCGTTAGATCCGCTCGCATTCGCGAGACACCGCCGGAAGTATTCGAATTGTAGAGTGAGTCGACTTCCCGCCCGGTGGCCTCGCTTACCTTTTTTACCAGCTCGCGGATGCTGGTCTCGGTACCGGAGCCGACGTTGATCACCAACCCGTTCACATTCGGCGCGGTGGCCGCTGCCACCATCGCGCTGACCACATCGTCCACATAGACGTAATCGCGGGTCTGTTCCCCGTTGCCATGCACCACCAGCGTCCCGCCGCGCAGGGCCTGGCGCAGGAAATGCGGCACGACCGGCGGATGCGATGGCGGCAGATGTTGACCGGGTCCGTAGGCGTTGAAGATGCGCAGGCAGACCGTCTCCATGCCCCACAGTTTGCCGATGGTGCGTACGTAATGTTCAGCAGACACCTTGGAGACTGCATAGGGCGAGCGCGGATCAGGAGTGGCGCTCTCCTTCAGTGGCTGTTCGCCCTGGTCGCCGTACACCGCGCCGGACGAAGCCAGGATGACCCGCCGCACGCCCACATCGCGCATGGCCTCCATCAGGCTGACCGTTCCGCCGACGTTGACAGCGTTATACTCGCGCGGATACAACACTGACTCCTGCACCGACACGCGTGCTGCCAGATGATAGGCGCAGTCCACTTCTTGCAGGAGCGTCCACAACTTGGGACGGTCGTTCACATCCCCGCGCGTGAAATGGACGTCGGGTGAGAGCGCCTGCGGGTCGCCTGTCGAAAGGTCGTCGAGACCGCGCACCTGGTGCCCCTCGCGTGCCAGGTGGTTGGCCAAGGCTGAGCCCAGGAAACCGGCCGCACCAGTGATAAGGAAGTTCATAGAATTGTATTATAGCGGGGAATGGAAAAATAGCAGATTACATTCACCAAACAGATTGCTGGTTACAGGTCATTGTTATCGTTTACCGGCAGTACATCGCCGATTGCTTTTCTATGCACACAGCCACCCCAAATCTCCTGCGGATAGATGATCGCGTTCGTGCCGGGCATTTGTTCCATTGCCAGGCCGGTATTCAAGTTGATGCCAATCTGCTGGTAGGCCTTATAAACCAGTTGGCTGCAATAAAACGCCTCCTCGGTTTCGGCATTCAGAAAATTCAGGTTATACGACTTGCCGACCTGCGACAAACAATACTGTGCCACGGTCATGCGCATGTGCATCTCTTCCTCCGCCGAAAGTTCCATCCCATCGAGCGGGTAGGCTACACCGTAGAACGTGTCGAACAGCAAGCCGCGTTTGCGCGCCATGAACTCGGTGTCCCAGGTACTGTGATGCACATTAAAGGTGATCACGCCGCGCGAGCCGGATTCCACGCAACGCCCGCCCGGCCCGACGAAGATAGCCACGTGATCTACATCACCGGGGACTAATCGCCCCACCAGGCGCCAAAACTCACCCGGCAGGATGTCCGGTTTGCCGTTCATCGTGCATATGATGTCGCCTGTTTGTAGGGTCAGGCCTTCGATTTGATAGGTGTGGATCATGGCTTGTTCCGTATAGGATTATACGTTGAAAATACTTGGTGGTTTCAATCGACCCTCATTCTCTCCTAATGGGAGAGGGGATATGGCAGAGAAAATCCATCTGGTGCGCGATATAGACCAGCTCGCCGCGCACGATCTGTTGCCTGCGCTTTGCCAGCCAATCCCCAAAGGCCGCGGCATCCAATTCAGGATGATGTCCCAACGATTCTTCGAAAAAATGCAGGATGAATTGCAGGAAGTACGCTTCGTCAGCCGGATATTGGTCCTTGAGCGGGTACACCACCCAGTCCGACGCTCCCGCCGCTTCGATCTCCGCCCCGGCCTGTTTCAGGTATCCGAACAAATGCCGCCCCGACCGGCTATCCCCGCCTGTCGAACGGGTATCCATCGTTTCATGATAAAGCTGCTCGATTTTGGCATCCAACTCCGCCTCGATGACCGGCTCCAAAGACGTGACGCCATCGAAGTTTAGTGTCAGCCAGGCCAGGTCCTTTGTCAGTGAGAATAGTTTCGGCAGGCTTACAGGCATGGGCAACAGGTCGAGGAACGCATGCGCAATCAGCAAGTCGGCAGGTTCAGGTCGTTGCGCGATGAAATCGAACACATCCGCCTGGACCAGTTTCACGCGCACATCGCGCCGCGTGTCGAAAATCCGCACTTCGTTTTTATCGGCTTCTTTTGTTTCCAGGCCATTTTCCCCGGCCCATTCCGGCAGCCAAATGCGCGCAAAGCCGATGTTTTCAGCCATCCCATCCACCAGCGTATATTCTGCTTGTGAGATGACCTCCCAATGCAGCAGGCGTGCCAGCATCGTTCCGATCCCCCCGCCAACCTCGATGATAGAAAATGACTCTGCTGGCAAATTGGCTTTCAGCGCAGCTAATACATCTTTGTTCAGCGCACGATCGTCCACGCTTTGTTTCGCGAGCAAGTAGCGGGGGAAGGAGTAGTTCATCGACATTGAAAATCACCATAATGTTTCAATAAAATCTTCACAGGTTTTTTACATGTTTTAACTATACTTCACAAAGTTAGTTCTAAGTACCTTACGAGTTAAACTTGCTTTTTGTGCAAGAATTTACAGGATGGACAGGATATCCAGGATGGTTTCAATGTTTTTATCCTGCTCATCTTGTATATCCTGTTTGGTTTCGGCTTGTCCGAGTTAGGATATCTACCACGGAACTTCCCGAAGAACCAAGAAGTTAGGAGACAATCATGAATATTTCCACGATAAAGAAAAATAATACAAGAACAAAGCTGGCCATCGACATTTTGATCTTTGTCGGATTCCTGGTTGCCATGGATCCACGATCAACTGGCATTGCCGTCCACGAATGGTTGACAGTGGCCTCGATGACAGCGGTTATTATCCATCTTCTTCTCAGTTGGGACTGGATCGTGCAACTGACCAAACACTTTTTCACGATGTCGGTGTTGCGACCACGCATCAATTATGTTTTGAACGCGCTGCTATTCATTGACGTGATCTTGATCATGTACACCGGCATTATGATTTCTGAGTCGTTCGTGCCATTCCTGGGGTTCAGCCTGCCGAGGAATTTCGGCATGCGCGAACTGCATGACCTGACCGCTAACCTGTTCGTGCCGTTACTTGGTCTGCACACTGCTTTGCATTGGAACTGGATTGTGAATGCCTTCAAACGTTATGTCTTCCAGCCAATCGGGCATCTGTTTGGTTCGAAACGCGCCTTGCAGAATATTTCCGTTGAAGAGTAGGATGATCCTCATGAAAACGATTGGCAGAATCCTGATCATTTTGCTGGCCACAACGGTTGTGGTGGGAGCTACCTGGGCTCTGACCCGAAACGGCGTGAACGCGCAGTTTGCTCCTGGTGAAGGCCGTTTCCGCCCCGATGGTGATTTCGGCGGGGAGGAACTTTTCCCCGAACAACCCCCGCAGGGTCTCGACCCGGGTCAACGTCCCGAAGGTTTTCGGGAAGGCGTTTTTGAGAGAGCCCATCGTGGCGATTTCTTCCTATTCGGCTGGCTCCGAAATATCGGCATCATTGCAGTGATTGTGGCAGTCGTTGTCTTTGCGGAGTCGCTATGGAACCACAGACGAATTAACCAGGCTGTAAAAACATCTATGAACGGACCGCAAACCAAATAAGCATCGTTTTTCTCCTCACGAGGAAGGTCTCATTCTTATGGAGACCTTCTTTTTATTGAAAACCATGCAAGAATTCCCGGATAGTCCCCGCAGTTTCATTCCAGGAGGGCTGTTGCCTGTATTGTTCTAGTGCATTGACCGACATGCGCGCCAGTGACTCCCGGTCATTAGCCAAGGATGACAACCGTTCAGCCAGAATCGCTGCATTGCCAGGTGGGATGAGGTAGCCGGTCTTGCCGTCGCGGATGATTTCGGAGGCTCCTCCGGTGGTTGTGCCGATGGCGGGCAGGCCGAAAGCCATCCCTTCGAGGTAGACGATCCCAAAGCCCTCATACGATGATGGTACAACCAACACGTGCGCAGATTCGAGTTTTTCAACCAGTCCTTCGTTATCTAGGGGACCGTAAAAGTGGACGATAGATCGTAGACCGTGGACGGCAGTTTTCTCTTGCATTGCGCTGGCATACCTGGGATCGGCGTTCAATGAACCAACTACGTCTAGGCTGCATGCGTATGGCTGAAGGCTGACCGCTTCCAATAACGTATGCAATCCCTTCCGGCGGATGATATTGCCCAGGAACAATATCCGCAAAGGCCTCGCCTCGTGCGCGCGGGCGATGACTTCTGCTTCCTGCATTCCCTGGCCGAACCTGTCTGTCGGCGGGTAGGCAACGATACTCGGTTTCCTGCTCTCTATAAATTCGTTTACTGCTCGCTTTGTCGTTTGCGAATTGAAAATAAAGCCATCCACCGATGCTAAATAGCACTTTTCGATGAGCCGGTAAAACCAATTCTGCCAAACCGGTCGCTGCTCGGAACATCGCAGGTGGTGCACCAGGCTGAGAATCGGGTAAGGGTGCGGGCGGTGGTTGGCGGATAACAACGAAGGATGGTTCAACTCATCCTGGATGAGCAGGTCGAGGTCCGGTGGGAGGCGGATGCGGAAGTTGTCGGTTAGGTGCGCTGCATAATTGCGCCAGGGCAGGCTGATGATTTCAACTGTGTCCCCTTGCATCCGCAGATATTCCACCAGTTTCCGGTCATAAAGATACCCGCCGCTGAGCGTCTCGAGCGAGCCGTAAATGAGCAGGCCCAGTTTCATTGTCCGATATTTTTCGTTTGGTCGTCCAGACGTTCAAGAACAGGAACAGGAAAACAACACAACGGGTTCACAGGTCAACGCGATACCGAATACGCCGCCCATGCGCTCTCGTTTTCCCACAACACCACTTTCAAGGCAGTGACGTTGGAAGCAGCAATGCGCTCGCTCAAAGTAACCGCGAGGATGCGAGCAAAATGCTCGATGGATGGGTTCAAACCCGCAAACTCGGGCTTTTCGTTGAGCATCTGTTCCCTGTAATACGCCACAACTTCATCGAGGTGCTTCTCCACATCCACAATATCGCACAAGTAGCCGTGCTGGTCGAGTGCTTCCCCTTTCAGACGCAGTTCCAGTACGTAATGATGAGAGTTGGGATTGTTTTCGGGACCCCAGTCTCCCCCGATCAGAAAATGGCGGGCGATGAAGTCACGCCGGACGGCAAGGGTATACATGTTCTTTGAATCAATCCACGACCTTCATAAAACCGAACAAGCCCCACAGACCGCGCATCATAGCATGACCGAAGTCCGGTTTCAGGAACTGATTGGGGCACGCACCCGGGATGACCTGGATGCCGTTCTCGCGACATATCTGGACCGCATCCTGCGAAACGCTGGTCATATTCTGTACCAACCCGGGCTTGGTCCCCATCATGCAATGCATCCAGACATGCTTCACTCCCAGGTCCACACACTGCTGGACGATCTGGTCTGTCACTTTCGGGCTGGCGAGGATAAAGACCGCTTCCGGCTTCTCCGGGATGGATTTCAAATCCGGGTAGCAGATTTCACCCTGGAATTCGCTGATGCGCGGGTTGACCGGATAGACCTGATACCCGTTCTCCTTGAACTTGGTATAAGCCAGGTTGCAGCCCGTGTCGCGTTTATCAGAGACGCCGACCACCGCAATCTTTTTTTGGGCGAAAAAATCCTGCACCATATTGTCTAGTTTTGCCATGAGATTTCTCCTTAATGGAAAACCAAGCCGAAGGGGCTTCGTTTGATATTCGTATGAAAGGGAATGAGCCTGCGCATACAAAAATTATACACCACAGACGTTGCACGAGATGGAATCAACGACAGCGGTATACCGAAAGAAATTTTTAGATAGAGATTGTTTGTCCAGGTTGCTTTCTAGATAGGTGAAGAACTCATGGCCATACCAGGAATAAGAGACAAAATTGTGCATCCCTGCTCGTAAAAAAGCGCAATTTTCAACCGACCTGGGGATAGAAACGGATTCAACTGAAACCAGACTGGTTTTTGCAAGGTTATCTCAATTTTGATTCTTGTTCCCGTCTGTATAATCTTAAAACGAAAATCAAGATGGTTCTTCAGGTTTGCTGTTCTCACCCCAAAATCCGGGTATCTAACATGGAAGATCCCCAGGGACCTTCAAGACCACATAAATATGTTTCTGCAAGTGCAGGAAGATCGGAGCGATTTTGAAAAGCCAGACACGTCTCTTAACCACCTTTTTTCTGAGTTTCGTTACTCTCTTTATCCTTGCCTGTCAGTTTACATCCCCGGCAGCGACCATCCCAACATCGACAGCGGCTTTCACATTTACCCCGGTCGCTACGCCCACGGAGACGCCGACTCTCACCCCGGTCCCGCGGCCTGATATTTCATCAGCCGTGCTGACTCTAGATGACCTGCCTGTCGGATTCGAAGAATTCACCCTGGAAGAACTCGGCATGTCGATGGCTGACTTTAGCGGCGAGGGTTTCCAGCCTGAGCACATTTTCGTATTTGTAAATACCAAAAAATTCCAGATGATCCTCGGTTTCAATTTCCTACTTACTGATAAACTTGATCGCGTAGCCTTCGATTTGGCTGTTTCCCAACCTGAGTTAACCCTGCCCGCTTTGGTCAAGGGGATTGGCACCGAAAATGTGCGTGATGAAAAGCTGTTGGAAGGAATGGAAGATATTGGCGATTTACGGATTGGCATGACAATGGTAGCCAATATGCAGGGATTGTCGACGCAGGTGGATGTTTTGATGTTTCGCAGGGACGTGATCGGCGAAATGATCATGTCCATGACACTGGAGGGACAAACCCCAAATATCACGATCCATGATCTGGGGCGCAAGCTGGATCAACGTGTGCAGGACACCTTGCAAGGTTTCAAGTAGTATGACACCGCAAGGTTGCATTGCTGATACGCATTCACTGCCAGGGATAATCGAAAAAACAGGCACACCTGTTTTTTCGGGATTTACTTGGAACTTTGCACTGTAATAGTCGTCTGTCCCGTTGAAGGTGTAAAACTAAATGGCAGAACCTTTCCTTGTGATTATTCAGGGTGTGCATGCAAAACATGTCAGGGACAACCCGCGAAAATGGGCGGGCGTGCGAAGCACGCC
>DAOTXM010000232.1:0-3593 GCA_034435215.1 Anaerolineales bacterium
CGCCCCAACCTTTTTCGGCGGGTTGTCCCTGACATGTTTTGCGTGCACACGAGCGGGAAAGCGCAATTCGTGACCGTAGATATGATATAACCCTGCATATTTCCATAAAAATGTAGATTTCCAGCGAACCAGATTTCCATGTTGAGCGATCGACAAGTCTAAACGGGCAACAACCAACCAATCGAAAAACTCGCCAGGTTCATGCTAAAACTTAAGTAAAAAGACTCTCTGAAATTCAGCCGGTTGAACCGAAAGCCATACAATAAAAGGCTTTCGAACATCCAGATAAGGATTTCAGCAACGAACAAAGTTGCGAGGTAATGCTGGAAGAAATAACTCACCGCAATCCATAACAGGGGTTGGGTGAGCAGATTCGCAAGGATCCCTGTGATCAGGATGGGAACGACCGGTTTCTCCCGCCAAATGGAATATACAAGCCCAATTACGCCTTCGACAATGATCGTGACGGGAAGTGCGGTAATCACTTCCTGGTGGAACGCTGAATGATTAAAATAATCAAACCAATAGTCAGGACGCCGCCCGTCAAAATGCACATGCAAGCCAGGAGAACCATGTTCGTTGGTGAAAAAGCAGGCAGGCTGAATCGTGCTTTGACCAGTAAATCATCCTGCCGGATCGTGACGGTATATCTCGAATTGAATCCTGCGGTTTCAAAGACCTGGCTCTGGCGTGTTCTCCCGTCCGAAAATTGGATCTCCAGTTTATGGTATGGACTGAACCCATAAGCCATCGCGCGGCAGCTTTCTGCCTCACACGTAAATCTCTGCGGGCCCAACTCCTTCAGCGGCGAGGCGTCGCTGCAATCAGGTTGTTCACATTCGTATAAAATCCCGGCAATAATCGTTAGCCGCTCGCCGGCCAGTTCCTGTTCGAATTCGAATTCCATGCTTGGTTTGGGACCGGTATCCGCGGACACGACATGAACGGGCAGGAACAACTGGATGAGAATAAACGACAAAAGCAAGCATCTGAGTTTTGTCATGGTTTCTCCCGAGCAAAGTCTCCTCTTGCAGTGATAACCATCTAGAACATGGAAGTGATTATACCCTTGCCCCTGACCTTATCCCCGTTTATACTCATCTCTCTCACTCCATGCCAAATCTATCTAAACCGTTATTCCCCCTCGCGCGCCTAGATAACCTGTTTGCCCTTTTCACCGGCAGCCTGAGCCTGGCGCTCTACGTCCGCACGCTCGCGCCATCGCTGCTGTATGGTGACATCGCCGAATTCCAGACGCTCTCCTACACGCTGGGGATGACGCACGCCAGCGGCTACCCGACGCAAATCATCTTTGGTAAACTGTTCACTTTTTTACCGTTTGGGGACATTGCCTACCGTGTCAACCTGATGTCGGCGTTTTTTGGCGCGTTGGCTGTCATGAACGTCTACCTGATCGTACGGCTGCTGGGCGGCTGGCGGACGGCAGGACTGGTAGCTTCGTCCGCGCTGGCGACCAGCGTCTTCTTCTGGCGGCGGACGATCCTTGCCGAATCGTACGCGCCGGCCGCCGGGATGTTGGCGGTCGTATGGCTGTCCGTGCTGCTCTGGCGGCGTACGGACCGCTGGGGCTGGCTTTTCCTGGCTGGTCTGGCCGGCGGGCTGAGCATGGGCATCCATAGCACGGTCGTCATGACGGGCGCTTCGGTCTTGATCTATATGCTGTTGACCGCACGCAAACGCTCCGCGTGGATCGGAGCCGCCGTAGGTGCGCTTCTTGGGTTGGTATTAACTTTTACCTTCTTCCTCTATCTCGATTACAATGACCCGCCTTCGAGCATCTACAACACAACTTACCGCACCAACCTGTCCGAGCGCGGTTTGACGCCCGAACAATTCGACTCGCCCACCGACCGGCTGCTGGCGATCTTCCCGGCCGGCAGTTTCTGGATCTATTATTTCAGCGCGGCGCCCGACGAAATCTACCGGCGGCTTCTGGAATACATCGACTCGTTCCCGCGCTGGCAGGCTGCGGGCATCCCGCTGGGTATGTTGGCTTTATTCTTGATACCCAAAAACGGTCAGCGCCGCTGGCGGGAAGGGTTGTATGCACTGATCGCGTTCGCGCTGATTTGGGGTTTTGCGGTCTCGGTAGAATTTTCAGTCTACCAGGAGTTCTACGTCCCGGCGGCGGTCATCGCGCATGTCTGGCTGGGGATGGGCGTCAGCGCATTGCTCGACGGTGCGGAATGGTCGCTGAAACGGTGGCATGTTCCCCGTCTGGAACGAAGCGGGCTTCTCGTCAGCCTGTTGGGATTGGCGCTGCTGTCATTGTCACTGTGGAACGCGCGCACGGACTTGCGTCCGGCCATCCGGGAAGGTACGACGAGCTTCATCCAGGCAGAAAAAATCTACCCGCGCGATCCCGAACGCGCCACCAAGGAAGGGCAGCGCATCCTGAGCCAGGTGGAAGATAACGCCATCCTCTTCGCCAACTGGGACCGGTTGTACTCCTATGTGTACACCGCGCATATCCTGGAAGGCCGGACGGGGATCAGCCTGCACGAACTGCTCGTCCCGCCGCGCCCGGGGACGACCACGATGGCTTACATCGACGAGAACATCGAAACGCGCCCGATCTATTTCACCCTGCCGGTGCCGGGGCTGGAAAGCTATTACAATATCGAGGCAATCGAACCGCAATTATTCCGCATCACAAAGAAAACGCCATGACCCATACCAAACGCTGGCTTATCCCCCCCGTCATTACCCCCGAAGCAGACAGTGCGTTGCAGGCATTCCCGCCCGTGCTGCGGCAAATCCTGTTCAACCGCGGCTATGCCACATATGCTCAGGCGCGCGCCTTCCTGAAAGCCGAGCCTGATTTCGATACCGATCCCTTCCAAATGACCGGTATGCAGAGCGCCGTCGAGCGCATCCGCTACGCGCTGGTACAGAACGAGCTGGTTGCCATCTACGGCGATTACGATGTGGATGGCGTCACAGCCACCGCGCTCCTGGTGGACACGCTGAAGGCTCTCGGCGCAAATGTGCGCGGCTACATTCCAAACCGCTTTGAGGAAGGATACGGCCTGAACAACGACGCGCTGACCCAATTGAAAAGCGACGGCGTCAAACTGGTCATCAGCGTGGACTGTGGTATCCGTTCGCCGGACGAAGCGCTTCACGCCCGGACCATCGGCCTGGACCTCATTATCACCGACCACCACCACCCATTGGAGGGGACCCTGCCCCCCGCCCTGGCCGTCATCAATCCCAAGCAGCCAGGAGACGTTTACCCCGACAAAGACCTGGCCGGTGTGGGGATCGCGTACAAGCTGGTAGAAGCATTGATCAGCGGTCAGCAACCAGCCTTCAGTTTTCAGCTTTCGAACTTACTGGATCTGGTTGCCCTCGGCACAGTTGCGGACCTGGCCCCTCTGGTGGGCGAGAACCGTTTCCTGGTCCGCAGAGGCTTGCGTCAGATGCGTGAGACGACCCGCCAGGGATTGTTCTCGCTGGCGGCTGTAGCCGAAATCACATTAGCCAAGGTCAACGCGACCGACATCGGTTTCCGGCTTGGTCCGCGCTTGAATGCAGCCGGTCGGTTGGACGAAGCACTGGCGGCCTATGAA
>DAOTXM010000233.1:0-1950 GCA_034435215.1 Anaerolineales bacterium
CCCCCCCCCCCCCCCCCCCCCCCCCCCCACCCCCATTTTCGGAGCTTTTATGGCGAATGTGACATTGTCAAGGTAGTTACCGTTAAAACTTATACCCGATCATGCGCAGGAAATTCTTGCGCCAGGTAATGCCTGTTTCGTCTTCCACGCCTTTGGGCGAGAAACCGTCCACCACGCCCAGGATGCCACGTCCCTGCCCGGTTTCGGCGACCAGCACCTCGGTCGGGTTGGCGGTGGCGCAGAAGACGCGCGCCACTTCGGGGAGCATTTTGAGGGTATTAAGTACATTGATGGGATAAAAGCCCTCGCCCAGGAACAGGATGAACGAGTGTCCTGCACCGAGAGCAAGCGCGTTCTTCTTGGCCAGATCGAGCATGGCTTCGTCCGTGCCGCTCCAGCGTACCAGACAATCGCCGGAGGCTTCGCAAAAAGCCAGGCCGAACTTGATCCCCGGTACCGCGCTGACCAGCGCTTCGTGCATGTCTTCGACAGTCTTGATGAAGTGAGACTGGCCCAGGATGAAATTGATGGCTTCGGGTTTTTCGATCTTGACAATCTTGATTTCCATGGTATGCCTCCTATTGAATATTATGATCTATTAGTACAGCTATTACAGTGCAAAGTTCCCAGAAAATCCCGATATCGATCAAAATAAACGCGCCTGGCGGGTCGATGCGAAGGATAATTCCTTCCCGCCTGCCACGCGGTGCGCCCAGCGGGTTGGTTCTGGCAGTCGATATCCGGCACAACAGGCCAGGACGAATTCGACCGCATGTTCCAGATCGATGAGATGGCCTGGCGAGATGTACACCGGGTTGGTGTTGTCCTTGGTACGCAGCACAGCCCCGATGACCCGGTCGCTTGCATCGCGCAAGGGTTCGCGGTCACCGCGATGCGGACCGGGGTCGGCGTGCCGCCCGTACAGGCGCGACTTGGCGACGCCGATCGTTGGGCATTCCAGCCACAGTCCCATCTGCGAGGCGATCCCGATTCCGCGCGGGTGAGCGATCCCCTGCCCGTCGAACATCAACAGGTCGGGTTTGGTCTTCAGTTTCTGCCAGGCTGCCAGCACGGCAGGCCCTTCACGAAAGGCCAGCAGACCCGGGATGTAGGGAAAGACCAACGGCGCGTCAGCCGTGATTGACTCCAACGGTGTCAGATCAGGGTAGCGCAGCACGACAATGGCGCTGCGAGCTGTTTCTTCGGTGATGCTCACATCCACGCCTGCAACGGACCGGATCGGACGCCCATCCCAGGTCAGGATGAGACGCTCGCGCAATCGAGCTTGAACGCGAGTCGCTTCTTCAGGGGATAGATTCCAGGTGTGGAGCATCCGAAAACTCATAAAAAGAACGGGTTTTTACGGCGTTTCTTCCTGATCTGTGTGCCGGTAGGATTCGTAGGCGACCAGGGTCAACCATAACATGATCATCCCGTAGAGTAAATAGGCACCGCCCATCAGGATACCCCCGGTTTTGAGCCAACCGTTCATACCAGGGACTTCCAACACCATCGTGGGCAGTGCGGCGGCCAGGATCATCCCTCCAATGAAAAGGAAAAAGAACAGCAAAACCGTGTTCAGATCATGCGTCCCGCCGCGCACGGTAAATGTACGCATCTGCCGGAAAATCCCATAACCAACGAAGACGATGATGATTGCGACCATCGAGAAGCAGAAAGCCAATGACCCCACCATGATCTGTGAAAGCGCATAGAATGCCGAAACCAGTTCCGCATCCCCACTGTCCAACTCGGTTGATAACCCTACTACGGTGAGCATCAAACAACAGGCGATCAGCCCCCAGAAAATCAATCCCAGGCAGGCAGCTCCACCACAGCCGAAATAAACCCTGCCTCGTCTGCCTCTCGGCTCGATCACTCCCATCCGTTCTCCTTCAAATTATCAGTACTTCACGAAAGTTGAAAGGGTACCCGAAAACAGGGGTGCGG
>DAOTXM010000234.1:0-6115 GCA_034435215.1 Anaerolineales bacterium
CGCCGCTGGGAGTGTACAACGGCATTCCCTGGTTCCTGCCGTTCGTAGGGGCATGGCACAAAATATTGGATTGGATCGAGTAAACGACCAGACCCTTCACAGGTAAAAATGGCTGAATTGCTATCTTGAATTAGCCAGGGTTTTGATGTACAGTATTGTTATCAATCTTGACCTTGCACGACACTGGGGGAATGAATAACCAAGCGCAACACTTTAGCCGTATGACTTCATCGCCACCACTTTACTCGTAGAAACATTGTTTCTGTAGGAAACTGTCATTTTATCAAGCCACAACCGTGAGAGGAGAGGGAGCATGAGATATCTAAAATTGTTCACGTTTGTCGTTTTCTTTGCCGCCATTCTGGCAGCATGCGTGAGGGCGATTCCGACGCCGCTTAAAGGGGTCGTCAAACCCGGGGACAAGGTTGGAGAAATGACCGTGGAGCAAGGCGCGCCAACTTTACCCTATCCATATATCTGGCAATTTTGTGAACAGATGCCCGATGAGCACGAACCAACCACATCGAAAGCTAGTTGTGAGATACCACAGATGTCTGGAATGACCATTTTAGTTGGATGGATCGCCAAGGAAACGAATTTTGCGCCCAATTGGGAGGCAATCACGTGGGAATTGAATATAGATGGTTACAAAATCGATCTCGAGGCTTTTGAGTGGTTTGAGACTGACTATCCGGCACACGGGGAAGATAACAAAGAACGAATATGGCTCATCGATTTGAAAAATCTTTCTCCGGGGGAATACACTCTCCGATACGCGTGGGAGGCGAATCAGGTGGTCAATGATGGTTTCAATATTTACCAGCCAGGCAGGTATGAGCACACAGTCAATTTCACCGTGCTCGAGAAAGCGTCATACCCTACACTCCCTGCAACCGCAAAAATCGGACAGCATCCTTATACGTCAGAGAAAGCGGGGTTCGATTTTCTGCTCTACCTGCCAGACGATTATGGGAAAGACCCGCAACAGGAATGGCCTCTGATCGTTTACCTGCACGGCGTTTATTTGCGCGGCGCTACCCTTGAACTACTCATGGAAGAACCGCTGCCCAAATATGCGGATGACGCGAATGATTTCCCCTTCATCGTCGTATCCCCACTGGGGGATGGGGAGTATGAATTCTGGGCCAAGGATGAGATGATCGACCCGCTTTTCAAGTTATTAGAAGAAATTCAAAGTGCTTATTCCATAGACGCAAAGAGCATATATCTCACCGGGAATGACATGGGAGCCAATGGCGTTTGGGCGATCGGAATACGCCATCCGGAATACTTTGCAGCGCTGGCACCGGTTGCGGGCTATGCCAGTTACCCCTTCGAAGTCCCGGATAATATCTGCAACCTCAAAAAGGTTCCCGTCTGGGTATTTCACGGGGAAAGAGATGAATATGTTCCAGCTGAGGCTGAGCAGGCTCTGGTGGATGCTTTGATTGCCTGTGGAGGGGATGCGCAAATTACTCTCAGCCCGGACATGAAACAAGACATCCCGTACAAAGTCTATGCCGATCCTAAACTTTATGAATGGTTTCTGGCGCATGCGCAGGAGTGATATAAACTCAATCTTTCATATACGAAAAAAAGAAATTCCATTGCTACATCCCCTAAAACGCCAGGTTATCTTTTAGACTCATACAAATTGAGTTTCTGCAGATTTTGCAGATGGCACCCACTACAGGGTTTCATCTGCTTTTTGCCTCAAGCGAATCACGAGGAAGGTTAGGCCGAAGCCAATCGAAGTAAGGATCAGCGCAAGTTGATTGGCCTGCGAGATATTGTTCGCCTGCGCCGCATCATAGATTGCCATGGACATGGTTTGCGTTTTTCCCGGGATGTTCCCCGCCACCATGATCGTGGTGCCAAAATCACCCATCGCGCGCAAAAAACCGAGCACGCCACCCGACAGCAGTCCGCGCCAGATCAGCGGCAGGTGGATGTAAAGGAATAATTGCCAGACCGCACAGCCGTCCATGCGCCCCGCCTCTTCGACATCATGCGGAATGGCGGCAATGCTTACCTGCAGCGTTTGAACGACAAGGGGGATGGCGGCTATGGTCGCGGCAATGATCGCTCCCTGAATCGAAAACACCACCCGAAAGCCAAACACCTGCTCGAACCAGGGACCCAGGCCGCGCTGGCCGAGCAGGGTCAAGAGGTAATATCCCACCAGGGTCGGCGGCAGGATGAGCGGCGCCATGACGAGCCCTTCTACAATCCATTTGCCCTTGAACTTCAGCTTGACCAGGATCCAAGCGATCAGCATGCCAAGAGCCAGGGCAATCATCCCCGCCCATGATGAAACCCAAAGTGATAAAACAAACGGCGAATAATTCATTATTCGGATATCGCCCCGAGGATTTTATTGCGGAACGGACTTGGACTGCTCGAACCTTCGGGACGCTTTATGGCGCGGGCGTGGAAATCGGTTCACCAGGCAGGACGAAACCATATTTTTGCATGATGGGCCGTCCGGTTGCCCCATTGATGAAGTCCGCAAACTCCCGCGCTTCTTTCTTGTGGGAACTGCTGGACACAATCGCAA
The DNA here is from genome assembly GCA_034435215.1 of Anaerolineales bacterium. Classification (GTDB taxonomy): domain Bacteria; phylum Chloroflexota; class Anaerolineae; order Anaerolineales; family Villigracilaceae; genus JAABUE01. The sequence continues at coordinate 2,558 of DAOTXM010000234.1, forward strand.
GCGCTTGATCCAGCGGATTGTGCAACGAGTCGTCGATCAGCGACCAGGTAATTTCCGGCACGTTGGCAACCGACAGGGCGACAATCCCCGCCTGCGCGTCGCCTGTTTGAACGAATTGCAGGGCCTGGCGCACATTTTCACCATAGACGAGCTTATCTTCGATTTTCTCCCATATGCCTGCCGATTGCAGGGCTTCCCTGGCAGCGACGCCATAAGGCGCATGCTCAGGGTTGGCAATCGCGATATGGGTGATCACATCCGAAAGTAAGTCCTGCAGGGAAATGGCGGTCACGCCCGAGTTGCGGTTGACCGCCAGCACGATCCGCCCGCGCGCGTACAGGGCAACTGTCTCAGGAAGAAGCAGGTCCTTCTCAGCCAGACCTTCCACAAAACGGATATTGGCGGCGGCAAATAAATCGAACGGCGCGCCGTTCTCGATCTGTTGCGCCAACTGTCCCGTAGAACCGAACGAGAAAATCAGCTTGTTGCCTGTCTCCTGTTCGTACAAGGCGCCAATTTCCGTGAAAGCAAACTGCAGGTCCGCGGCGGCGGCAACGGTCAGTTCCACCGGCTGGTCCGCGGCATGCGCCCGTCTCGCAGCGCATGCGGAAAGGGAGGCGAGCAGGATGACGGGCAGCAGCAGGCGTAACGCCAAGGCAATGAAACGTTTCATATACGGTATCCTATGACGGATCGGGGAGCGAGGCCCTGCCTTCGTTCAACGAAACGACCAGCGACTGCAACTGACGTATCCGCAGGGATATCCCCATACGATTGAATATGTGTTTGGGGTCTACGTCGTTCAGCCGCTCTTGCAACCTCGCGATGTGCGCTTGCAGGGCGTCGATTTGCACCTCGATGGCTTTGAGCGCGTCGGTGGGATTGCGGGCATGCAGAAAATACAGGCGCGTCATAAATTCGACGCGAATGGCGCGTACGCTGCAAGCCGAAACGGCGGACAACCACGCCTCGAAACGCCGCCGACCTGCCGCGGTCAGGTGAAAGCGCCGCCTGGCAGGACGTTTTTCCTGCTCCTGCATCGTTCCCTGGATGAACCCCTGTTCCTCCAGCCGTGTGAGAATGTTATAGGTCTGGCTCAAACTGACATGCCAGATTTCCCCCAATTCTTCCGTAAGGTGTTGGTGTAATTCGTAACCGTGCGCCGGCGAGCGATCCAAAAACCCCAACAGGGCATATTCGGGCGAGCGTCCAGTGGTACGGCGGTGACCGGAAGACATATTCACTGAGTGAGTATATTTCCATGTGCCATTTCCTGTCAAGTCCGGTCAGCTTGAACGATATCGTTCCCAATAAACCCCGAGGGGTTCTTCGTTTGTCTGTATTTACCTTCGTCGCTTTACAGTCTGGTGCTGGGCAACTTCTATCCGGTTTCGTGTTTAACTGTCTATAGTCATTGCCTGCCAGACTGATTTGCAGTATATTTGACAAAATTTATCGCCAATGGAGGAAACCCATGCCAAAGTCAAAACCTGGAATGGAAGGGGAGGTGTACTTTCCATCCGATGAGGTCATCGCTCAGGCCAATGTCCCGGATTGGGACGAAATGGCGCAATCTGCCCTGAAGGACCGGGAGGGATTCTGGGCTGAACGCGCCCAGGAACTAGAATGGTTCGAAAAGTGGGAGAAAGTGCTCGATGATTCGAACAAGCCATTTTTCAAGTGGTTCGTGGGCGGCAAGACCAACATCGTCCACAACGCGGTGGATCGCCACATGAAGACCTGGCGCAAGAACAAGCTGGCACTCATCTGGGTCAGCGAGGATGGCAGGGAAGAACGCACCTTTTCCTATTACTCGCTCAACCGCGAAGTCAACCGCTTTGCCAACATCATCAAGGCCATGGGCGTGGTCAAGGGCGACCGCGTGACCATTTACCTGCCGCGCATCCCGGAGATCGTCTTCGCCATGCTGGCCTGCGCCAAGATCGGCGCCATCCACTCGGTGGTGTTTGCCGGTTTTTCGGTGGACGCGCTGAAGGGCCGCATCGACGATAGCGCCTCGAAACTGGTCATCACTGCGGACGGCAGTTGGATCAACGGCAAGATTTTCGAGCTCAAGCGCACTGTGGATGATGCCATCAAGACCTGCCCGTCGATAGAGAATGTGATCGTTGTCAAGCGCACGGCTCACGAGGTCCCGATGGAAGCGGAGCGCGACCACTGGTATCACGATCTATGCGCCCTGCCCATTGCAAACGGGAAATGCGCCACGGAGGAATTGGACGCGGAGGACCCGCTCTACATCCTGTACACGTCCGGCTCGACCGGCAAACCGAAGGCCATCCTACATACCCATGGCGGTTATATGGTTGGGACGTACACCACGCTCAAATACGTCTTCGACCTGAAGGATGACGACCGCTGGTGGTGCGCCGCCGACCCGGGCTGGGTGACCGGGCATTCGTACATCGTCTACGGGCCGCTGCTGAACGGCGCGACCTCCTTCATGTTCGAGGGCGGGCCGACCTATCCTTACCCAAACCGCTGGTGGCAGATGGTGGAACGCTACGGGATCACCGTCCTGTACACTGCGCCGACAGCCATCCGCGGCTTGATGCGCTTCGGCGAAGCCTGGCCGAACAAGCACGATCTTTCGTCCCTCAGGCTGCTCGGCTCCGTGGGAGAGCCCATCAACCCCGAAGCTTGGCGCTGGTATTACCGGGTGATCGGCCGGGAAAAATGCCCAATCATGGATACCTGGTGGCAGACTGAAACGGGCATGTTCATGATCACGCCCACCCCGGTGGTGCCGCTCAAGCCCGGCTCTGGCACGCGCCCGTTCTTCGGGCAGGAAGCGGAAATTCTGGACGACCACGGCAATCCTGTTGCTGATGGGGAGGAAGGTTACCTGGTCCTGAAGAACCCCTGGCCTGCCATGCTGCGCACGGTCTATCGGGACGATGAGCGCTACGTCAACCAATACTGGAGCAAGTACCCCGGCAAATATATGACCGGTGACTCAGCCAAACGCGACAAGGACGGTTACTTCTGGATCATCGGCCGCGTGGACGATGTCATCAAGGTCAGCGGGCATCGCCTGGGTACGGCAGAGATCGAATCCGCGCTGGTCAGCCACCCGGCGGTGGCCGAAGCGGCTGCCATCGGCCTCCCACACGAGGTCAAGGGGCAGGCCATCCATAGCTTTGTGCTCCTGCGGGCAGGTTATGCTGGTTCCCTTGAGCTGGCCGAAGAATTGCGCCAGCACGTTTCGAAACACATGAGCCCCATCGCCAAACCCGAAGAAATCATCTTTGTGGATAAGCTGCCCAAGACACGTTCGGGCAAGATCATGAGACGGGTCTTGAAAGCACGCGCGCAAGGACTGCCCGAGGGTGACATCAGTACCCTGGAAGAATGATCGAATTTCGACATGAAAAAACCTAAAAATGAGTTATGCGCGCGCGTACACGCGCATAACTCATTTTTCGGGCCTCTCCTTCCAAAGAGGGATGAATCGATTGATTTAATTGCAGGCTGGATGTATAGTTATTGTCAGTAGATCACGAAATGACTGGGAGAAGCCCGAAAACAGGGGTGCGG
>DAOTXM010000235.1:0-11328 GCA_034435215.1 Anaerolineales bacterium
ACACGGTCATGCGCCGGGCGCGGCATATCGTCAGCGAGAACCAGCGCGTGCTGGAGGCGGTCACGGCCATGCGCGCTGGGGATGTCCACAAATTGGGCAATCTCTTCGATGAAAGTCACGCCAGTTTGCGGGATGATTTCGAAGTGACCAACCAGGCCTTGAACCAGATCGTGGAGGCGGCGCAGGCGCATCCCGCCTGTTATGGCGCGCGCATGACCGGCGCGGGCTTCGGCGGTTGCGCCGTGGCATTGGTGGATGAGGTGCGGGTGAATGATTTTATCAGTACGGTGCAAGAGGGCTATCGTCAGCGTTCGGGGTTGGAAGCGCAGTTCTACTCCTGTAAACCGAGCCAGGGGGCAAGTTTGGTCGAGGATTTAACAGCTTAGACCTTTATGGTTCTCCCGTTTTTAGCCGGATGGAGCCCTGAACAATACATCCAAATTTTCGGTATGTTTCCTGTCGGAAACGGTAGAGCCGCTTGAAAAAAAATCGGTGGTCGAGTAGACCGTGTTCGTTGGGCGTATCGAGACCACAGGTTCAAGAAACCTCAATTCCTGGTTACTTTGGTCTCGATACGTCCCGTGACAAGCATGCGGGACTACTCGACCAACGGGGTACTTTACTTCCAAAACTGGGGTAAATACTCTTTGTAAGTCGTCAGATAATCCTCCAGGATTTGTTTTGCCACGCCGATGTCGGTGATCGTCGGATCGAGCAGCAGAGACTGCAAAGCTTTCTCGCGCGAGCCTTCGACCGCGGCATCCACGCAAAGCTGCCCGACGGTGATCTCGCGGCGCAGCAGTTCGGCCACCGGTTCGGGCAGCGCGCCGACGTGGATCGGGTTTATCCCCACGTCGCTGACGTGAATTGGCGTCTCGACGGTGGCTCCAAACGGCAGGTTGGCGATCTGGCCAATGTTCGGCCTGTTTGCAGCGGCATGGTAGTGAGAGCCGCCCCCGGCCAGGTGCTCGATCATCTCGAGCGCACCTTCCGAGTCTGTATCCTTCAAGCCATCTATGGTCATATGTTCGTCTGCCATGTCGTTCAGGCGATCGAGACTGAACTCACGCAGCCCGGCCCAGACTTCCCAATCGTACAGGCGCAGGTTGTACTTTTCCCAGGGCCTGGTCACGGGATCGCTGACCCAGGGCAGGTATTCGCTCAAATGCGTGTCGCCGGGGACGGGGAAGAGATCAAAGACCTCGAAAACCTCCCTCGTAAGCGGTTCAAAGGAGGGGTCGAAGGAGGCGAAGCGCTCCCTGAACAACGGGTAAAGATTCTCGCCCGTCTCCCTGTCACGGATGTACAGGATCCAGGTGAAGTGGTTCAGTCCTGCAGCCGTGATCTCGACGCGAGGCAAAACCTGGTGAATGACCTGATCGCGCAGGGCGTGTTGCCTGAAATCGGCGTGCATACCCTCGATGCCATCCGGCACCTCGATGCCCAGTTCGTCCGCCAGAACCATGCCCACAAACGCATAACCGATGTAAATCTGGTGGCACAACCCGATCGTCCTGATCTGGCTGTAGCGGTTGACGGCGTCACAGATGCGCGTCATCGGGTTGGTGAAGTTGATCAGCCAGGCATCGGGGCAAACCCGTTCCATGTCGCGCACGATCTCCATCAACGGTGTGATGTTGCGCGCGGCGTGCGCAAACCCGCCGGGACCGCCGTTTTCGGCGTAGGGCTGGCGCAGGCCGTATTTGAGCGGGATCTCGAAATCAGATTTCCAAAGCTCTTCGCGCGGACCGACTTCGATGGCCGAGATAACGTACTCCGCGCCTTCGAGCGCTTCCTTGTGATGGGTATGGGCGCTGATGGTAAACTTTGCGTCCCAGTCCTGGTTCAGCCTGTTTGCCAGACGATGGACGATATCCAGGCTTTGGGCGTTCCTGTCGACCAGCGCAAGCGTGGATCCGCGCAACTTCTTGGAGCGCAGCAGGGCGGAAAGGGTGTTTTCACCAAAAGAGGCGCTGCCCGCGCCGATGACGACGATCTTGGTAGGGAGGGTCATAAGGTTTTCTGTAAATTTTCTTTAATCGTAGAAAGTCTCTATAAATATAACAAATTGATGGATTTTGTGAATGGTGCTTTTATGCTAACGAAGAATATCAGGTTTTGATCTTTTGAAGCCTGTTTTGCAGCCTGGGAGGGACTAAAATATCGTAAGAAGTGATAGGGAAAATGATTTATTCGAGTGGATTTACGCGAATGACCGCACCCAGGCAACATGCCACGCGTTAAGGAAGGGGGTGCTTCCTGATTGATTTCTTGATTGTTGTTTTGGATGGCATGTCGAAATCTGTCAACAAAACCTGGCCTTTAAGCCACAGGTAACAATTCCTGTGAATGAGAACGCTCCTCCATGAGCGTATGAACCAAAATTACCACAAGGAGCAAACCATGAAACCGTCCCGCAAAGTATTGGAAGCCCTGTTGGTCATCGGGCTGATCTTGTTGATCCCGCTGTTCTTCACTGTGAGAACCATGGCGAACCGGCAGGCGGAACAGAATACGCCCGCGCCGGTCATGCCGACAACGGTAAACGCGCCCGAAGAGGGGGATGCGCAACGGCCAAAACAGCCGCCGGCATGTACTTTTCCCTTGGCGGAGATTAAAACAGAAGAGTCAACGCCGGAAAATTACACCTTTTCAGAGCCGCAGGTGGTGTTGACTGCTCCACAAGGCAATCGTTACAACATTGCTGAATGGCTGCCTGACAATCAGCAGGTTTTGATAACAGAAGAACTACGCAATGTAGATGTTGGGAATGACAAACCCATTCAGGAATCTATTGGTTTGTACAACCCTGAGACGGGCGAGACAAAAGTGATCGCTGTCCGCCATCTCACTTATGAGCCTCCGTCATGGTTGCCAGATTTGAATGCGGCGATATATCCGGCTATAACTTATACGAGTATCAACCGAAAAAATGACAGCTCTAGGTTTAGCCGCCAAGTTCTGGTCAGTTACGGCGACCCCAATACCGTGCAAGTACTTGCCGATAACTTGTCGCAGCTTCACCTTGCCATTAAACCGGGTGGAAGAGAAACGATTTACCTTTCGGATAAAAATGTTTCCAAAATGGATAAATCATTGAAGAAGCTTCCATCAGCCCTCTTTGATCCTGCCCAGTGGGATTATGGCAAGGGACGAAGGGATAAAAACCCTGTATCATACAGGATGGCTTGGCAGCCGGGCACATCGCTCATCTTTTTGTATAGTACGGCTGGAGGCTCTGCAAATGGTGGCTATACGTTTATCTTGAATGTCGACACCGGAAATGTTTGCGAACTGGATATGGGGGGATGGGCAAGTAGAGCGCGCTGGAGTTCGGATGGGCGTTATCTGGCAATTACCAGGTCAGCGGTATATATTGGCTTTACGAATTCGATAGATTTGGTTGTTTTAGACACAACAACAGGGAATCTATATACGGTTGGGGTTATCTCCCAAGAGATGGAAAGCAAATTTTATGTAGATGATTTTACATGGGCGCCAGATAATCGCCACCTGCTTGCTCTTGGACATACCCGCTTTCAGAACACCAATCCAGGATCCAGTTACCATGATTTGTTTCTAGTTGATTTTATCTCCGGGCAAAGCCTACTTCTTTTCCCTGAATTTAAATCGTTCGGCGCGGGCGGCGCGCCACGTAATAATTTTGCATGGTCTCCGGACGGTTCAAAACTCTTGATACGTTGTCCGGCAAATGCCGGCGATCGGATGTGCTTTATGAGCGTTCAAAGAACAGGGCGGTAATGGAGAGATCTATGAAACACAAAAAAGTACTCCTCATCGTTTTCTTTCTTACCTTGTTTGTCTTTCAACAGGTGCAAGCGGGGGCTACGAGGCCGTGCTTTTGCTTGTCATTTTCAGCGAAGCGAAGAATCTTCACACTGATGGTGAGACTCTTCGCCTGGCTCAAGGTGACAATTCCCGCATGTGATAACGCCCATCCATGAGGGTATAAATCAAAATTACCACAAGGAGCAAACCATGAAACCGTCCCGCAAAGTATTGGAAGCCCTGTTGGTCATCGGGCTGATCTTGTTGATCCCGCTGTTCTTCACTGTGAGAACCATGGCGAACCGGCAGGCGGGACAGAATACGCCCGCGCCGGTCATGCCGACAACGGTAAACGCGCCCGGAGAGGGGGAGTCGCAACGGCCAAAACAACCATCCGCCTGTACCTTCCCTTTGGCGCAGACAACGACTGAAGAGTCAACACCAGAGGAGTACACTTTTTCGGAGCCGAAGATTGTTCTGAGTCATCCTGACAATCTTTATGATATTGTCGAGTGGCTGCCTGATAATCAGAGAGTCTTAATGACACAAGAAATAAGAGATAATAGTAGTGTAATCATCCAACAATCTATAGAATTATACAATCCTCAAACTGGTGAGACTCAGGTCTATGCCATGCGCAATCAAACAACCGAGCCTCCGTCATGGCAGCCAGAGTTGAACGCAGTTGTGTATCCAAACACGAATGTTCTTGGCATTGATAAAGTCAATAATCGTTATAACTTTACCCGACAAATACGGGTTAGTCATGGCAATCCCAATGCTACTGAACTGATTGATGATAATCTGCCCCAATATTATGTGGCCGTCAAACCGGGCGGTAGCGAAATGGTTTTCCTGTCGAATAAGAAAATATCCAAGCGGGATAAATCATTGCAGAATATCCCATCTGTCTCCTTTGATCCTGCTCAATGGGATTATGCCAAGGGGCGAAGAAGCGACCTTCCCGTATCCTATAAGATGGCATGGCAACCGGGCACATCGTTATTATTCTTTTACAGCGATGGCGATATAGGCGGAGGATACTCTTTTATATTGGATTCCAATACAGGGCAAGTTTGCGAATTAAACCTTGGCGGCTGGGCCGGCAGAGCGCATTGGAGTCCAAATGGGCGTTATCTGGCAATTACCAGGTATCAAGGTCGCAGACCAACTGACTCAAGTGATTTGGCTATCTTGGATGCAGTAACAGGGAATCTATATACAATGAGAGTTACTTCTGAAGAGGTGGAAGGCAGGCATTATGTAAGTGATATTGCTTGGGCACCAGATAATCGTCACTTACTTGCTATAGGAAGTATCTTTCCATCTCAGGGCACGGGACAGGTTGATAGCAGAGGATTGTATCTCGTTGATTTTATATCCGGGCAGAGTAGTAACGTTCTCCCGTCATATCAGTTTTCTAGTAGCAATCTGGCTTGGTCTTCTGATGGCTCAAAATTGTTGGTGCGATGCCCAACAGTGGAAGAAGATCGAGTATGCTTTATTTCTGTTCAGAGAAGTGGGCAATAAGTGGGTGGAGCCATGAAACATAGAAAAACACTCCTGGTCATTTTCTTCCTGAGTCTGTTTGTTTCTCAACAAGCACAGGCGGGGGCAACGAGGCCGTGTTTTTGCTTGTCATTTTCAGCGAAGCGAAGAATCTTCACACTGATGGTGAGACTCTTTGCCTGGCTCAAGGTGACAATTCCCGCATGTGATAACGCCCATCCATGAGCGTATGAACCAAAATTACCACAAGGAGCAAACCATGAAACCGTCCCGTAAAGTATTGGAAGCCCTGTTGGTCACCGGGCTGATCTTGTTGATCCCGCTGTTCTTCACTGTGAGAACCATGGCGAACCGGCAGGCGGCGCAGAATACGCCTGCGCCGGTCATGCCGACAACGGCAAGCGCGCCCGAAGCGGGGGATGCGCTACAGCCAAAACAGCCGCCCGCCTGTACCTTCCCTTTGGCGCAAATATCGACTAAGGAATCAACGCCGGAGGAATATACATTCTCAGAGCCGCAGGTGGTGCTAACTGCTCCAAAGGGCAATATCTATACGATTGTTGAATGGCTGCCCGACAACCAGCAATTTTTGATGACAGAAAACCTGCGTAATAATTATGTGGAGAATAATAGCAATTCTCCACAACAATCTATTAGCCTGTACAACTCTGAGACGGGTGAATCAAAAGTGTACGCTATCCGCCCTGAAACTCAAGAGCCTCCGTCATGGAATCCGTCGTTAAACGCGGTGGTGTATCCCGTCATGAATTATTTCGATATTGACAAGAAGAATCGTACCTATAAACTTACCCGCCAGATATGGGTAAGTTACGGAGATCCTAATACCGTACAAATGCTCGACGATAATTTGCCGCAGATTCCTCTTGCTGTTAAGCCAAATGGAAATGAAATGCTTTACCTTTCGGACAAGAAAATTTCCAAACTGGATAAATCATTAAAGAAACTCTCTGTTCCCTTTGATCCCGGTTAATGGGATTATGCCAATGAAAGAAGGCATAGCGATGTTTCTGTATCGTATAAAATGGCCTGGCAGCCCGGCACATCTTTGATATTTTTGTACAGCGAGGGCGCCATGAAAGGTGGTGGTTATACTTTTATATTGAACGCGGATACTGGGCAGGTTTGCGAGCTAGATTTTGGAGGGTGGGCTTTAGGAGCGCGCTGGAGTTCGGATGGGCGCTATCTGGCAATCATCAGGTCAACGAGGTATGCTTTCCCCACTTATTCAGCAGAACTGAGCTTGTTAGACTCGATAACAGGAAACATAACAACACTTACCGTTATACCCCAAGAAAAAGAAGGGCAGCATTACGTAGAAGGCTTTGCGTGGGCACCTGATAATCGCCACTTGCTTGCGATTGGAAGCATTATCCTGCCTGAAAATAGCCAGGGTGAAAGTAATAACCAATGGTTGCTGTATCTTGTTGATGGCGTATCGGGGCAAAGTGCAAATGTTGAGCCTAGCTATAAGAATTTCACATCGTCGCCAAATAATAGTTTGGCATGGTCTCCAGACGGTTCTAAATTGGCAATACACTGTCAAGCACCGCAGTACATAGATCAAATTTGTCTCATCTCCGTTCAGAGAGTCGGGAAGTAACGGAGGGACACATGAAACACAAAAATATACTGCTGGTCGTTTTCTTTCTTACATTGTTTGTCTTTCAACAAGTACAAGCGAGCACGATAATACCACCTGTGAAAAACCCATACTCAATTAATGCGGCTCCGGCACGCACGGGCGTACTTCTTGACTATGTTAATGTCTATATGTATATGTTACAACCTAATACCGGGGGATTCCTAAACAATACGCCCTCACGGTGTGAATGGCCTCTCAATTTTGGCATCTATGGGTGTGGAGATGACTACAATGACTTTTACCTTGTAGACCCCGGAAGCTATATGACTGTTGTAATCGAGGATGTTGGAGCAGGGAAAGATTATCTTCGAGATGTCATAGCGACCGAAATGAATTTGGCAGAAATCACTCCCAATCTCGAAGCGTTAAAGGCGCAGGCTATTGCGTCGCGCACCGTCGCAAGTTGGAAATACGTGCATGGTCCATGGGATGCAGGCGATGGAATTCCGACAGATGTAAATACGGGCGCAATAAATAATACCGCCAGGTACCAAGCATTTGCTCCGGGGGCCTATAGAAAATCAGGCTATAAGACTGATATGGATACAGCGACTGGTGATACTAATGACCAATTCCTCCAATACGAAATAGGTATTTACCATGCCATAGATGCGGAGTTTTTCGCTGACGTGGAATCTGCAACTGAAGATGGCGATGTTTCTGCGCCTTATTTAAAAGGCGTTGCAGATCCTATTAGCGTAGGAGGATGTGTCCTTCCTGATCTCGGCACCAATAAATCTGGCATGAGTCAAAGAGGTGCAATCCGCTGGGCAAAGGGTAATACATGCCCTGATGGAACTGGCGAAGTATGACCAGTGAAATGGGATTACAAGCAAATCCTGGTCCACTATTATACGGGGGTAGATATTATCGATGATGCAAATGGCAGCAAAGTCGCGCCGGATGACCGCTGGAATTTGCTGAAATACGAGAATATCCCAAGTCAAATGAATCCGGGGCAAACCATTCAAGCAAATATATGGTTACAAAATACGTCCACGCAGCCCTGGGCAGATGCAGTATTAGGTTATCAATGGATTGGTCCTACCGACACAAGCGGTTGGACTGAAATACCTTTATCCAATTTAGCAGCAGGCATAGATGAAAATAAAACGGCTGTAGATATTACGGCACCTACAAGCGGAACATACACGACCCTGCGCCTGGACGTAAAACGTGCCTCAAGTGGCGTTTGGTTTTCGGAGCAAACTCTTCCCTGGCCCGATGTGAGGATTCCGATCTCTGTCAACGGGCCAACCGCCACCCCGACCTTCGCGCCTGGACCGACGGTCACTCCTACGGCAACACCGGTCATCACGGCGTATTTTCACGGTCCGCTGGGGCCGTATTGCGTTGGTGGAGGTTGTACTGCCCCCACTGGTTACAACAATGTCCTGACTCCCCCCACCCGGAACGAACAATCGATGCAGGCCAATGACCCTTCGGCCGGATTGTTAGGCGGTGGGCGCGTCGAGACGAAAATCCTGGTCGACGGTGGCGGGATCGGTACCTTGCGAATGTATTATGGGTTGAGTGGGGAAAGCTGCCCGGCGGGGAATGAACTGCAGGTCTCCAAGGTGAGCGGCAATGTACGTTATTATAACGTTCCTTCCACCGGTTATCTGGATGTCGATCTCGCTCAAGTCGACGGAGGCGGTTTTATTTGGGCGCATTTCATTTGCGTTGAAGGAAGGCCGAAAAAACGGGTGTGGGGGTGTACCCCCCACATCCGTTTTTCGGAAACTTTTTCACTTGTTTGAAACACGCCCACATGATTCCCTGTACAGGTGGGGCGGTATAGAATCCCGTCCTATGTTATTCGACACTGATTTCTACATTGGCGCTCATCCCCCAGAGTAACACGTTTGGTTGTTCCTCCAGTTGGATGGTGACCTTGAAGACCACATCGCCGCCGAGGGTATCGGCGATAGGCGAGATGGCGGTCACCTTGCCGGGAAATTCTTCCTCAAGCGCTTCGATGAATACCGAGGCCGGCTGGCCGACCCGGACGGCTGCCACATCGTTCTCGCTCAGGTCGGTCGTTTCGATTTGCAGCTTGTTCAAATCGGCGATGACCATTACCTGTTGGGCAGGCCGGACGTATTCCCCGGCTGACACATCGACCTCGACCACTATGCCATCGAAGGGCGCCACGAGCGTGCCCTGTGCAACGGAGGCTTTTGCCGCTTCCAGGGCATACCGGCTTTGTTCTGCCCTGGCATCCGCTTCTTGAATCTTTTCTCCCGGAGGGCTGACATAGATGAAGTTGAAGGTTTTGAAATTAAATCGTTTCCGGCGCTGTCTCTGGATCTGTGCATCGATTTCTGCCGCGGTAAGCGCAGCTTCTGCTGCAATAACATCGTATTCCAATGCGGAAGTATCGAGCACGGCCAGAACCTGTCCAGCTTGAACTTGATCCCCTGCTGAAACTGTAATCTCCTTGACCAGTCCGGGAATGACAAAGCTCAGGCGCGATTCCTGCACAGGGACAACCACTGCAGAGGCTTTTACCGAATTGCCTTCAGAAGTGTCTGAGGAAACAAGCGGGACAAGCGGGACAGGCGTTGCATCAGGCGCAGGGCCACAGCCCGCGATCATCACCAGAACGGCCAGAGGCTCTAATAACTTCATCCAAAAGGTACGCTTCATACTACTGCTCCGTTTGGATTGCAACGTCCGCGCTCATCCCCCAGAGCAAATCCAACGGCTGTTGCTTTAATTGAATAGTAACCCTGAAAACCACATCGCCGCCAATGGATTCGGCAATAGGGGAGATGGCAGTCACGACCCCTTGGTATTCTTTGTTCACTGCTTCGACATAAACGCTAGCTGGTTGGCCGATCTCCACCGCTGCTATGTCGAGTTCACTCAAATCGGTGGTTTCGATTTGCAGGTTGTCCAGCCTTGCGAGCGCAATAATCACCTGACCAGGGCGTACGAATTCCCCAGGTTTAACCTCGATTGCGATCACAGTGGCTGCAAAAGGCGCAACAAGTTTCGTCTGGGTCAACGCAGCCTGAGCAGTATCCAGCGACCTGCGGGTCGTTTCGAGTTCCTGCGCGGCCACTTCCCGCCTTTCGATGATGCGGCCTCCTACGCGTCGCGGAAGCTTCCAGTATTCGTAATCGAATTCTGCCGCACGCACGGCGGCTTCTGCCTGCAGGAGACCATATTCCAGATCAGGCGAATTCAGGGTTGCAAGGATTTCTCCCGCTTCGACCTTGTCTCCTTTTTCAACGGCAATTTCCTTGATCGAGCCGGAAATCACGAAGCTCAAACGGGCTTCCTGCGCAGGGACGACTTCTGCAGAAGCCTGCACGATGCCAGTTTCAAAAGAGTTGGCTGAATCCAGTGCAATGGTGGGGATGGGTGTTACGGTAGCTGCGGGAGCACAACCCGCCATCGCGAGAACAAGCGCCAATCCTGCCAGCGTTGTCCATTGGGTAGGCTTCATGCTGTTACTCCGTCTGGATTTCGACTTCGGCGCTCATGCCCCAGCGCAGACCGGCGGGTTGCTGGTTCAGTGCTATGGTTACTCGATAGGTCACATCACCGCCCACGGTTTGGGATTGGCGGTCGATGTCTATAACTTTGCCATCGAACGATTCGTCCAGCGCGTCGATGAAGACACTGGCTGACTGCCCGATTTTTACGGCGGGGATGTCGCGTTCGCTCAAGTCGGTCGTCTCGATACGCAAATGACTCAGGTCTGCGATCACAAAGATGACTTGCCCGGGATTGACGGTCTCGCCGGGAGCGACATCTACTTTGATGATTGTTCCGGAGATAGGCGTCGTCAAGGTGGCCTGTTCCAACTGCGCTTTGAGCTGGTCCACCACAGCCTGGGCGCGATCCACCTCCGCCTGGGCTGCGTCGATTTGCTCGTAGGCATTCCCTACACCCACACGCTGGAGATAACGGACCTGCGTCTCAGCGGCGACGACGGCTGCTTCGGCTTCGGCAACCCGCGCTTCGAGAATGACCGTATCCAGCGTGGCAAGCACCTGCCCGGCAGTGACGGTATCGCCGACCTTCACCTCCACCGTTTTGACCATGCCGAGCAACGGGAAACTCAAATTGACAGAGTCCACAGGACGGACTTCGGCTGAGGCAATGACTGTGCCTCCTGAAGCGGGAGCAGTCGATCCTGAGTCCGGGGCGTTGGTATCCAGTACGACGGTTGGGATTGGGGTGGGAGTACTCAGCTGTCCGCAGGCGGCCAGGGTGAGTGCCAGGCATAGCAAGAGGGTCCAATATATTTTTCTCATTGTAGAACTCCCGGTATTCAGTATTTTTATATTTCTCGAAAAGAGGGGCAGTGGGGGGGGGGGGGGGGGGGGGGGGGGGGGGGGGGGGGGGGGGGGGGG
>DAOTXM010000236.1:0-17409 GCA_034435215.1 Anaerolineales bacterium
ATGAGCGGGTGTACGCCCGCTCATACCCCAATTTTCGGAATTTTCAAGTTACAAATGGCGCATCAAGGTTATCCAATCGAAAAAGCAAGCTGGTAGTGGACAATCAAGACCCGACATCACTGAAGAGCGATCCGTACCAGGAGTTCCATGTCCAAATTTTTCTCCAACGTATCGGCCAGGCGGGCCAGCGAAGCGGCAAATGGATTAGCGCTTTTGCCCGTCTGCTCTCCCTTCCAACCCAGACTTTCCAGCCAGGCCAAACGCAGATTCTGGTTAGCAAACAAGCCATGCAAGTAACAACCCCAAATCTTACCATCTTTGCTGGTCGCGCCATCGGGGGCATGGGCCGATTGGCCGTTGCGTTCCGTAATCTCCAAGAACGGACCTGCGCTTCGCGTGCGTCCCATGTGGATTTCATAACCGCTCACCGTTTGACCCTCCAAACCCGCAAACCAGCCGGGACCATTCTGCACCTGCGCGCTGACCTGGTGTGTGGCCTTGTCGCCTGCAAAGACGGTTTCTATGGGCAGCAATCCCAGACCTGGCGCGCTTTCCAGTTTTGATTCTACATGGTCCGGGTCATGAACAACTTCGCCCAGCATCTGATAGCCGCCGCAAATCCCAACCACTGAGCCGCCATTTTGCGCATACCGCTGGATGGCTTTGTCGATACCGCACGAACGCAGCCAGGCCAGGTCATTGATCGTGCTCTTCGTGCCTGGAATGATGATCGCCGCCGGGTTTCCCATCTGCTCTGGTCTATCCACGTAGCGCATGTGCACGCCCGGCTCGGTAGCCAGTGGGTCGAAGTCGTCGAAGTTGGCGATGCGCGGCAGGTGGATGACGACAATTTCTATGACTTCGGGAGTTGGGATAGGTCTGGCAAAAGGATTTTCCAACGCCACCGCGTCTTCTTCGGGGATGGAGAGATCGTGCAGGTAGGGCACCACGCCCATTACCGGAACGCCGCTTTTCTCTTCCAGGATGCGGATGCCATCTGAAAACAGGGAGATATCGCCGCGGAACTTGTTGACGATCAGCCCTTTGACCAGTTCCCGTTCTTCGGGCTCCAGCAGCCAGACCGTGCCGATCAACTGCGCAAAGATGCCGCCGCGGTCGATGTCACCGGTCAGCAGCACGGGCGCATGGGCATAACGCGCCACCGCCATGTTGACGATATCGCCAGCGCGCAAATTCAGTTCGGCGGCGCTGCCGGCGCCTTCGATGATCACCAACTCATATTGCGACCGCAATCGGTCCAATGCAGCGGTGACTTCTTTCCACAGAACATCTTTCTTCGGGTAATACTCGCGCGCGTCCAGCGTTTTCCACGGGCGTCCCATGACCACCACCTGCGAGCGCGAGTCGGCTTCGGGTTTGATCAGCACCGGGTTCATGTCCACATGGGGTTCCAAGCCAGACGCATACGCCTGGGTAGCTTGCGCCCGCCCAATCTCTGAGCCATCCGGGCAGACGGCGGCGTTGTTGGACATATTCTGCGCCTTGAATGGCGCGACACGCACACCACGCCGTGCGAATAGATGACATAGTCCCGCCACCAGCAGGCTTTTGCCAACTGAGGAACTGGTTCCCTGGATCATGAGAACTTTGCCGGTCATGAATTATTTCCTTGTTGCGGATGCAGTTGTACTGCATCCAGCTCGCAGTGCAATTACTCGCCAACAGAAAAATACAAATGCTCGCGAACAGTAAATCATAGGATGATTCCAGTAGTGAAGAGCAATAAAACCGCCAGTTCCGTCATTTCGCACATCGCGCCGTAACTGTCACCCGTCAGGCCGGGGATGCGGCGCAGGATGAAGCCTGCTCCCAGCCAGAGCACGAGTCCGGCAAGGGCAAAAGCCAGCAGACCCACCCACCCGGCGAACAGCCATGCAACCAGCACAGTTATAACCGTCGCCAGGGCAACCTGCGGCCAACGGACGTTATCTTTCATATCGCGGCCCAGTCCTTTTTCGCGGGCGTAGGGGTAGGCGAAAATGGCGATCGCCAGGACCCAGCGTCCGAAAACGGGAGCAAGCAGGAGCCCGGAAAGATGCGGGAGCGAAACGATGGCGGTGTATTTCGCCAGTAATAACAGTCCGCCGCCGGCCACGCCAAACGCGCCCACGCGCGAGTCGCGCATGATCTCCAGCCGCCGCTCAGAAGTGAACCCGCCGAACAAGCCATCGCAGGTATCCAGAAAGCCGTCGAAGTGCAGGGCGCGGGTGAGCAGCAACCAGGTAGCAAGGATAGAAATTGCAACGACCGGGGACGGAAAGATCAGGCGCAGAACGCTTCCCAATCCATACAACACGCCCCCCAACGCCAACCCAACGAGGGGAAAGAAACCGACGGCGCGACCGAGCTCTTGTGCGGTGAACGCGCGCCGGATGATGGCCGGGAAGGTGGTCAGGAACTGGAAGGCGGTGAGGAGAGAGAGCATTTTATTTTAGCTGCAGAGAGCGCTGAGTTCGCAAAGACCAAAATTTTTATCAGCGGTCTCGGCGATCTCCGCGGTTCATAGTACTTATTCTTTATCCGAAACACCTGCTTCGGCAAAGGTGGCCATCTCGGCCAGGATCTTGCAGGCGGCTTCCGCGAACGAGATGCCCAGGGCAGCCCCGGTGCCCTCGCCTAACCGGAAATCGAGATCGACCAGCGGCTTGAGTCCCAGCCACTCGACCATCTGGCTGTGACCGTATTCCTGCGAACGGTGCGCGGAGATCAGGTAGGGGCGCACGGCAGGCGCAATCGTGACTGCGATCATGGCTGCCGCGGTGGAGATGAAGCCGTCCACCATGACCGGTTTGCGCTCCGCCGCCGCGCCGAAGATGACCCCGGCCAACCCGCCGATCTCGAAGCCGCCCACTTTGGCCAGTACATCCAGGCCGTCCTTGGGATCTGGCCTGTTGACAGCCAACGCGCGCTCGATGGCGTCGATCTTGCGCTTCAGGCCTGCATCATCCACGCCCGTGCCGCGCCCGGCCAGTTTGGCCGGCTCGACCCCGGTCAGCGCAGCGGCGATGGCGGCCGAGGGGGTGGTGTTGCCGATGCCCATATCGCCCGTGCCGACGATATCCAGGCCTTTGGCAATCTCGGCCTCGACCACTTCCACGCCCGCCAGGATGGACTGCTCGGCCTGTTCGCGTGTCATGGCCGGACCTTTTGTCATATTGGCTGTACCATACGCAATTTTCTTGATTACCAGCGACGGGTGTGGCTCCATATCCATAGCGACGCCCATATCCACGATGGTGATGCGCGCACCTACATGACGGGCCAGCACGTTGATGGCCGCTCCGCCGTGCAGGAAGTTGAGCACCATCTGCGGTGTAACTTCCTGCGGGTAGGCGCTGACGCCTTCAGCCACCACGCCGTGGTCCCCGGCCATGATGATGATGACCTTGTCTTTGATTGCCGGGAGGGCTTTCCCGGTGATCCCCGCCAACTGGATGGAAAGCTCTTCCAGCCGCCCCAGGCTGCCAGCCGGTTTGGTCAACATATTTTGGCGCGCTTTTGCTGCCGCCATGGCGGCTTCGTCCAGCCCTTGAATTCGTGTGATGATATTTTGCAGCATTGTGCCCTCCGTAAATGGTTTCGCTGAGCGAAGCTCCGTAGGAGCGAAGTCGAAGCGTAGTTTTATGTTACATGTTGCGTTCCGACTGCGGCCTTCGGCCTCCACGCAACGCGGATTGAGAGTTTAAAACTCAATCCCCGCCTGTGCCGGGATGCCTTGCTCTTCGTAAGGATGCTTAATTTCTTTCATTTCGGTGACCAGGTCGGCAAACTCGATCAGCTCCTGTGGGGCGTCGCGCCCGGTGATGATCAGGTGCAACATGGGAGGTTTGTTCTCCTTCAGCCAGGCGATGACCTCGTTCACATCCAGCCAGCCAAAGTGCAGGGGATAGGTAAATTCGTCCAGCACGATCAGATCATATGCTCCGCTGGCGATTTTTTCCTGCGCCATCTTCCAACCGTGCAACGCCCGGGCGGTAGTCTCGTCCATGTCTTTGGAGAGCCAGGTGAAACCATCCCCGGTCGTGAGCCACTCGACACCTAACTTCTCAGCAGCCTTGACTTCGCCCCATTTGCCGGTCCCGGCCTTGATGAACTGAATGACGCAGATCCGAAATCCACGCCCCCAGGCGCGCAGGATCATGCCGAACGCGGCGGTGGACTTTCCTTTCCCGTTCCCGGTATTGACGATTACCAGGCCTTTTTTGTTTTTTGCCATTGTGCCTCTAATCTTACGACATCGATGGTCGAGTAGCCCGAAGTGTTAGCTGAGGGTGTATCGAGACCATCACGTTTCAACCAATCGTTAGTTTTCAAGTTACCTGTTGGTCTCGATATGTCCCGCAAAAAGCATGCAGGACTACTCGACCAACGGAGGCTTCTTTCTTTACTGCTCCAGCATTCCCTGGGGGAAGATAATCGGCGCGCCTGTGACTGGATGAGCGATGATATCCACCGGGGTGCGGTAGGCGGCGCTGATGTATTCTGCGCGGATGACCTCCTGGGGTGTTCCCAGGTGCCGCAGTTCTCCATCCACCAGGAGAGCGACCTTGTCCGCAAAGAACGAGACCAGGTTGAGATCGTGCAGCGCCATCAGGACGGCCAGTTGCTTCTTTCTCGCCAGGTTCTTTACCAGCGACAGCAGGTTGGTCTGGTGCTGCAAATCAAGATGGTTAGTGGGCTCGTCCAGCAGCAGCACCGGGGTAGACTGTGCCAGAGCCCGCGCCAGCAGGACACGCTGCTGCTCGCCGCCCGAAAGTTTGGCGATCGGCCGGTCTGCAAAGGCATCCAGGCAGGTCTGTTCCAGCGCCAGGCGCACAGCAGCCTTGTCGGCTTCCCCTTCCCGGCCGAGCCAGTTCAGATAGGGCGTGCGCCCCATCATGACCGCCTGCTCGACGGAGAACGCGCCGCCCAATTGGCGCGCCTGGGGCACGACCGCCAGGATCTTAGCCCGTTTTACGGGAGGTAAGCCAGCCAGGTCTTGCCCGTCCACGCTTACCCGTCCGGACTTGATTGGCACCACGTCGGTCGCCGCACGGATCAGGGTGGACTTTCCCGCCCCGTTTGGTCCGATTAGCGCCAGGATCTCACCAGGCAGTACCTCGAAAGAAACATCCCGTAATACAACTTTGTCGCCGTAGGCGACGGTCAGTGAGTCGATGCTCAACATTTACCAGAACACCTCGTGCTTGGCCCGCCGTAAAATCCACAGGAAGAACGGCGCGCCAGCCATCGCAGTGACGATCCCGACGGGTAGCGTGGAAGGTGCCATGACAATCCGCGCCAGTATGTCAGCCAACAATAATGCGCTGCCTCCCGCCAGGATCGAGAGCGGGATCAGCCGCCTGTAATCCGGTCCCCAGACGATGCGGATCACATGCGGGACGATCAGGCCGACGAACCCGATCACCCCCGAAAACGCAACTGCCACCGCTGTAGTCAGGGATGCAACCACGATGATGAACACCTTGGCGCGGTCCACGTTCAGACCCATTTGCCGGGCTTCCTCCTCGCCAAATTGCAGGACGTTCAGCATATGGCCGGAGATGGATAGCAATCCCATGCCTGCCAGCATATACGGCAGGGTCGCAATGACCGGCTGCCAACCTGCGATCGGCGAACCGCCCAGCAGGAAAGAAACGGCACGGTGTAATTGCAATTCAGTACGGAGCATCAAAAAAGACGTCAATGCCGAAGCAAAAGCGCCGATGGCCACCCCCGCCAGAATCAGCGTGGTCAGCGGGACCATGCCGTTCACGCGCGCCAGGTGATAGACCGCGACCACGGTCAGGATCGCGCCCACGAACGCGCCGACAGGGACCAGGTAGAATCCCAGCAGGTTCGTCGGCCAGTTCAGCGCCATCGCGAAGACGGCACCCAGCCCGGCCCCGGATGCTACCCCGATCAGGTACGGATCGGCCAGCGGGTTGCGGAAGAGGCCCTGGTACGCCGCACCGCTGGACCCCAGGGCTGCTCCCGTCAAAAGAACCAGGACCGTGTGCGGCAGCCGCACCGCCAAAATGATGGCAGAAAATGACTCGGGCCAATCTGGTGTAATGTTCAAACCAGCAAACTGGTTTGCCAGGATGCGCAGGATGGTCACCGGCGGAATGAACACAGCTCCCAGCGCAACGCTGAAAATAAAAGCGCCAAGCAGGAGGATGGTGTTCAGCAGGAAAGGTCGATGGCGGATCATAAGTTTATTCGCCCTGAGCGGAGCCGTCGGTCGAGTAGAGCAAGTGGACTTCTCGCTCGTATCGAGACCAGGCGCAGTCGAAGGGCGATTTTCAAGATATTTACACTTCGACTACGGCCCTTCGGCAGGCCCAGGGCCTCTGTTCAGTGCGGATGCTTTATTCAAACAACTCCGGATGCAGCAACCTGGCCGTCTCTTCCAGTGCATCCACCAGGCGTGGACCAGGGACGCTCATCATGTTGGGGTCGATGGGATAGATCGCTTTCTCTTTCACTGCAGTGATGACATCCCAACCGGGGCGTGCGGCCACGCTCTCCGGGGTGGTGCCGTAGAGCGCGTCTGCCAGCAAAATGACATCCGGATTGACAGCAATCAACTGTTCCGAGCTGAGCTGGGCGTAGTCGCCCTGCAGCGCGGAGGCGGCGTTGGTCCCGCCAGCCTGGATGATGATGTAATCGATGAAGGTGCCGGAGCCAGCTGTCCAGGGGTTGGACGGATCGGTTGCGTCCAACTCATAAAAGGTGGAGGGGCGTTCGGAAACGGTCGTTGTTTTATCCTGTACAGCCTTGACGCGTTTTTCCAGGCCTGCAATCAGGGTTTCAGCCTCGGTCTCATGACCGGTCAGGCGGCCAAAGTCACGCAGGTTTTCCCATAGTTCCTCGTAGGTCAGGGGATTGGCCTGCCAGTAGACGTTCAATCCTAAGTCGCGCAGTGCCGCCACCTGTTCTTCCGAGATGATCTGCGCCGCCACCACCAGGTCCGGTTCCAGCGCCAAAATAGCCTCTGCCGGCAATTCCTCCCACATCGCGCCGATATTCGTCACTTCCAGCGCCTCCTCAGGATATAAGGAATATTCGTCGCGACCTATAACCTGCCCGCCGGCGCCGATGGCAAACAGGATCTCGGTGGTGGAGGCCGAAAGGGATACGATCTTCTGCGGGGTGCCTGCCAGATCGATCGTGTAACCCAGATCATCGGTGAAGGTCATTGGTCCGGCTGTGGGCGCAATTTGCGCGGCGGGGACACAGGCTGAGAGCAGCAGCCCAAGGATTAGAAAAATGATCAAGATGCTTCGTTTCATGGTTCACTCCAATGTTTTTTCAATCGCCAAATCTACTTGGCGTCTTTAATAGAGTTTGGCGTTCTTTGCAACCTTGGCGGTTTTACTTCATAACGCCGTAAGAATCAAAATCCCCTGCCTCGCCCCCGCAACAAGTGCGGGGTAGGTGACAGGGGAGGGGAAATTTCAGGGGCGTAAACGCGTTCCACCTCCTTTCTGCGAGGGGTGTGGAGACCGATCAAGGCGGGCGGCCTGGCTCGTTCCAGTTGCCAGTTACCAGCGTTCAGTAACCAGTACATTGGAACCTACAGTTGCGCGACAGCGCCGGACTTCTCGCGAGAGTTACCGGCTTCGCCTTTGAACCTTCCCATCCGGGGGAGGAGGTACCTTGAACGTGTATGGGTTGCTAATGTGCTGAATTTATTTTACACCAGGTTCGGATGGATGAATGTCACGTTTTTGAATATGATTCCTTCCGAACCTCAGCGGTTATCCGTTCATCTTTCGATATACCGGTCTCATCTGTTTGTAGATCTGTGTAAAGATTTCGAAGCGCTCATCATACAAATTTCTGTTTTTCCCTTGTGGCGTATAGACCTGTCTAATTCCCACCAAAGTCGGCACATCGCAGAAATGGATTGCCCCCAGTCCGACCGCCGCTATCCAGGCCGCACCGCGGGCGTTGGCGTAGATCGGGTCACTGACCTGCTTGATCTCCACGTTCATCACGTCCGCGAAGACCTGGCACCAGACGTCCGATTGCGCCCCGCCGCCAACGATATTGATGCTTTCGACTTTGCGCCCCAGGAATTTTTCGACCGGTCTGAGCAGCCAGCGCGTGTTGAAAGCAATTCCTTCCAGAAACGCCCGAATAATGTCTTCCCGTGTGTTGTGCAGCGACAGGTTATACAGCCCGGCGCGCACGGTTTTGTCGTCCACCGGAGCGCGCTCGCCCCAAATCCAGGGCGTGTAGGTCACGCCGTTGGCCCCGGCCGGGACGCGCTCGGCGATTTTATCCAGCACCTTGAAAATATCGGGCACGTCGGCTTCCTGCAGCAGTTCGTCTTTGTGGTACAGGATGTTGTCGCGCAGGTAGGTCAGGTTGCCGCCCGCCGTGGCCTGCAACGCGATCAGCAGGTAACGCCCCGGCACGGCGCATGGCACGGAGGCTAACGAGGCCAGCACGTCGGTCTTCTTGAACGGTACATGCGCTGCCATCCACGAGGACGTTCCAAGATAAAGGTGTGTGGCATAATCGTCCACTGCGCCGGAACCGATTGCCGCAGCAGTCGTATCGATCGAACCGGCCACCACCTTGACATCCCGCGATAGTCCCAGAGTTTCAGCTACATCCATTTTGAGCGTGCCAATCACCTCCGAGCAGGGCACGATTTCGGGCAACTTGTCAGGATCCAACCCGAGCATGGCAATCAACCCAGCGTGGTAGCGCAGGGCATCCGGGTCGCGGTTGTCGGTCACCCACGAGGTCAGGATCGAGTCGAAGGTGGCCACGAACCGTCCGGTCAGGCGCAGGTTCAGATAGTCCAGCACGCTCAAGAACTTATAAGTCCGCGCATAAATCTCCGGGTGCGCATCGCGGAGGAACAGCATGTGCCCGGCCGGGTCCTTGCCAGTCATCGAGGGCATCCCGCCGGTCAGGCGCACGAAGCGCAGCACCTTGCCGATGGACGCGCCGTCGATATTGACCAACCCGCCAAGCTGTTTCCTGAGATGGGGCGCGCCGCGCATATCCATCCACAGGATGCAGTTGCTGAGCGCCTTGCCGTTTTTGTCGACCGGGACGGTGCCCTCGCCCTGCGTGGAACAGCAAACCGCGCTCACCCTCGGACCTGCGCCCTGCTCCCGTTCGAGCAGCCGCCCCGCCGCCGACAGGAACGCCGCCCACCACTCGTCCGGCGCTTGCTCGGCGCCGCCATCGGGCGTAACCAGCAGGCGGACCGGTTCAACTTCCCAACCCATCACCTTCCCACTGACGCTGATCAGCGCCACTTTCATGCCGGAGGTGCCCAGGTCAACGGCGAGGATGAGGGGATCAGTCATTAGGATTCCTTACATGATCAAAAAGGGGTTTCATCATCGATGTCTGATATTGATAAATCATCCTCATTATCATCCCAATTGCTTGCATCAAAGTCATCCTCCGTTTGCCACTCTGCATCCCACCAATCGATAACTGTCCCACCGCCTTCGGGGTAATACGGGCTGACCAGGTAGTTCATGCCAAATTCCCATGTTACGCGAAAATCTTTGACAACAAAATCCTTATCCACATGGATATCAATCATTCGATCAGTCAATTTCGGCACTGGGATGAATGGATACAACTGCTCGAGTACCAATTCTCTGTCTTCTTCAGGAATGATGAATTCTTCGACCACAGCGCCGTTCGGTAAGACGAGCGGACGAGTTGGGTAAGGGAGTTTTTCATCCATGTGGAATGCCTCCTGAACTGGGATTACTTTGTACAAATTCTGATAATGAAATCGCCCAATCGGGGAATTGCCCCAAAATTTGGCGATCTTCAGTCAACAGTTGAATCCCAAGTTCTTGCGCAAGCGCCACGAATTCGCAATCGTAGGCAGAACATTTGCTGGAAGCGACCAATTCAAGGATGCGAAAGGTATGGACTTGAAAGTCCGCCTTGATATACGTATTGGTTCGATCCATTGTGAATTTTGCATTTTCAAGTGTGAGGATACCTTTGCGGAGATAAAGGGCCAGCACGTTTAGAAACTCGCTTCTCCAAAGCACCGGCGCAACCCACTCCGGATCTTTCCGAAAAGCCAATTCCGCTAGCGACGATTTTCTGCCTTGAAGCATCATATACGCAATAACATTGGTATCTGCAACGATCATTCCCGCCCCTCGTCAATGGCTTTTTGGATTTCTTCAGTGGTTAGGGAATAACCCGCGGTGAGTTCACGAATCTTCCGTGCTCCTTCGATAAGACGCTCTACCTCAGCAGAAGTGCGAGTCAGAAGGGCTTGTTCGATAATCATGAGTATCTCACTGTTGATGCTGCGACGATTATCCGCGGCTCTTTGTTTCAGGCGCTCGTAAAGGATGGGTGGGATGTTTTTGACTGTTAGATTGGGCATTGCAGCCTCCATAATGGTTCCATTTTGAAACCATTATGCACCCATCTTGCGATTATGTCAAGCAGGCAATTTTTTCGGATCCTTCATCTGCGTCACCAGCCCGGCGCTGACGACCAGAAGCGCCAGAGCCAGGATGAGCGAGGGGGTGAACGACCCATCGCTGGTTTTCATCGCTTCCATGATGTAGACAAAGACGACCGCCCCCTGCCCGAAGAGCTGGATCAGGCCGTTGGACGTGCCCTCCGGAGTAGGATGAGTGATCTCGGCGGCATACTGCATTCCGACCGGCATGGCGCTGACCAGGAAGAAACCCAGCAGGACAGCCGAGCCGAACAACAACGCGCCGGAGGTGGCGAAGGTTAGACCGATCAGGCCGGGGATGGCGCCCACAAAAGCGATCATCAAGTAGCGCTGACGTTTGCGCTGCTTGTCGGAAAGGGCAGGCAAAACGATGGCCCCAACCAGCCCACCCGCGATCATCAGCGCGCCGAGCGTCCCGGCATCGGTGGGCGTGAATCCGCGCGGACGGATGATGGCCTCGACCCAAGTGGTCAGGCCATTGAAAATTCCCAGCCCGATGAACGCAGCGATCAGGTAGAGCCAAAACGGCTTGACCGTCAAAGCATGCTTCAGGCCGTCCAGCATCAGGGCGCGAGTCTCCTCCCCAGGAGCGCAGGGCGGGGTGGGTGGCTTCTCGCGCGCCAGCAACAGGAACAGGGCCGATGAAAAAGCGGCGATCCCGCCATAGATGACCTGCACGGTCGAGATGGGCATACTCTCGGTCAAAATCGGCGTCAGGACCATGCCCAGCGCCGTGCCGACTAAATTTGCCAGTGTGACCATGCCAACCGCGGTAGCACGGAACTCGACCGGGAACCACTTGGCCGGGACGGTTGTCCACGCGTTGAGCAGGAAGGGCTGGGCAACGGCGATGCCGATCGTGCTCCACAGCACCAGGGTGTAGTCCGTCCCCGCAAAGCCGCGCAGCAGGCCAAAGACGCCCATCAGCGCCGCGCCGATGCCGACCGCCAGGCGGAAGCCATAGGTGTCGATCACCCACGAAACCGGGATGGAGAGCGGGATGAAGGCGATCATGAAGGTCATCGCCAGCAGGCCGATCTGCAGGTCGCTCACGCCATAGAATTCCGCCGCCGGGCCAGTGATAGGGGCATAGGTGATCCATAGCATCTGGATGGTCAGGTTGATGAACATGAAGGCCCCCAACACCACCCAACGGTAGCCGTAGAGTTTGTAATTTTCGGCCATAGCAAGTCCTTTTGAACCGCAAAGAGCGCTAAGAAAAATTAAAAAGCTTTGCGCCCTTGGCGTGCTTTGCGGTTAATTTCTTGTGACTTAAACACCCTCGACACTCGAAAGCACCACTTCGAACTTCTCCAACGCATCGTCGATGACCTCGTCCGTATCGGCCATGGAAGTGTACATGCGCGAGCCCGCCAGCGTGATCAAACCCTGCGACATATACGCCGCGCCCATCTCCTCGATCATGTGCTTGCGGGACTTGATCTCTTTGAGCGTCTTGAGCGGATTCTTCAGGTCGAGCAGCATCACGCCGGATGTTTCAAGATGAACGATGCTGCCCTGATTATAGGCCACAAAGGGCAGGTTGTATTTGTCGATGATAGTCTGCAAGCCTTTGGTCAGGCGGTCGCCCGCGCGTCCGGCAATGACCGGAGCGCCTGTACGCTCCATTTCCTTGAGCGCGTAATAACCCGCGACGCACGAGAGTGGATTGGCCGAAAGCGTCCCACCGATGTAGGCACGTTCGCCCGTCCCGCCGATGCCGGCCGCGAAGGTCATGATCACGTCCCGCCGCCCGCCGACGCCGCCCGCCATGGGGTAGCCGCCGGTGATACATTTGCCGAAAATGGTCAGGTCCGGTTTGATACCAAAATAGCCCTGCGCGCCGCCCATGCCGAGCCGGAAGCCGGTCACAACCTCGTCGAAGATGAGCAGCGCCCCAAACTCGTCGCATAGCTCGCGGACTTTGCAGTTGAAATCGAACGGGACCGGGCGCGTCCCCGATTCCGGGCCGACCGGCTCGACGATCACCGCCGCGGTCCCGCCGCGCAGGCGGTTGGCAACCAGCTTGCGCCGCAGGGCAGACAGGTCGTTCGGAAAGAACTCCTGGGTGTGCGCATTCGCTCCGCGCGGGATGCCTTTGGCTTCGAGCCGTCCCGTGCCGGGAATGTGCAGCCCATAAACCATCTGGTCGCTCCAGCCGTGGTAGGCCCCGCCGACTTTGATGATTTTCTTCTTTTTGGTGTACGTCCGCGCGGCGCGGATGGCAGCCATGACTGCTTCCGTGCCTGAGCCCAGCATGCGGAACATTTCCACGGCAGGCATATACTCGTGGATCAGCTTGGCCAATTTGAGTTCGTATTCATGGAACAAGCCGGTCACCGGGCTGCAGGTGTTGATGACTTCCATCACCTTCTCGCGCACGGGTGCATAGTTACTGCCCAACACGGTCGGGCCGCCCGCCTGCAGGAAATCGGTATAGCGGTTGCCGTCCACATCCCACAGGTAGGCGCCGTCCGCTTTTTCGATGGCGATTGGGAAGGGATAATTGAAGGCCAGATTATGCTGCACCCCGCCTGGGATGTACTGTTTGGCTTCGTCGGTCAGCGCTTTGGACCTGGCGCATTTTTGCTCGAAATATTCCATATAACCCGCCATCACTTCCCGGCGGATGGGACGCAGCGGCTGCTTGGTCAGTGGCTTCAACCGGGCATAGATGGCCTCGACGTCCGGGTATTCTGAAATTGCATATTGTTGTTCGGTCATTTGTCCTCTTCGGATATGTCATTGCGAGGGCGATCTTCCCCGAAGCAATCTCATCATCGCTTGCAAACAGGAGATTGCTTCGCGGAGTTTACACCGCGCCGGTCGAAGTGCTCGCAATGACACTCAACACTATTCCCCACCGGTCTCGAAATCACCGGCTTCAACCTTCTTTTGGTCCTTGCGCAGCTTGGCAAAGGCAATCTCCCGCACTGCCAGCGGAATCTTGCTGACCGCCCGCTCGGTACAAATCGCCAGCAGATAAGCCAGCGCGCACTTCTCCAGGATTTCGACGTTGTGGACGGCGCGCTCCATGTCGTGACCGAAAACCAGCGCGCCGTGGTTCTGCATCATGTAGGCGTTGTTGTGATCTTGGATATATTTTGCGACCTTATTCTTCAACATCCCCGTCCCGGAGGGCGCGTACGGGATGATGTCCACGCTGCGCCCCAGGAAACGGGCCTGCTCGTCGAACAGGGCCGGGATCGGTGCCTTGATCAGGGTCAGTGCGCTGGCATAAACCTGGTGCGTGTGAATAATAGCGTTTACATCGCCGCGTACCTGATAGATGGCAACGTGCATGGCTGCTTCGACAGATGGTTTGCGCTCGCCTTCGAGGGTCTCCAGGTCGAAATCCAGGATGCAGACATCCTCTGCGGTCATCTTCATGTAATCGAAATTGGAAGGGGTGATGGCAAAAGCCTCTTGCCCGAGAATGCGCATGGAAATGTTTCCCCCGGTCGCCATCAAATAGCCCTTGCGGACCAAATCCTGGGCTGTTTTCACGATCTGCTGCTTGACAATCTGGTACTGGCTCATCAAGTCTCCTGCATGAACGAGACTTACCTTCTCAAATAGAGGGGGAAGTGGGGTAACCCCACACCCCGATGTATTGAAAAGATATATCTAGACGGTGTAAAGATTATACGACGCTATCTTGACAGTGTCAAGATTTGGATTTAAGATTACGGTATGGCATCCACTCCCTATCACCATGGTGACTTGAAGAATGCGCTAATCCAGGCTGGGACGGAGATTTTGGGGAGCGAGGGCCTGGGAGGCTTGAGCCTGCGCAAGGTGGCGAAGCAGGCTGGGGTCAGTCACGCCGCGCCCTACGCCCATTTTACGGACAAGCAGGCGTTCATCGCGGCCATCTCCACCGAAGGATTCAAACAGCTATACTCCCAGATCGAGTCCGTCAAAGAGACTTATCGGACAGACCCGGAAACCCTGCTGGTCGAAACCGCCTGGGCTTACGTCCAGTTTGCGCTGCATGCGCCCGACCGCTTCAAGCTGATGTTCTCCAGCGCGCTCGAAAAGGAAAAGGACTATCCCGATTTTGTGGAAATTTCCCAGAAAAACTTCCGCCAGGTGGTGGAGATCATCGAAACCTGCCAGAGGGTGGGCATCCTGAAAGCAGGCGATCCCGATCTCATCGCCCTGAGTCTGTGGGGGACCGTCCACGGGTTTATCTCCCTGTTGCTCGAAGGCCAGATCTCCCACACCGTTTTGGAAAAAGCTCCCTTGAAAGAAATTTTGGTCTTTATCATCCAAAGATGATGCTTTGGCTGGTTTGCTCCCCCAATTGTCGATCGCCCGAATGAGATAAGCATCAAATTCCCCCGCCTTGCAGCAAGGGATGTTCACGTATGAGTCCTGGCTTCGCCGTATTTGACACATTCTGCTATAATCATTTATAGGAAAGCAGGTATGTGATGTCAACTGTCGATTTCAAATTATCGTTGCCAGAGAAATTGCTGCGTGAAGCGGAGAGGGCAGGGCTTTTGTCTTCCAAGGCAATCGAACGCCTTCTGCGCGAAGAAATCCGCCGCCAACGTGCACAGGGGTTATTCGATGCCGCCGATCGGCTTGCTGCTTTGGAAATGCCGCCCCTGACCGAGGCTGAAATCGAAGCCGAGATTCGCGAAGCTCGCAAGCCAACCGCTGCATGAATGTCGTTCTCGATACCAACACAATAATTTCCGGATTGTTTTGGAAAGGCGCGCCTCGTCAAGTACTTGACCTGGCGCGCAATGGTGTCATTACCCTTTTCACCAGCCCGGAACTTCTAGCCGAACTGGCAGATGTGCTTGGACGAGAAAAATTTGCGGTACGCCTGACACAAGCCCAGGTGACGGTAGATGAACTGGTGTATGGGTATGCTGCACTGGCAATAACAATCCGCCCGGCAAAAATTGCGCCGGTTATCAAAGATGATCCCGACGATGATAAAGTGCTGGCCTGCGCTAAAGCTGCTCAGGCGGAAGTTATCGTTTCGGGCGACAGTCACCTGCTCGATTTGAAAGAGTATGAAAATATCCAGATTTTAAGGGTGGACCAGCTCTTGGAACGCTTATAGCACCTGGGCCGTTTGCACGATCTGTCCTTTTACAGGTACGTATTGGCTCGTCAAAACCTGTCAGGGGCTGAAATCCTGAAAAACGGCAACCCCGATCTAATCGCGCTAAGCCTGTGGGGGAGCGTACAGGGCTTTATCTCTCTTTGCTGCTCGAAGGCCAGATCTCCCACACGGTTCTGGAAAAGGCAGCCCTGAAGGACATTTTGATTTTTATCATCCAGAGGTGAATTTCTAAATTGGGCTGTGCCCTCAGTTGTTCCATAACGAGCGCCATAGATAGAAAGAACAAGTGGAACCTTGACTATCAAGTTCCACCTGTCTCTTGATTTTGGCTTTCAGAACATCCCTAACAGCGGTTAAATATTGATCGATTTTCCCTCCACGCCTTCCGCCGCTTCCATCAGCACCTCGGAGAGCGTTGGGTGGGCGTGCACGTTGCGCGCAATCTCGTTCGGGGTCATTTCCATCATGTGCGCCAGGGTCAGTTCGGGAAGCAGTTCAGTCACTTCCGGGCCGATCATATGCGCGCCCAGGATCTCGCCGTATTTCTCGTCCACCACCAGTTTGACCCAGCCCACCGCCTCGCCCAGGCCAAGCGCCTTGCCGTTGGCCTGGAATGGAAACCGTCCCACCTTCACGCCATATCCACGTTCCCTGGCCTGCGCTTCGGTCAATCCGAAGGAAGCCACCTGCGGCTGGCAATAGGTGGCGCGCGGCATCATTGCGTAATCGAGCGTGACGGTTTGCGCGCCGGCAATGTTCTCTGCAGCGACGATGCCCATGGCCGAGCCGACGTGTGCCAGCATCAGCTTGCCGGTCACATCGCCGATGGCATAGATGCCGGGCACGCTCGTCTGCATCTTCTCATCGATTTCGATGAAGCCGCGCTCATCCAGCTTGACGCCGAGTTCCTCCAGCCCCAAGCCTTTGGAATTCGGTCGGAACCCGATCGCGATCATGGCCTGCTCGGCTTCGAGCGTTGTTTGCGTACCCTCCGCGCTGACCACTACCTTGACGCCCGTCTTGGTGGCTTCCACCGATTCGACCTTATGCCCCACCAGGGACTTGATGCCACGCTTGTCGAAGGCCTTCTTCAACTCCTTCCCGATCTCCTCATCTTCCATGGGCACCAGGCTGGGCAGCATCTCGACGATGGTCACCTCTGCGCCGTAGGCGCTCCAGACGGTGGCAAACTCCACACCGATGGCGCCCGCGCCGATGATGATGACGGATTTGGGCAGGGTCTCCTGCACGATGGCTTCCAGGTAAGTGACGACCTTCTTCCCATCCACTTTCCAGGCCGGGGGCACGATCGAAGAAGCGCCCGTGGCCACAATGATGTTTTTAGCCGATAATTCTGTCGTTTTAGCGTCTGCACCGGTAACGGTGACAGCTCTGAGCGTAGCCGAAGAGCCGAGCTTAGGAAGATGCGCCGTCCCCATGAAGACGTCGATCTTGTTCTTCTTCATCAGGAACCCGACGCCCTTGACCAGCCGGTCGGATACCTGCCGGCTGCGTTTGACGGCTGCGCTAAAGTCCAGTTTGAGGTTGTCGAAGGAAAACCCGAATTCCCCGGCGCGCTCACGCAAGGTATGGGCCAGTTCGGCATTCTTGAGCAGCGCCTTGGATGGGATACAGCCAACGTTCAGGCACACACCGCCCAGCCATTGTTTGTCGACGATGGCGGTCTTCCGCCCGAGTTGCGCCGCACGGATGGCGGCCACATAGCCCCCAGGACCAGCACCAATTACAATGACATCATATTGTTCTGGCATAAAAATATCTCCAACAGTATCTTTTCAAAAGGAAGGGGAGTGTGGGGTATTATGGGCGAGCTATCCTCGCCCATAATACC
>DAOTXM010000237.1:0-6595 GCA_034435215.1 Anaerolineales bacterium
GCGCACCATCCCGATGATCAATTCGGTGCCCGGTCCCGCCATCGGTACGACCAGCACACCGTGAATGTCTATTGCGACTGTCGCGCGTTTGACGTCATTCACCAATTGGTCATAACCTTGACCCACCGCCTCGGCACCTTGAAGGTCCATCTTGACGCCGCCGACATCACTCTTGTGAATGATTTGTGGCGAAACGATCTTGAGCACGACGGGGCCCTTCATGTCCATCGCGGCGCGCTGCGCTTCTTCCCGGGTTCGCGCCAAAACGTGCGGCATCATCGCGATGCCATGATCGCTGAGAAAATCGAGCGACTCGGGCTCTAAAAGATGGCGCCTCTCCGTAAGAGCTTGATCGAGAATCGGGTGATGAGCGGCAGGCACATCGACAAGTGGATGACTCACATTGAAGGTCGCCTGGGTCAACACCGCCAGGGCGCGCACGGCATAGTCAGGCGTATCGAACGTGGGGATGCCGTTCTCTTCGAGATAGCGGCGCGTCTCTGCCATAGCCTGGCTGACCGTGAAACAAGCCACGACCGGTTTGTCAAATTCCTTGACGACCGGCGCAACGGCTTGCGCGACATCCATGGCGGGCAGGAAGGTGGGCGGAATGCTGTTCAATAAAACCATATCCACATTCGGGTCAGACAAGACAAGACGCATCGCTTCGCCGAATTCCTTCGCCATCGCAGCGGCGGACATATCTACGTACCCATTCGGTTTGCAGACCATCGCCATTTGCGGCAACAGGGCGGTCAGTTTCTCGCACGTGTCCTGGCTCATCGGTGCAAGTTCCAACACGCCGCCGGCTTCTACCTCGTCCATGCTGATGACGCCCATGCCGCCAGCTTCGGTAAGGATGCAAACCCGGTTGCCACGCGGTTTGGGGGACATCGAAATCGCTTTTGCGCCAGCGATCAAATCGTGCATCGTGTTCGCGCGCACGACCCCGCATTGTTTGAACGCGCCGCCGTACACCACATCCGCACCAGCGAGCGTGCCGGTATGCGAGAGCGTCGCCTTGGATCCGATCTCTGTGCGCCCAACTTTGAGCACGAGTACCGGTTTGTTTTTGGTCACCTGGCCCACGACGCGCATGAACTCTCGACCGTCCTTGACTCCTTCGAGATAGACAAGAATCACCTTGATCCTGGGATCGTTGCCGTACTCTTCGATCAATTCCACGTTCGACACATCGCACATGTTACCGACGTGACCGAATCGCGCAAAGCCCAGCGGCTTGGGCTGACTGAGGGCCAGCGTCACCAGCGAGCCGCCAAGCGCGCCGCTCTGCGTCACGTAACCGAGATTGCCGGGAACAAGACTGATCCCAGGGTGGAATCCTGTGACGAGTTTCAGGTCTGGGTTCATGATCCCGATACAATTCGGCCCAAATACCCGGATGCCTGCACGCCGGGCAATCTCGGCGAGTTGCCGCTGCGCCTCGACGTTTTCCGGGATCGCCGTTTCGGCGAAGCCGGCGGAGAGCACTACAACGCCTTTGACATCGCCGCGTTGCTCGGCTTCCTCCATCACGGTGATGACCGCCTTACCCGGCAAACTGATCACGATGAGGTCGAGCGGTTCCTTGATCCCAGCGATGGAACTGTAGCACGGTAAACCCAGGATCTCATTTTCGTTGGGATTGACCGGATAAACCTTGCCCAGGTATCCGGTGGCAAGCAGCGTTCGCACGACCTGATGTCCTGCTTTGAATGGATCCTTAGATGCGCCAACGACGGCGACCGAGCGAGATTCGAAAATCTCACGCAGAGATGCGGTCATTGTGGTTCTACCTCCTGGATGCTCTCAACGAACAAGCGCCTCACCGTTATCTGGCAATAGGGCATCTCACACTCAACTCGCTATCCGATGCGCCAACCCGACTCTAGGATTTTGCTTTGCCCTTTTTCGCACGCGCTGGGCTCGAGAGTTTTTCGATGTCGGCCTTGCTGTAGCCGAGTTCCGCAAGGATCGTATCCGTGTGCTCGCCCGGAAGCGGGGGGGGCTCGGATTTTTCTACAGATAGAGCTTTGTAGCGCACGGGGCCTCTGACGAACTTTGCCTTGCCTGTCTTTGGGTGCTCCACTTCTTCCGTTAACCCGAGATGAAGGACCTGTGGGTCCTCCAAAACTTCTTTCATGGTATATAAAGGGCTCGCCGGAACATCGTATTCTTCCAGAATACGCAACCATTGTTCCCGGTCCTTGATCGCGAAAGTCGGAGCCAGTTCCCTTTCCAGTTGCTCGAAGTTCCGGCGGCGGTCGTCTCGAGTTTTGAACCTCGCATCTTCCGCAATCTCCATTCGATCCGTGGCTTTCAAGAGCGCAAGCCAGAATTTTTCCGGTACCGAGCAATGAATTACCAGGGGTAAATTATCCCTCGTTACGAATGCGAACGCGTGACTGTTCTTGACTCTGGCGATGCGATCGGGAACCGTGCCGGTGCTGAGATAACTCGCAGTGGTTTCACCGATGAACGACAGGGTCGCCTGCAACAATGAAGTTTCCACTTTCAGGCCTTGGCCGGAGGTCTGCCGCGTAAATAATCCGCCGAGAATCCCATAAGCAGCTGACAACCCTGTTATATAATCCGATAAGGCAACGCCCATGATCTTTGGCTCTTCAGGATCCGTGAGTAAACCCAAAAGGCCACTCATTGCCTGACCTAGAGTATCGAAGCCTGGCTTTTTTGCATAGGGACCGGATTGGCCGAAAGCTGAAATGGAGCAATAGACAAGTCTAGAGTTCAGTGCCTGCAAGGTCTTGTAGCCCAGGCCAAGGCGCGCGGCAACGCCAGGACGAAAATTCTCGACAAATACATCGGCTTTTTGGACTAAATCAAGGCAGATTTTCTTGCCGTCAGGCGCTTTCAGATCCAACAAGATGCTCTGTTTGTTGCGATTCAGATGCGCAAAGTTCGGACTATAGTACTCACCGGGGGCGAAGTATCGGTAAGGATCCCCGTCCGGTGGAGCTTCGATTTTAATGACTCGCGCACCCAAATCGGCCAGCAGTGCGGTTGCGTAAGGGCCGGTGACGTAGGTAGCACATTCGACGACTGTTACATCTTTGAGTACAGAGACAGGCAATTGTCTTCTCCTTTATTTTGTTCTTATAAAGCGCTTTTGAAAGCGTAGAATAGTTCAACAATATCAAATTATTCAAAAGAAGTCCGAAAATTGGGGTGTTGAGCGTGCGCACGCCCAACACCCCAATTTTCGGTTATTTTTTCGAAATCGCAGCTATTTGTTAAATTCGGGTTTTCTCTTTTCCAGAAATGCGGTAACCCCTTCTTTGCAGTCTTTGGCGCAGGAGATATCGCCGGCCGCCAAATAGGCAATCTCCAGGGCTTCCGCCAGCGTCTCGGCTTTTGCGGCCTTGTTGATGACCCCGCCGATGATTCCCAGGATCTCCTTGCTGAGTGGAAGATCCTCGGCCATCGGCGCTTCAGGAACAGTGAACGGGGGAATTTCAACCGGCCCCTCGCTGATGCGGGGTATGTTTCCCTGGAGCCTGTTCACCTCAGCGATGGCCGCATCGATCAGGTCGGGGAAGCTCGATGCAGTCTTTTTTACAATTCCAATTTCCACGGCCTCTTTCACCGTCATTCTTTCGGCAGCACCGATCATTGCGTGAAACTTTGCCGCGGCTTGGGGCCACTTGCGATACGGGATAACGACGCCTCCCATTCCAGGTATCATCCCCAATTTGATCTCCGGAAGCTGCAGAAATGCTTTTTCCATTGCCACCATGCTATGGCATCGGATGGCCAGTTCGGTGCCGCCTCCCATGGCAAACCCGTTGAGCGCCACAACAACTGGTTTATTCATCCGGTCGATGTACTCCAGGACTTTCGAATTTCCGCGGGACAATGCCTGGCCCTTCTCATGGTCCCCGAAGGTAGCAACGAATCCACCGATATCCGCGCCCGCGCAAAAAGCCTTGGGACCGTAACCGGTGATCACGAAACCTTTCACGGATGGGTCTTCTTCACCTCTTTTCAGCTCGGCGAGTATTTCGTTACAAGTGTGGTCACTCAGTGCATTGGCTGCCTGAGGCCTCCGGATTGTGAGAACAGTTATCCCATCCATCCGGTCGACCAGGATATCCCGCAGGAAATCGAAATATGCTTCAAGGGGTTTCGTGGGTTGCGGAAAACCGGGACGCTCGGCATTGAATTTCTGCATGATGCTGTTAACCTTTTCAGCACCCAGATCGGTCATAAGGTCAAGTACGCCTTTCTTATATGCGAGGGCGATCACACTGCCGAAATTGAGATCGCTGCGGGTGCCGATATTCCTGTCCACAATGTCGAAACATTGGGAGAAGACGGCTCCCAGGAAGCGCATCCTGATCCACTCTGCAAGATCAGGGGGCACTTCGACCTTGGTGCCGGGTTTGTTGACAGCCCATTTTTCTACGGACAGCAGGATCCGGGTTGGCGCATAGGCTTCTCTTTCAGCCATTCTGCGGGTTTGGGACGCATATGTCAGCGGGTTGCCGCCGCCCATACTCGTCACAAAAAAGGGCCCGGCACCAAGAAATTCTTCGCTAACATAATCGATCTCTTTACTGGTGGCTCGTTCGAGCAACCATGCGGCTTCACTCGCCCATGTTTCGAATAACCGGTTAAGAATAAAGGAAAAGGCGCTCCGGGCAACCACCGGTGTTTTACCAACCTGGGCCAAGAGCCAGAGAAGAAAATCGATGACGCTCTTATCCGCGCCTTCCCAATTGATTACCTCGACCCCCGTGCTACGCCATGCTGGCGCAAAAAAGTGGGTGATCGTGGTTCTTTCGGGGTGTTTCAAATGGCTGAAGATCATATCCGCCGTCATGCCGCTGGTATTGGACGTTATGATTGCATCCTTTCCGACAATCGATTCGACGCTTGAAAGGATTTTCTTCTTCAGCTCAAGGTTTTCCGTTGCCGCTTCTATGACCAGGCCACAATTCTTAAGACTATCGTAATCCGTGGTGTATATGATATTACCCAGGATGGTTTCGACCAGCTCGGGGCGCAGCATCTTCTTCTCCACCCCTTTTCTTGCATATTCTTCGAAGCGTTCCTTTGCTTTCTTGAGAGGCTCTTCAATCACATCCACCAGGTACAGTTTCTTCTCTGGAAGGCCGGTCCGCAGAGAATAGGCGATATCCGGACCGATATTCCCGGCCCCGATCACGGCTATCTCTTCGGGTATCGGCCGGGTGGGACAAATGAGGAAGGGATTATAAAAGCCAGGGTAGAGATTGTCGTTATTCTTCATTGGATATTTCCTCATTAATTTTTTAACTCATCTTGATAACCAGGGCAGCTCCTGAATCGCCTGCCGCGCAACCGGCTACCAGTCCATAGCCGCCGCCTTTTAGAACCAACTCCTCGATCAGTTCAATAGCCAACCTCATGACGGTGGGTCCTTGAGGGTGCCCGAAAATCAAAGAGCTTCCGTAATTGTTGAATATCCTGTCGTCGATCCCCATCTCTTTTCTCATGATGATATCGTTAACAGAAAACGGGTTATGGGTCTTTACCGCCGCAAGATCGGACACCGCTATGCCCGCCCTTTCCAGGGCTTGCACCGATGCTGGGACCGGCGCGTCAGGCATGTGCGCTTTTTTAGTGCGCGCAAATCCATAAGAAAGAATTTGGATGGTCACGGTCTTATCGGCGGAAAGCTCATCCGCCTTCTCCTTTGTGGTGACGATCATGCCGGCATTCCCATCTGCCGCATGGGTCTGGGCGCCGACGGTAATAATAGAATCCGGGCCCATCGTTTTCAGTCCTGCCAGGCCTTCGGCGGTGCAAGGCGTAATCCCTTCATCCTCTTCCACAAGGACGGTCTGTTTCTTGGAGAGCCTGACTTCTACAGGAATCATATAGCGTTTCTGAAATTTGCGGTCATCCGCCGTCGACATCAAGTATTTATTATATCGATCGAGAACCAGGGCATCGGATTCTTCCCGGGTGATGCCATGCTCCTTTACGACATTATTGGCCGTGCCCAAGGGGCCGGTGTCGCCAGTCGGTTCGAAGTTGAAACCGTCCAACATCCAGCTCTCGAAGTCCGGCTTTCCGCCAAGGCTCGAAGGATTCGGCCAGAGAATGTTCGGGCAATTCGATGTCCGGTCACAGGTAGCCACCAACACATTGGCGTTGTTTCCCACCTCGATGAAAGATGCCGCAACATTGATAGAGACCGTGGAGGTGGCGCACGCCTGGGCGACTCGGGGGCCGCCGATATTCGGATTGCCAATCAGCGTGGCAAACCAGGGGGCGTCGTAAAACCACATTTTTTGGGGAACGGTTGCGCCGAAGACGATGCCATCGAAGATCTCAGGCGTGATCCCGCGTAATTCAAAGAACCGTTTCGCCGTGGCTGCCGCCAACTCCACGGCATGCTGATTTTGGAGCGATCCCTGCCAACGGCAAAAAGGCGAACTCCAGTATCCTTTGTAAGGAACATACACATTTTTAAACATTTCCAGCTCCTTCCGTATACATTTTCAAATCACTCCTTTTTAGATTCTTGGTATCTACACAGACCTATGCAAAAAAGTAGGGCAAAAACGGTGTTGGGGGGGGGGGGGGGGGG
>DAOTXM010000238.1:0-6357 GCA_034435215.1 Anaerolineales bacterium
ACACGGTACCCGAGCAAAAGATAAAGTTTTTCTATGATTTTCCCGAGCTGGTGCAATTACGTTACCAAATTATCAAGGGTATCTGTTCTTACCACTAGATAAAACGAATTTACAACGACAAACAAGTCAGGAAAGAAAACAGGTTAATATGACAACTCCCCAATCATCCTCCCTGCTCAAACCCACTCGCCCGGTCGGCTTTACCGGCTACGGCGCGTACGTGCCGCGTTACCGCATCCCCGCCAAGGAGATCGCCCGTGTGTGGGCCGGCGGCAAGGCGGCGCTGCCCGTCAAAGAGAAAGCCGTCCCCGGCATGGACGAGGACGTGATTACCATGTCCATCGAAGCGGCGCGCAATGCGCTGGCGCGCGCCGAGATCCACGCCCACCAACTGCGTGCCGTGTGGGTTGGCTCGGAGTCGCATCCCTATGCCGTCAAACCGACCTCCACGGTGGTGGCCGAAGCCATCGGCGCCGTGCCCAATGTCCAGGCCGGTGACTGGGAGTTCGCCTGCAAGGCCGGCACGGAGGCCATCGTCGCTGCCATGGGCTTCGTCGGCTCCGGCATGGCGGACTACGCCATGGCCATCGGCATGGACACCGCCCAGGGCCGTCCCGGTGACGCGCTCGAATACACCGCGGCGGCGGGCGGCGCGGCTTTTATCCTCGGTCCGGCTGAGAACGCGCTGGCGACCATCAACGCTTCGTACTCCTACGTGACCGACACGCCCGACTTCTGGCGGCGCGAGTACCAGAAATACCCCGAACACGGTGTGCGCTTCACCGGCGAACCGGCCTATTTCCATCACATCACCTCGGCGGGAAGCACACTGATGGAAGCGCTCGGCGTGACCGCCAGGGATTACCAGTGGGCCATTTTCCACCAGCCCAACACCAAGTTCCCGCAGCGCGCCGCGCAGATGTTGGGTTTCACGCCCGAGCAGATCGAGCCCGGCCTGCTGGTGCCGGTCATCGGCAACACTTACTCCGGCTCGTCCATTATCGGCCTGACCGCCACCCTGGATGTGGCCCAGCCCGGCGACCGCATCCTGCTGGTCTCCTTCGGCTCCGGCGCTGGCTCGGATGCCTTCGACCTGACCGTCACGGACAAGATCCTCGAGCGGCGCGACAAAGCCCTGAAGACCCAGGATTACATTGCCCGCCGCATCGAGATCGACTACGCCACCTACGCCCGCTACCGCGGGAAGATCACGATGAAGTAAACCCCGCTGGTCGAGTAGCCCCGAGCGTAAGTTGAGGGGCGTATCGCCCGCCCCGGACCATGGCGGCCGGGGAGACCAGCAGGTAACCAGAAAACATTCTTTATACTTGGCAAGAATTGTGGTCTCGATACGGGCTGCGCCCTACTCGACCATCGTTGAAAAAGGAATTTATGACTGAAGTAATCATCGCTGGCCTCGGCCAGACCTCCGTCGGCGAGCACTGGGACGTAAGCCTGCGCGACCTGGCCTACTACGCCATCAGCGCCGCCATCAAAGACGCGGGCGGCCTGCGCCCCCAGTCGCTCTTCGTGGGCAACATGCTGGCCCCCAACCTTTCGAAACAGGCCCATCTGGGCGCGCTGCTGGCCGATTACACGGGCCTGACCGGCATCGAGGCCGTCACCATCGAAGCGGCGGGAGCCTCCGGCGGCGCAGCCCTGCGGCAGGCTTACCTGGCCATCAAAAGCGGCCTGGTCGACACCGCCCTGGTCGTGGGTGTGGAAAAGTTCACAGACGTGGTCGGGGCAGGTGTGGACGAAGCGTTGGCTACCACGTCCGACTCCGATTTCGAGGCCGTGCAAGGTATGACGCCCACAGCCCAGGCCGCGCTCATTATGAAGCGCTATATGCATGAGTTCAACGTCCCTGCCGACGGCTTTGCCGGGTTCGCGCTCACCGCGCATGCCAATGGCGCCGGCAACCCGAACGCCATGTTCCAGAAGGCTATCAAGCCTGAGACGTATGCCAAAGCGGGGATGGTCAGCGAGCCGCTCAACATGTTCGACGCGGCCCCCAATGCGGACGGCGCTGCCGCGCTCGTTCTGACCCGCCGCGACCTGCTGCCGTCGAACTGGCCGCATCCGCTCGTCAAGGTAGCCGGTTCCGCTACTGCGTCCGATACGCTGGCCCTGCACGACCGCAAGAACATGCTCTTCTTCGAAGCCGCCCAGCTTTCGGCGGGAAAAGCCATGAAGCAAGCCAACCTCACGCTCGAGCAGGTCAGCCTGTTCGAATATCATGACGCCTTCAGTATCTATGCCGCGCTTTCACTCGAAGCAGTCGGGTTTGCTGCCCGTGGCCAGGGCTGGAAACTGGCCGCCGAAGGACACATTGCCCTGAACGGACGTATCCCGTGCGCCACGATGGGCGGGCTCAAGGCGCGTGGCTTTCCCGGTGGTGCTACGGGCGTGTACCAGGCTGTCGAAGCAGCCCAGCAGCTACGGGGTCAGGCAGGTGCGAATCAGATCGCAGATGCGCGTTACGCGCTCATCCAGTCCCTGGGTGGACCAGCATCCACCGCAGTCACACATGTCTTGGAAAAATTTGATCGAGCAACTCTCTAAAACTATCAGTTCCGAAAGGTCTCTTTTCTGATAGTTCCTGATAGTCCCGTTCCTTACAATGGAGTATAGAATTTTTGATTCAAGGAGTATTGTTTTATGGAAATCCCGCGCCATTGGCGACTCAAACAACAACGTTACGGATTGGTCGGGGAAGTTTGTCCGCACTGCGAATACAAGATCTTCCCGCCGCGCGATGTATGTCCCGCGTGCGGCGGCGAGGCTAAAACCCTTTACACATTTAGTGGCAAGGGGGAAGTGTACTCATATACAACCATCTACGAAGCACCTGCTGGTTACGACAGCAGCGCTCCCTACACTGTCGCACTCGTAAAATTGGACGAAGGCCCGATGGTCACTGCCCAATTGACCGATGTGGATCAGGATACCGTACAAATCGGCATGCCGGTGGAAATGGTCACGCGCAAGATGCGCGATGACGGCGACGAACGGGGGATGATTGTATACGGGTATAAATTTCGGCCACAAGCGTAGGCGGCATTAAGCTTGAGAAAAGCGGCTATCGCCGAATGGCCAGCAAAACAGGATACGTCTGACAGGGAGTGATTGTTTTTACAGGACATAGCAAGCAGAAAATAATACCATGAAAATCCTCTCCATAATGGTGGATTTTCATGGTATTATATTTCTATGATTGCTCGAACTCTCCTAAAAAATACAATCCAGAGTAAATTGGAAGCCAATCGTGTTGTAGCACTGATCGGGCCTCGTCAATGCGGC
Source organism: Anaerolineales bacterium (assembly GCA_034435215.1). Lineage (GTDB taxonomy): Bacteria > Chloroflexota > Anaerolineae > Anaerolineales > Villigracilaceae > JAABUE01. The sequence goes on from DAOTXM010000238.1 coordinate 3,304, forward strand.
AAAACAACCCTGGCAAGGCAATTCGTTCCCCCCACATCGGCTAATTATTTTGATCTGGAAGACCCCCTCAGCCTGGCGAGGCTCGACCAACCGATGACCGCCCTGCAAGATTTAAAGGGATTGGTAGTTATCGATGAGATCCAGCGTCGCCCGGAACTCTTCCCTATTTTACGAGTCTTAGCCGACCGAATCCCTTTGCCAGCCCGCTTCCTGATTTTGGGTAGCGCATCACCTGAATTGCTCCGTCAGTCATCCGAGTCACTAGCCGGGCGAATTTCCATCCTTACGATGAGTGGGTTTAGTTTAGCAGAAGTGGGAGCCGAAGCACAGAATCTGCTCTGGCGGCGCGGAGGATATCCACTTTCATTCACAGCCTCCAGCGATGAAACCAGCCTGGAATGGCGTAAGGATTTTGTTCTCACTTTTTTGGAACGAGATATTCCGCAGTTTGGTTTCAACATCCCGTCCACCAGCTTATTCCGCTTTTGGAGCCTGTTGGCGCACTATCACGGGCAAGTCTGGAATGTGGCTGAAGCTGCCCGCACCCTGAACGTTGGCGAAACGACTGCCCGTCGATATATTGATTTGCTCCAAGATTTGTTCATGGTTCGCCTGCTCCAACCCTGGTATGCAAACTTGGGCAAACGGCAAGTTAAAACGCCCAAAGTCTATATCCGTGATACGGGTTTATTACACTATCTATCCGGGATTCGCACCGAACAGGAACTGCTCCTGCATCCTCGTAGTGGTGCATCCTGGGAAGGTTTTGTCATCGAAGAAGTTATCAAAGCCACAATACCGGATGAAGTTTACTTTTGGGGAACCCACTCAGGGGCAGAACTCGACTTGCTCCTGATAAAAAATGGCAAGCGCATTGGCGTGGAATGTAAACGCGTGGACGCTCCACGTCTGACCCCTTCCATGCGTACAGCGTTTACCGATCTGGATTTGTCAAAATTGCTGGTAATCTATCCCGGACCACATATCTATCCACTGGCAGAAAACATCCATGCCATCCCATTGGCAACCTTGGTCGACAGGCCAGACAGCCTACTGGATTAACACCATGACAACCCTGACCGAATCCACCATCCGTTCGTTCGCCAGTGAGCAAAGCTTCGAGCGTGGGCGCGAATACTACCACTCCGGCTCGATTTACAACACCGTCCGACAAGGCAACACCCTGCTCGCCGATTGCGTAGGCACATACACCTACCGTCTTCGCATCGAACTCGATGAAGGCGGCATTCGGTCTACCAGTTGCACCTGTCCCTACGATTTTGGCGGCTACTGTAAGCACCTCGTCGCCCTGTTGCTGACTTACATCCACAAACCGGGGGAGTTCACCGAACGCAAACCCATTTCCGCTTTATTGCAAGACATGGACAAGGCCAAGCTGGTATCGGTTCTCACCAAACTGTCTGACTGCCATCCCGAGCTTTACACCTGGCTCGAAACGACCCTGGCACCTGCTACCGTTACAGCATCGGAATCCCAGCCCAGACCGGTCAGCCAGGTATCCGAATCGGCCTGGCGCAAACGCATCAAAAATGTCCTACGCCCGGGCCGGGGTTATTACGATGATTACGGATCATCCTACAGCGCTTCCAACGATCTCGACGAAATCACCAATTCTGCTTCAGAGATACTTGCCGCCGGGGATGCCCAGGGAGCTATCACCATCCTGCTCGCCCTGCTCGAAGAACTCTATGATGCCTACGAAATGTTCGACGACTCTGATGGTGATCTTGGCGGTAGCGCCGACTACGCCGGGGAAATCCTGGCAGAAGCAATTCTCAGCGCCGGCCTGGATGAAAAAGAACGTAAGACCTTGGAACGCAAACTTGCCCCCATTGCAAAAGACCTATCTGATTACGGCATCGATAATGGCGTGGAAATTGCCCAACTTGCGCTAGAATATGGCTGGGAAACGCACCCCGAATACGTCAACGATTTCACCGCCGACCTGGATGCAGCCAAACTTAATGTACTTGAGCGTCAGGGGCGCACGGATGAATTCCTGTCCCTGTGCCAGCAAACCGGACAGTACCTGCGCTACACGCAAAAACTCCTGCAACTTGGCGACACCGATGCAGCCATTCGCGTCGCATACCAACTTACAGATCCAAACCAGGTACTGGCCATTGCCAAAACCCTGCGCGAGAGCAGCCGCTTGTCAGAAGCCCTCGCCCTGGCTGAACATGGACTAACTCTTGGCGGACAAAAATATCACCTGGCAATCTGGCTTGCTCCATTGGAAGAATCCCAGGAACGTCGGGAATCGGCGCTACAGGCCCATCTCGCTGCATTTGCTGAAGCCCCCAGCCTGGAAACCTATAAACACATCCAGCGGCTTTCCGGCGAACGTTGGACAGAACTCCAACCAAAACAAATGAGAATCCTGCTCCAATCTGGGCGTTTGGATACGCTTGCCAGCATCTATTTGCATGAACAACAGTGGGATGAAGCTATCGTTATCGCTGAGAAAAACACTTACGACTACAGCCTGCGCGAAAAAGTGGCCGACGCAGTTATTGCCTACCGCCCAGATTGGGTGATTCGGATTTCTATTCAGGAAGCCGAAAAATTAATTGAGCCGACCCAGAGCAAGTATTATCCACATGCCGCGCGCTGGCTGGCCAAGGCTAAACAAGCCTACATCCAATCTGGCCGTAGGGAAGAATGGCAAACCTATTTCAACAAAATCAAAACCACCTATGCCCGCCGCCCATCTTTGCAGAAGGAATTAGCCAGGTTGTAAGCTTCCTGGTTCAGCATTTTAGCTATAAAGTAATCAAATTTACACCAGCGGGGTATATATCTGGTATACGGGTACAAATTCAGGCCTCAAACGTAAGCAGCAGAAAGGTACAACTTTTCGAACATTTTTGCCTGAAAACGGCTGGCAGTCAAGCCAAAATGGCTCTACCGTTTTTAACGGGAAAGGGCAAAAATTCACCACAGATAAACACAGATGAAAGGGATTATTCAGGATCATTTATCAAGAATCGGTGTTTATCTGCGTTTTTCTGTGGATAAATCCCGCCAGAAACG